>CAIJDY010000229.1 GCA_903819565.1 Candidatus Omnitrophota bacterium | reverse complement strand
GTCGACGCGGGTGTGACCGTGCCGGCCGCGGATCTCCGAAAAAATTTCGACGTCATTTTGCTGACAATGGGCGCCGGCGCGCCGCGGGATCTCGCGGTGCCGGGGCGTGAACTTCAGGGGGTTCATTTCGCGATGGATTTTCTGTCGCTTTCGAATAAGGCGGTTTCAGGCGAGGGCAAGACCGAAGATCTAATTTCGGCGAAGGATAAGACCGTGCTGGTGATCGGGGGCGGTGACACGGGTTCGGATTGCGTGGGGACTTCCAACCGCCAGGGCGCCAAAAAAGTTTACCAGTTCGAGATCCTGCCGAAACCGCTCGACTGGAAAGAATCGTGGAATCCCGAATGGCCGAACTGGCCGAAGATCCTTCGGACCTCAACTTCGCATGAAGAAGGGTGTGAACGCGATTGGGCGATCACGACGAAAAAGATCGTGGGCGGGCCGGACGGAAAAATCCGCGAGGTGTACTGCACCCGCGTGGAGTGGCAATTCGACAAGGCGACCGGTCAGTACACGATGAAAGAATTACCGGGGACGGAGTTCGTTCTGCAGGCGGAGCTGGTGCTCTTGGCGATGGGGTTCGTTCATGTGGAGCATTCCCCGCTGCTGAGCGAACTGGGGGTCCGGTATGACGCTCGCGGGAATGTCGCTGCGGACGCGAATTATATGAGTTCGGTCCCGGGCGTGTTCGCGGCGGGGGATACGGCCCGCGGGGCTTCTCTCGTCGTGTGGGCCATCAGCCAGGGACGGCAGGCGGCGCATGCGATCGATTCTTATCTTAAGTCTTAACTCGATTTGTCGTATCCTTTTGGTATAATCGCTCCCTCGTAAGCTGGTGCTGGTGTAGCTCAGTCGGTAGAGCAGCTGTTTCGTAAACAGCAGGTCGTCAGTTCGACTCTGACCACCAGCTTTCTTTTCGGATTGAATTTGGAAGCTCGAAGGGTATCAGGGACAGGTCCGGAGCTCCGGGCTTGTCCTTTTTTTATGGGCGGCGACGGCCGCGGATTTTCCTGCGGGATTTAGCGCTGCCGCCGCATGTGGGTTGGAAGGATCTTCAGAAGTTCGCGGTATTTCGCGACCGTGCGGCGGGCGATCCGGATCCCTTCCGTTTTGAGCGCTTCCCCAAGAGCCTGGTCGCTCAAAGGTTTTTTGGGATCTTCCTTTTCGACCAGATTCCGGATCCTTTCCATGATGCTCTTCTGGGATTCTCCCTCGCCATCGGCCGTTTCCAGCTTTTGCGAGAAAAAACTCTTGTAGGGGATCGTCCCTTGCGGTGTCTTGATGTATTTCCCGTGGATGGCGCGGCTGATCGTGGATTCGTGGAGCCCGATGCGTTCCGCGATGTCCTTGAGGCGTAAAGGCCGCAAGTGCGCGAAACCCCGGGTGAAAAAAAGGGGTTGGGCGCGGACGAGTTCTTCGGTAATCGCCCGGAGCGTCGATTTCCGGAGCTCCAAGGCTTTGAGGAATTCCAGGCCGCTCGCCAAACGGGTGGAGAGGAACTCCTTGGTTTTCGCATCGACGCCTTTCTCGCGCATCATCCCGCGGTATTCCGCGTTGATGCGGATCTCGGGGATCATCTCATTGTGGATCTCGATCTCAAGACCGTCTTCGGTGCCGTCCTTGATCGCGACCGTGGCGTCCGGGGTGATCGCGATGGCTTCTTCCACGTAAAAACTGCGGCCTGGTTTGGGCTCGAGCCGGGAGATCCGTTCTACCGCTTTTTTGATCTCGGGTTCGCTTGTGTTGAGGGTCTTGCTGAGCGTTTTAAGATCTCTTTTGCCCATAAGGTCCAGATGATCGCAGACGATCTTTTTCTCCAGGGCGGCTTCCGGATATTTTCTGTCCAGTTGGAGCAGCAGGGCTTCGCGAAGGTCCCGCGCGCCGATGCCGGGAGGATCGAGTAGCTGGATCTTCTGAAGCACCGCCAGGACCTCGTCCGGCGACGCTTTCGCGGCGGTAGCGATCTCTTCGATCGAAGCGCCCAGGTACCCGTCGTGCTTGATGTTGCCAGCGATCTGCTCCGCGATCCCTTTTTGTTTTTCATCGATTTCCAGGAAATGGATCTGCCACAGGAGATAATCCAGAAGGCTTTCCGGCCGCGTGATCAAGGTCTCCTGAAAATCCTTGATGTTTTGGGTCTCTCCGGCGTTGCGGCGCGCGAGGTCCGAAGGATTCTTGGTGAAGACGAGCGGTTCTTTGGCGGCCCAGTCGTCCGGGACGCGGTCTTCTTCGGCATCTTCGGACGTTTCCGGTGGGGGTGCTTCTGGGGCGGCTTCCTCCACGGGACGAACCACTTCCTCCAGCATCGGATTCATTTCCAGAGCGTCTTCGACCGCCTGACGGAGTTCGGCGATTGGCAGATGAAGAAGCCGCAGGTATTCCCGCATCTGCGGGGAAAGGGCCATTTTCTGGTTTTGGGATTGCCGGAGTCCGTGTTCCATGAAGCAAACATAGCATGCAAAAAAAACGTTGTAAAGCAAGGAGATTTCTGGACTTACGGGAAAGAAAGAAATTGACACGCCTGCCTAATTTTTTATAATGGTGCCGCCCTAGCATCAATCAAGAATTAAGGGGTGTCAGGGCTGTACTGATTTCCTTAAGATGATTTTAAGAGGATCAGTGCCCTCTTGACGCTTCCGAAATTCGGGGATGCACGGTCAGGCGGAACGATGCCACGGGATAGGATCCAGGAGCAGCACTCTCTCGTGGCTTTTTTATATGACGCAGATAGGTCCGGTCAACAAACCCTGAGAGGAAATCTATTCATATGCCGCATGCGCCGGCGCTGCTTGTGACCAAAGGATTGAGGAAGAAAAGCATTCCGGCCGGCCTCTGGACGAAGTGCCCGAGTTGCCAGACGGTCATGTTCAACAAGACTCTCCGAGAGGGATTGCTCGTCTGCTCGAAATGTTCTTACCACTTCATCATGGGCGCCTGGGAACGCATCCGCCATCTCACCGATGAGAATTCCTTCAAAGAGATCGATCAGAACCTTCAGTCGGAAGATCCCCTGAAGTTCACGGCCGTAAAAGCCTATAGCGACAAAATCAAACAAGACCAGAAAAAGACGGGGCTCAAAGAGGCCTGCGTGACGGGCGAGGCGAAGATCTGCGGCAAGTCTTGCGCACTTGGCGTGACCGATTCCCGGTTTATCATGGGTTCCATGGGGTCGGTGGTCGGTGAAAAGATCACGCGGCTGATCGAGTACGCGCTGGAGCACAAATTGACGCTCATCATCGTGTCCGGATCCGGCGGCGGAGCTCGCATGTACGAAGGCGCGCTGAGCCTCATGCAAATGGCCAAGACCTCTCTCGCTCTCAACCGTTATCAGAAAGAAAGAAGTTCCTTTATTTCCGTCCTGACCAATCCTACCATGGGCGGCGTCATGGCCAGTTTCGCGTCATTGGGGGATCTCATCATTGCCGAGCCGCGGGCCCTTCTCGGTTTTGCCGGGCCCCGCGTGATCGAGCAGACCATCCGCCAGAAACTCCCGAAGGATTTTCAGACCTCGGAATTTCTTCTCGATCATGGCCTCGTGGATATGGTCATCGATCGGCGGGAGTTGAAGCAGAAGCTCGGTCTTTTGCTCGAGTATCTTTCCTGACAGTTTTTTTATGATTAGCACTAACGGAACATTGTTGAAGTAAAGTTCTGTGTTGACCCGATCCCGGAGCCAAGGAGAAGTGCAGTGGCGAATGTTTCACTGAGGAACCTCTCGAAAAGTTACAAGGAAGACGTTCGCGCCGTCAACAATGTCAGCCTTGAGATCCAGGATCGCGAGTTCGTGGTGCTGGTCGGCCCGTCAGGCTGCGGCAAGTCCACCACGTTGCGGATGATCGCCGGTCTCGAAGATATCTCCGAAGGAGAGATCTACATCGAGAATGTCCTCGTTAATGATGTGCCCGCCAAGAACCGCGATATCGCGATGGTGTTCCAGAACTACGCCCTGTATCCCCACATGACGGTGTATGAGAACCTCGCCTTCGGATTGAAATTGCGGCGCTATCCCCAGAAAGAGATTGAACGCCGCGTGCACGAAGCCGCGGAGATCCTGGGGTTGACTCTTGAAATGCTCAAGCGGCGTCCGAAGGAATTGTCGGGAGGCGAGCGGCAGCGTGTCGCGGTCGGCCG
Source organism: Candidatus Omnitrophota bacterium (assembly GCA_903819565.1). Lineage (GTDB taxonomy): Bacteria > Omnitrophota > Omnitrophia > Omnitrophales > Aquincolibacteriaceae > Pegaeibacterium. The sequence goes on along the minus strand of CAIJDY010000229.1, from coordinate 896 downwards.
CGCGATCGTTCGCAAACCCAAGGTTTTCCTGTTCGATGAACCTTTGAGCAACCTCGACGCCAAGCTCCGCGTTCAAATGCGCATGGAGCTCCAGAAACTTCACAACCGTCTGCAGTCGACGATGATCTACGTCACGCACGACCAGGTCGAGGCCCTGACCCTGGGTGACCGCATCGTGGTCATGCACAAGGGAGTGGTCCAGCAGGTCGCGGATCCGGTGAACCTTTATGAGCGGCCGCACAACAAATTCGTTGCGGGATTCATCGGTTCTCCGCCGATGAACTTTCTTAAAGGGACGATCCAGGCGGAGGACGGGGACTATTTTTTCAGTGATCGCAGCATCAAACTGCGCATCTTGCCGCATTCTTATTCACGGATCGCCCAGTACAAAGGGCAATCGGTGACCATGGGGATACGCCCCGAGGACATTTACGACAAGATCTTCGCGCAGGACGCTCGCCCGGAGTTCACCATCACGGCCACCGTTGACGTGGTGGAGCCGATGGGTTCGGAGATCTATCTGTATCTCACTTGCGGGAGCAATAACTTTGTCGTGCGCGTTTCCAATCAGGACACAGCGGCCATGAATCAGGATCTTCAGGTGGTGTTCGACATGAGCAAAGCGCTTTTCTTTGATCCTCAAACGGGAATTGCGGTTTCATAAGTGGTGCCGGCCTCGTTATGGGTTCGCTGACTAGACGCCAGGTTGCTTTTGCGATCGGTCTGGGCGCTGCTTTTTTACTGGCCTACCTCACGGTTTACTGCCTCGTTCAGCTGAAGAACACGGTCTCTCCCGAGACCCACCTCCAACGGATCGCGGTCGTGCTCGTGGCTTTTTCCATTCCCGTGTTCACGACGTGGCTGCGTTTCAAATGGGTCGGGGTGAATATCTTGAT
>CAIJDY010000228.1 GCA_903819565.1 Candidatus Omnitrophota bacterium | reverse complement strand
TTTCCCCCGTATCTAAACGCATTAGTGTCTGTTTATGTCGGGGTACTTGCTTACGCGATTGTCCGTTATCGCATAATGGACATTCAGCTGGTTGTGACGCGGACGGGCATTTTTGTCTTGATCTACAGCATCGTTATCGGGATTCCGGCGTTTCTGATTTTTCAGATGCGGGATTTTCTTGAGCGGCAACTAGGTGTTAACTGGTGGCTATTGCCAGCCGGGTTGTTCAGCCTGTTGAGTTTTCTTGGTCCATTTATTTACATGACCGTTCAGCGACGAGCGGAAGCGGTCCTTTCGAGGGAACAGAAGGCCTATCAGCAGACCCTGCTTCAGGCTTCAAGAGGCATGACCCTCATCAAGGATCTGGACCACCTGTTGACGTTAATGGTCCATATTCTTACCAAGACCATCCGCATTACTCACGCCCGCATTTTCCTTGCGGACAGCGAAGGCAAAAAATTTGTCTGCAAAGCGGCCCGGGGTGATCACCGTAAACAGGGAAGCGGCGCCATCTCCGAAGCCGCCGCCCTGATTCAGCACATTCAAGAAACCAGGGAGCCGCTAGTGCTTGAAGAGATCAGGGCTCAAGGGGTTGCGCCCTCGAGGCTTTCCGGCGAAGTCGTCCGGGAAATGGAGACGCTGGATGCGGCGGTCGTGATCCCGAGCTTTGTTCAGGACCGGCTGCTCGGGTTCGTCGTGCTGGGCGACAAGAAATCCAAGCGGCTTTATACCGGAAGCGATCTTGATACGCTAACAACGCTCGCCAATCAGGCCGCCCTCGCTATCGAAAACTGTATTTTTCTCTCCGAATTTGAAAATCAGCAGGTGCATTTCTTCCAGACTGCGAAGATGGCGGATCTGGGCACCATGGCTTCCGGGATCAGCCATCAGGTGAATAACCGGTTCAATACGATCGGGATCGGGGCGGAATTTACCACCCTGATGGATTTGAAACAATTAAAGAAGCTTATGGCTGAAGATAATCTTCCGAAGTTGAAGCCTATCATCGAGAGTTTGGAAGACACCATGCAAAAGATCCGCGACGATGCGAACAAAGGTGGTGAAATTGCCGAAAACCTTCTGAGCTTCTCAAGAAAAAGCGAAGGATTTCAGGCGGTGGACCTGGACAAGGCCGTGCGAACTTGTATTCGCCTTTGGGGATGCAAGCGGGACTTGAGCGTGATCGATTTCGAGAATAATGTTTCACGGGATTTGCCGAGGATTTACGGCAACTTTTCGCAGGTCGAAGAAGTGCTCTTTAATCTTTTGGATAACGCCTATGATGCGACCCTGATGAAGCGGGAAGCGTGGGAGCTCGGGAAGCTCAGGAAACCCGAAGAGGAATGGAAGGGGAAAGTGTCGGTGTCGGCACGATCATTTCAAAGGGAAGATAAAAAATATCTTGAGATTGCGATCCGGGATAACGGGATCGGGATGGATGCCGCAACACGCCAGCACATATTTATTCCATTTTTTACGACCAAAGGAAGTGCCATCAAGGGAACAGGTCTTGGTCTTTATGTGATGAAGCGTATTGTGGAAGCGCACGAAGGAGAGATCCAGGTGGATTCGGAGTACGGGGTTGGGACCACCTTTCGTGTATTGCTTCACCAGGCGAAGGAAACGGATACAAAACTTTAATGACCCGGGGGAGATCATGACAGAGCGTGAGCTAATGCCCAAAACCATTCTGATCGTGGACGATGAAACTAATGTTTTGTGGTTTGTTTCTAAGATTTGCCAACCCCTGGGTTATGAAACGCTCACGGCTTCAAGCGGGATGGAGGCTTTGAAGATGATCCAGGAATGCGGGGAGAAGCTGGACCTTGTTCTTTTAGACTTGAAAATGCCCGGCATGGGCGGCATTGAAGTCTTGAAGTCTATACGCAAACACCAGCCGGATCTGGCAGTGATCATTTTGACGGCGCTCCATGATAAACAGGAGGAGTGCGAAGGGTTGGGGATCGAGGCTTTTGTAAAAAAACCCTACAGCCTTGAAGAGCTTAGCCGGAGAATTGAGGTCGTGCTCGGAAGGAAAGCGGCCGAAAAAAGCGAGATCGTGATCCCGGAAGCGATGGAGCCTTGCGCCAAAATACTGATCGTCGATGACGAGCGCGAGGTTTGCGAACTGCTCGGGACGGCGCTGAGCGAAGATGTCCCGGACTGTCATTTTGAAGTGAAATGGGTTCTTTCAGGGGATGAGGCGTTAAGGACGTCGGTGGCTTTTGAACCCGACATCGCGATCATTGATATCAAGATGCCGCACATGTGGGGCGATGAACTGATCGAACGGTTCAAGCGCGGAGAAGGCCATTCTCCCAAGGATTTTGTGATCTATACCAGTGTCTCGAATATCGACGAATCGGCCCGCGCCAAAAAACTCGGCTACAAAATACTCTCGAAACCTACCCAGATCGAGACGTTGGTCGAGATCCTCAAGAAGATCTGCGTCCGGCATAAATTTTTTCGGAAGAAAGCCTGAGACTAGGGAATGATGTTCCATCTCGGTCATTCCGGCCCGCGAGCCGGAATCCATGCTGTTTTTCACATCCCTGGATGCCGGATCGAGTTCGGCATGACATTAGTTAACCGGAGGGCATTCTGATTTCCTAATGATTCTCTTAGTGGAAAATCAGGGCTGTCAACCGTATATCATCAAAAAAGGGCTGGACTGGTCACAATAAAAAGTTTCGCTTCGATGGAATCGATGTTTTTGATCTTGTGCGGGACGCCGGCGTCGAAATAAACGGATTCGTTGGAATGAACCTCCCGCTTTTGGTCTCCGTAAGTCATCTCCAGGGTCCCCGATTCCACAAAAAGCGCCACGCTGGAGTTCTCCCGGAATTGCCACTTCCGCAGCTCCTTGAACGGCTTGATCGTCATCCGTCCGAAGAAGAAATCCCGCTGGCTTTTTGATTGGGGGCTCAGGGTCTGGATCGTGAAGCCGTGCTGGGGGTAATCGATGAAGCCGCGTTCGCCGTAGCCGCACACAAAGAAGTTTCCGGGATTCTCCGCCATGGCGCGTGTCGCGAGTTCGGCGAGCGATATCCCGAAAGCGTCCGAGATCATGACGAGCTTGTCCGACGAGGGGTCCCGGACCCTGCCGGCGATGATGTTGTGGAGGTTCTTTTCATTGATCCCGGTTTTTTTTGCGAGCCAGCTGACGGGAAGGGGATGCTTGGAGTCGGACCGGTGGATGAGAAGCGATTTGATCGCCTTGCCCCAATGAGGTGCGCGGACGGGACGAAGCCCTTTTTTCTGTACCGTGAGATCTTTGCCCATTTCTTCGTACATGGTTCCTCCAAAGGGGTCCTTCGACGCCCTCTCAAAATCGTTCGGTTGCTCAGGACGACCCAAATGCAGGTCGTTTTTTAAAACAGTAAATCAGTCATTTATCATGATAAGAAGAATAGCATGAGGCTATGAGTTTTGCAAGATGACGAAACATAGCTTTTAAAGTACTTCGTGTCGCGCCCTTGTCCAGACGGCACGGAGATGTTATGCCTCTTGGCGGAGGACAACAAAATGTTAAAACATCCAGTGTTAGTAGGCAATCAGGTTCGGGAAAGTGGGACGGCCCGCCTTGAGAATCCGGCGAGGCTTTCTCCGCTTTCAAAAATTGATGGACGGACGGCGATCCGGGATATTCAAGAGCGGAATTTTATCGTTGATGAGCACAAGATCAGCCAGTTGTTTATCGGCTACTTCAACAACAAGATGACGCTTCTGATTTTCCTCATTCAGGCGAGAAGCGTGAGGCCTAATCCCGAACTGATCGAAACGATCGTGCGGTTCCTGGACGATCTCTTTCGCCATATGCTGGAGGTCCGGTTGCAAAAGAGGTACCGGCTTCCCTTGAAATGGCTGAAGCTGTTCTTCCGGAAGCTGCCGGATGTCAGCATCTATCAGAGGGACAGGGCACGGTATTTCATCCGGGCGATCTATGATGCGTTCGGCCTGCATCTGAAAAGTGATGTTTGATCTTCCATGAGAATGCCCGGCTTCAGAAGACCCGCATGACCGGGCGTTGAGGGGGATGAGGAGGAAGACCATGAGAAGGAAATTGTTCAGGAGGATCACAAGGAAATGTGTGGGGTTCTACCGCCGGCTCACCGGTTACCGTAAACGTGTTCGGATGACCGAGACGGAACTTGGGTGCCGGATGGAAGCGTGTTAAGAGAGGAACAAAGATGGGATTGAGTGAGTTGGTGACGGAAGAAACAAGGGATATCCGGAGGCTTCAGGCGTACGGGGAAAGTCTTCACCGGCGCCGTCAGGAGCGGGGGATCACGCGGATCGAGATCTTCAGGCGAACGGGAGTCAGCATGGAGGAGATAGCGAAGGCGGAGATGGGCGAGCTGGAGCTCTCGGAAGAACAAAAGTCCCGGATCGCGAAATTTTTAAGGAGGCAGAGGATCCTTTGAAAGATAAGCTTCAGGAAATATCAGCCGCGTTCAAGGAGTATGAAAAGAACGCAACAGGTCCCTCTCAGGGGCACGTGCGATGTCTTATTAAGGCCATAGACCGGACCCAGCAACTCCTGGCGCAGGAAGCCGCCCTGCGGGATTACGACCAGATCCACGAGGCCAAGACGATTCTTTACGCCGCCATCGAACAAATGGGCACGCGGGGTGACCGGATATTTACGGTCCAGCGCATGCTCCGGGAACTTCTCTCCATCGTTACAACTCAATACCAGTCGCCTGGCCATGACAGACAAGTCGCCCTTCAGATATTGGCGGAGCTCAAGACCAGGACTCCGACTATCGGGTGACGCTATCCTTATAACGAAAGACCGCAGACAAAGGGGACAGGCAGGCACTTAATGCCGTCCCCTCTCACCCTTATTAGCGGTCGCTGTCCGTTTGACTGCGATCCAACAAGAGTGATGATAGGCAAGACGCCTTATGGCATAATGTCACCCAATGGTGACCTTAAGAAAAATCCTTTTTTATTTTTTTGTGGTGCTCTATCTTGTGCTCTGTCCGCTGATCATTCTTTACGCCCTTGGCTATATTTTTACGCCCAAAGTCGAGGAAGGGTTCGCCAAGACCGGGCTCATGCATTTCGAGACGCTCCCGACGGGTGCTTCCATTTCGGTCGCGAACAAACAGTACGCCGAAAAAACGCCGACCACGGTGCGCAATCTTCTGGCGGGCGCTTATAACGTGACCCTTTCGCGGGCCGGCTACCGCCCCTGGACCCGGCAGATCAGGATCGCCCCTGGAAAAGCGGTGGCTTTCGACAAGATCCTGCTGATGCCCCAGGAGCTGAAGGTCAAGACTTTGGTCTCCCAGCCCTTTGACGATCTTCTTTCGGTCCCGGCGACGCGTTTCCTTTTGCTTTTTAAATCAAAAAGGGCGGGGGACGTGAGCGTTTTTGACTGGAAGGACGAAACTGCCCGACCGCTTCTTTCTGCGAACGCGCCTTTCCGGGACGCTGCGGTCATCAGGTATTTCATGATCAAAAAGAGTTCTTTCGTGCTGTTTCTCGTGAAGATGGGCGAGCAGACGCGGTTCCTCGGGTGCCAGTTGGACAAGGAAAAGCCCGAAGTGAAGGATCTCTCGGGCCTTTTTCGCCGCGGGACTCCGTCGGAGGTCCGGTGGGAGGGCGATAATCCCGATGATCTTTTCGCGCTTTACAGCGGGAACCTCGATCGGGCGGACCTGAAGAAAATGAAAGTTCGCAAGAACCTATTGGAAGGCATCCAGGGTTTTGACCTGTTCAGAGGGAAGATTTTTGCGCTGCGTGACTGCACGCTGCTCCAGATGGATTCCAACGGGGAAAAGGGGGAGGAGGCGGTGGCCGAAAAAGGCGTTTTTATGGAGAACCTTTTCCGCGATACGGGGGCCTTCAAGATCGATTTTATTTCGGGCCGGACGCTTTGTTTTCTGGGGGCGACCGGCGAATTTTTCGCGAATGAACTTCCGTACCGTTTTGTCAGCGTCGGGTTGAAGGGTTATCAGCCGGATGACGGAGGCCGGAAGATCGCGCTGTGGCAGAAGGAGCGGCTGGGGGTGCTTGACTTCACGAAGGAGGCCCGAAAGAAGGAACTCTTCGAACGGGGTCCCGAGATCGACTGGATCTATGAAGGCGGGGAGGCCATTGCGCAGGCGTATTTTGTTTATGGAACTTCTCACGTGCTGTTCCGCGATCAGGCCGAGGTTTTTCTCGCTCCGGTGGGGGAGAGCGGGGCGGCGGCGGAAGCCCTCGTGAAGGTCCGGGAGAAAAGCGCTGTTTTCTATTCCGATAAGACGGGACGGCTTTACTATCTGGAGCCCGGACAAGGGTATTTGGTCGCCGCGGACATCCTTCCCGAATGGCCGGGGCTTTCCGGGATGTTCCCGGAGTTCGAAGCGCCGGGCCAGGAGGCGGCGAAATGACTTTTACTTATTCCCGGGAAGGGCTGGGCCGCAAGGAAGAGTTCTTCCAGCGCGTTTTCGAGATCCTGCCCGGCGCCACCAGCTGGTCCTTGATCCTGGGACTCGTGGCGCTTTCGTTCTGGCTGCCGCTCGTCTCGTCGATCCTCGTGATCGCGTTCCTGCTCGGGTGGATCCTCCGGCTATTTTATCTGACGTTCTTCCTCATGCTTTCCTATCTGAGGCTTTCCCTGGAGAAAAGGACGGATTGGTCGGAGAGGACCCGGGGGATCGACCGGCTTGACGCCTATTGCGAATCTCTCAAAAAACGGAGCGTGGGAAAGGATTGGAAGACTGGGCTGTCCCTGTGGTTTCAGCGCGAGGAGCTTATGAAACTAAAGGCGTCGGGAAAACTTCCCGCGCTTTCATCGGAGATCTATCATCTCGTGGTCATCCCGGTCGTGAAGGAGCGGGCCGCGGTGATCGAGGCCAATATCGCGAGCATTGCCGGTAACCAGGATCTTTGCAAACAGATCCTGATCACGATAGCGCTGGAAGGACGGGCCCAGGCAGCCGTGAAGGAAGGCGTGCGCGAGATCGTGGAAAAATTCCGCGGCCGGTTCATGGACCTTCTCATTGTGGAACATCCGGACGGGATCCCGGGGGAGGCGCGCGTGAAGGGGGCCAACACGACCTTCGCGGCCAAAGCCGCGGCAGCGTATTTCAAAAAGCAGCGGATCCCGTTCGAAAATGTGGTCGTTTCTTGTTTTGACGCCGACACGATCGTCGGGCCGCAGTATTTCAGCTGTCTGACCTACTGCTTCATGATTTGCCCGGACCGCCACAGGGCAAGTTTTCAGCCTATTCCCGTCTACCATAACAATATCTGGGAAGTGCCGGGCTTTGCCCGCGTGGTGGAGACCGGTTCTTCTTTTTTTCAATTGATCGAGACAACGGACCCGGAGAAGCTCGTGACTTTTTCAAGCCACAGCATGAGTTTCCAGGCGCTGGTTGAAGTCGGGTACTGGCCGGTGGATATGATCTCGGAAGATTCCGGGATCTTCTGGAAATCCTACCTTCATTTTGACGGTCACTACCAGGTCGTGCCGCTGTTGACGACGCTTTCGATGGACGTGGTCGACGCGGGGGTCTGGTGGCGGACGGTCGTGAGCCTTTATAAACAGAAAAGGCGCTGGGCCTGGGGCGTGGAGAATTTTCCGCTTGTCATGAGGGGCTTTCTGAAGAATAAGAAGATCTCACTTTATAATAAGATGCGCCACGGGTTCAAACTTTTTGAATCGCACGTGACATGGGCGGCGCTTCCGTTCCTGCTCACATTTGTCGGCTGGCTGCCTTCGCTGTTGGCCGGCGAGGAATTCTCGAAAACGGTCCTCTATTACAGCGCGAACCGCTTCACGCAGGCCATTTTTAGCCTGTCTTCGCTGGCCCTTATCGGGACGGTTTTCCTGAGCATCTGGCTGCTGCCGCGGAAAAAGAAAAAAACATCCCTGATCTGGACGCTGATCCACGGTCTGGAATGGTTCCTCGTGCCGGTGATCCTTGTTTTTTTAAGCGCGATGCCCGCTTTGGACGCGCAAACCCGGTTGATGTTCAACCGCAGGATGGAATTCTGGGTTTCGGACAAGCGGCGGGCCTGAGACGGTTCCGGTTTTTCAATTCATGAGCGGCGAAAGGGGATCTTCATGGAAAAAATAGCGATCGTGAACGGTGTCAGGACGCCTTTCGTCAAGGCGTGGGACGCTTTCGACAACATTCCGGCCCAAAAGCTCGGGGCGCTCTGCGTGACCGAACTTCTCCAGCGGGCCGAACTTGACAGCCGCCTGGTCGACGAAGTGATCATCGGATGCGTCGGACAGCCCTCGGAAGCCGCGAATGTGGCGCGCGTGATCAGTCTTCTCGCGGGTCTTCCCCAGGAAACGAGGGCCTACACCGTGAGCCGCAACTGCGCGTCGGGGTTCGAAGCGGTGACGAGCGCCGCGGAGAAGATCCGGTGTGGCGTCGAAGGGATCGTGGTCGCGGGCGGCACGGAATCGATGTCCAACATGCCGATGCTTTTCAGCAAAGAAGCCGCGACGCTTTTCCTGAAACTTTCCAGAGCCAAAACATTTCCCGGCAAGCTCAAGATCATCGCGCAAATGCGCCCCTGGCATTTTGCCCCTACGCCGTCGCTTCTTCGGGGGTTGACCGACCCGGTATGCGGCTTGAACATGGGGCAGGCTGCCGAGGTGCTTGCCAAGGACTTTGCCATCTCGCGCGAAGACCAGGACCGGTTCGCGCTGGAAAGCCATCTGCGCGCTTGCGGCGCCGCGGAAAAATTCCGCGAAGAAACCATGGATGTCTTGGTCCCGCCCGCCTATCGCGTGTGCGTCCGCGACGATAGCGGGGTGCGGAAAAACCAGACGTACGAAGCGCTTCAAAAGCTCAAGCCTCTTTTCGAAAGACGGACCGGAACGGTGACGGCTGGGAATGCTTCTCAGGTCACGGACGGCGCGTGCGCGCTTCTTTTGATGGGCGAAGGAAAAGCCAAAGAATTGGGGCTCGAGCCGCTCGGGTATTTACGCGATTACGTGTATGTTGGGCTGGAACCGTCGCGCATGGGGCTCGGGCCGGTTTTCGCGATCGAAAAAATATTAAAACGGAATTCCATGAGGCTTCAGGACATCGACCTTTTCGAGATCAATGAAGCGTTCGCGGCTCAGGTTTTGGCGTGCCTGCGGGCGCTCGCGTGCGGGGAATTCGCAAAAAAATATTTTCCATCCGGGATTCCGGTGGGCGAGATCCCCCGGGAAATCCTGAACGTGAACGGAGGCGCCATCTCGCTAGGACATCCGGTCGGAACGAGCGGGGCACGTCTGGTGCTGACTTGCCTGAAGGAAATGAAACGCCGCTCCTTGCGGCGGGGCCTCGTGACGGCCTGCGTCGGAGGCGGGCAGGGCGCCGCTCTTATTCTGGAGCGATAACCATGACGGCCAAAGTTCGTTTGACGGAAGCGGAGAACATCGCGCGGATCGAGTTCGACCATCCAGAAAAAGATGTCAACCTGCTGGATACCGAGACCCTGCTGCAGCTGAAAGATATTCTGGCTTCTTTACGCGGGCGGGTGGATCTTTCCGCGGTTCTCGTGACCAGCGCGAAGCCGAGGGTCTTCATCGCGGGCGCGGACATCCGTGAGGTCGAAACTTTTACGGACCGGGAATTGGCGTTCAGCAAAAGCGAGGGCGCCAAAGCCATTCTCCAGATGATCGAAGACCTCAAGGTCCCGACGGTCGCGGTCATTAACGGAGCCTGCTTGGGCGGCGGTTTTGAGCTCGCGCTGGCGTGCCGGTACCGCGTCGCGGGATTTTCGGATGCCGTCAGGATCGGATTGCCCGAGATTCAGCTTGGGATTGTTCCAGGGATGGGCGGCATGCTGCGGCTTCCGCGGCTCCTCGGGATCATCAAGGCGCTGCCTCTCATCCTGACCGGAAAGATGGTTGGCGCGAAGGACGCGCTAAAGCTTGGCCTTGTGGACGAACTTTTCCCCGATAAAACCCTCCCGGAACAGGCCGCAGCATTTGCCAGGAATGCCCCGTTGAAAAGAGATGAGCGGCCGTTGTCGTTCCTGACCCGGTTCTTCGAAAAAACATCCGTAGGCCGTTATTGGGTATTTCGTTCCGCTCGGAAGCGCGTCCTGACACAGACCCGCGGTGCGTATCCCGCGCCGCTCAGGGCGATCGAGATCCTCCGGAAAACCGGCGGTCTCACGCCGGTCAGCGGCTCCCGCATCGAGAGCGAAGGGTTCGCGGACCTTGTGGGCTCTGAAGTTGCGCAGAACCTGATCAGACTTTATTTGCTGAACGAGCGCTACAAGAAATTTCCGTGGACGGACTTGCGGCTCGCGCCCGAGCCTGTTCTGACGTGCGGGGTGGTCGGGGCCGGCGTGATGGGAGGAGGGATCGCGCAGCTTCTGAGCAACCGGAACATTGCCGTGCGCGTCAAAGATATTCATACGGAAGCTTTGGGCGGGGCCCTGCGCGAAGCGTACCGGCTTTACGGCGAATCGGTCCGCAGGAAGAAGATGAAACCGTTTGAGCGAGACCGGAAGATGAGCCTGATCTCCACGGGGCTGACGCGGGAGGGCTTGCGCGGGTGCGGGATCATTCTCGAGGCTGTCGTCGAAGACCTCGGCGTCAAACAAAAGGTCTTTCGCGAGCTCGGCGCGATCACCGGTCCCGGGACGATCCTGGCGTCCAACACGTCTTCTCTTTCGATCCATGACATGGCGAAGGGAACGCCTCATCCCGAACGGGTCATCGGGCTCCATTTTTTCAATCCGGTCAACCGCATGCCTCTAGTTGAGGTCATTCCTGCCGATGTTACAAGTCAGGAAACGATCGAGCGGACGGTCCAATTCGCCCGCAGCCTCGGAAAGACCGTCGTGGTGGTCAAGGACGTGCGCGGTTTTCTCGTCAACAGGATCCTGGGGCCGTACCTGAACGAAGCGGGGTACTTGATGGCGGAGGGCATCAGTCCGGAGAGACTCGATGCCGCGGCCAGAAAATTCGGGATGCCGATGGGGCCCGCGGAACTTCTTGATCATGTCGGGATCGATGTCGGCTGCAAGGTTGCGCATATTCTTGAGGAGGCTTACGGGGCGCGCATGAAAACGGCGCCGCTGCTCGAACGTTTGGTAGGCAAAGGTTATCTGGGGAAGAAAGTTTCGTTGGGTTTGTACCGGTACAAGGGCAAGCAGGCGGCGCGGAATCCGGGTCTGGACCTTCCGAAGCCGGCAAGAGTCCTTCCGGAGGAAGAAGTCCTGAAGCGGCTGCTTTCCGTTATGGTCAATGAGGCGAGCCGGTGCCTGGATGAAAAAGTGGTCGCCGAGGCGGGGGCTGTCGATATCGGGATGATCATCGGGACGGGGTTTCCTCCGTTCCGCGCGGGGCTACTTCGCTACGCCGATCACACCGGTCTCAAAAAGATCGTCGAGGATCTGGAACGGTTCGCGGCTTCCGTGGACCGTGAGCGTTTTACGGTCGCGCCGCTTCTCGCGCGTCTGGCCGCGAACGGTCAAACGTTCTATCCATCATAGGCAGGTTGGTTTTCGCAGGGGGCAGGCATGGACATGTTCGGTAAAAAATTCGGGAATGAGGAAAGGGCCTCGCTGGAGGTCGCGGAAGGGTCCCGGCAGACGGAATGGAAGAAGACGAGTTTTCTACGCGGTCTTTTCGACGGGCGGTTTTCCTGGTCCCTGGTCCATCCTTTTCCGGAACAAGCGCCGGAGGACAAAAAAACGGGGGACGATTACATCGCCCGGATCGGAAAGCTTCTGAAGGACAAACTGGACCCCGAAGAAGTGGACATGACGGGGAGCATCCCGGACGCGGCCATCAAGGAACTTTTCGCGATGGGCGCGTTCGCGCTCAAGATCCCAGAGCAGTACGGCGGGCTCGCGATGAGCAAGGTCAATTACGGAAGGATCCTGCATTACGTGGCCAGCTATTGCGCTTCGACGGCGGCGCTGCTTTCCGCTCACCAGAGCATCGGCGTGCCGCAGACGCTTCTCGATTTCGGGACCGAAGAACAGAAACAAAAATACCTTCCGCGGGTCCGCCAAGGGACGATCTCGGGGTTCGCGCTCACGGAGCCCGGCGCCGGCAGTGATCCGAGCCAGATGACCACCACCGCCGCGCCGGTCGAGGGCGGGAAATTTTTCCTGCTCAACGGCGAAAAGCTCTGGTGCACGAACGGCGTGATCGCGAACGTACTTATCGTGATGGCGCTCACTCCGCCGAAGATCGTGAACGGGAAGGAAAAGAAACAGATCACGGCGTTCATCGTGGAAACCGATTCCCCGGGATTTGAAGTGAAACACCGTTGCGTTTTTATGGGGCTGAAAGGGGCGCAGATCGGGCTGCTGAAGTTCAGCAACGTGAAAGTCCCGCGGGAGAACATCGTTTTGCAGGAGGGGGCGGGCCTTAAGCTTGCGCTAACGACGCTCAACACGGGACGTCTTACCATGCCGGCCTGCATGACCGGCGCGGGCAAATACGCCCTTCGGGTCTCGCGGCTTTGGGCGAGCAAACGGAAGCAGTGGGGCAGCGCGATCGGCGAACATGAGGCGATCGCGGATAAGCTTTCGACGATGGCGGCCTCCGTGCTCGCCATGGAAGCGATGACCTGGTACGTGACGCATACGGCGGACCGGCCTCACGCGGACATCCGGCTTGAAGCCGCCATGGCCAAAAAATTCTGTACGGAAACCAACTGGAATATTTGCAATGACGCGCTTCAGATCCGGGGAGGGCGCGGTTATGAGACCTCCCGGTCGCTCCGGGAACGCGGGGAAGGCGAGGAGGCTTATCCACTCGAGAAGATGTTGAGGGACGCGAGGATCAATACGATCCTCGAGGGAACCAGTGAGATCATGGATCTTTTCATCACCCGCGAGGCCCTGGACACGCACCTGGGAAAAATAAAGCCGCTTTTCGACCCGCACACGAATATCTGGAATAAGCTCAAAACCGTTGCGGGTATGGGGCTGGGTTATGCTCTATGGTACCCGCGGCTCTGGCTTCCGGTCCTCGGGGTCGGGAATCTGGCCGGCGTTCCGCCCCAGCTGAAAGGGCACGTCCTTTACGCAAAACGGAAAACCCGGCAGCTTGCCCGCGGCTTGTTCCATGCCCTGATGATCTACCGGCAGGCGCTCGCAAAAAAACAAAGCCTGGTCTCGCGTTTTGTGGATATCGGCGCAGACCTTTTCGCGATCTCGGTGGTGTGTTCCTACGCCGCGGCCCAGATCAAAAAAGGTGTTTCTGGGAGCGAGACGGCGGACCTCGCGGACCTGTTCTGCCGCATCGCGAGGAGCCGCATCGCCCGGAGGTTCGGGGAGGTCCGTCGTAATCAGGACGCTCTCAAGAAAGAAGTCTCCCGGAATGTTCTGGATGGCCGTTACGAATGGATGGAATCGGATATCAGCAAGTAGCAGAGAGGATACTCCAGAGTGAAAGAAGGGGCTCAGAAGTGCTGGGAGTTTTGGGATTGTTCCAAAACGAGAAAGTCCGTATGTCCCGCCTTTCCGTCCTACGGAAGAAAATGTTGGGAAGTCGCTTCGGCTCCTGACAAGGAAGGCTGTACCAAGGCGAAGGGCATGGGACTGCTCTTTTGTGTGCAAGAATGCGCCTGGTTCAAGCGGGTCCATCCGCTGCGCGCCTGAGGTGTCCGGCGCGGGCCGTTAAAATTTTTATTTTATATCCGTCAGTTCTATGACAAAATACCCCCGCTTTGCATGGGAGGAACCAATGAGCCGTTATGAACGCGTCGGGAAAGCTGAGGTCAAGATCGGTGACAAGCGTGTCGAGCTGCCTGTTTACGAGGGCACCGAAAAAGAGGTCGGGATCGACATCGCCTCGCTGCGGGAAGCGACCGGGCACATCACGATAGATCCCGGCTACATGAACACGGGTGTCTGCGCGAGCGAGATCACGTTCATCGACGGCGATAAAGGCATCCTGCGGTACCGCGGCATTCCCATCGAAGAGCTCGCTGAAAAATCCTCTTTTATCGAAACGGCCTATTTACTGATCTTCGGCAATCTCCCGTCGCGCAAGGAGCTCTCGGCTTTTTCCAAAGGATTGACCGTGAATGCGCCTCTCCACGAGGACATCAAACATTTTTTTCACGGGTTCCCGAGCACGACGCATCCGATGGCGATCCTGTGTTCGGGGGTTTCGGCCTTGTCCGGGTATTACCCTTATTCGCTGGATCCCAAGCGCGATGAATCGGAGATCACCACGACCGCATACCAGTTGATGTCGAAGGTCCGGACGATCGCGGCTTATTCCTACCGGAAATCCGTGGGAGAGCCTTTCATTTACCCGAGAGAAAAACTGAAATATTGCGCCAATTTCCTGCACATGATGTTCTCGTATCCAGGGGAGGATTATGAACCTGATCCCGACATGACGCGGGCGCTGGAGCTCGTGCTGATCCTTCACGCCGATCACGAACAAAATTGCAGCACTTCCACCGTGCGGCTGGTCGGCAGCGCGCGAACGAACCTGTTCGCTTCGGTCGCGGCCGGTATTTGCGCCCTCTGGGGGCCGTGGCACGGCGGCGCCAACCAGGAAGTCATGGAAATGCTGGAGGATATCCGGAAATCGGGCGAGAAGATCGATCACTATATCAATGAGGCCATGAAGCCCGGCTCGACCCTGCGTCTTTCCGGGTTCGGGCACCGCATTTACAAGACTTACGATCCCCGCGCGAAAGTGCTGAAAGAGGCTTTTCACCGTCTGGTCTCCGGGGAAAGCAAATTCCGCGGTAATGCAGAGCTTTTGGAGATCGCGCTGCGGTTGGAGGAGCGGGCTCTCAAAGAGGATTTTTTCATCAGCCGCAAGCTTTACCCCAACGTCGATTTTTACAGCGGCCTCATCTACAATTTTCTGGGAATTCCGACGACGATGTTCCCCGTGATGTTCGCTATCGGGCGCGTCCCCGGTTGGATCGCTCACTGGAAAGAAATGCGCGAGGCGAAGCCTTCGCGCATCGGCAGACCGCGCCAGATCTATACGGGCTACGAAAAGAGAAGCTACGTCCCGATGGAGCAGCGCTCTTAGCTTTCCCGCCAGACGGCGTCCGGTGATTCTTTTTTCTCCGGCGTGCCCCCCTTTTTAGTAAAATATCCCTCTCACGCCAGTTCCAGTGAAGGGGACACGGATGGACCCGATGGGTAATAGAGGAATTCAATACGTCGCAAGTCCGGAGATCTCGATTCCGGGAGTCCGGAAAGTCGTTGTCTTGGGGGACCCGGGTTGCACCCGTTTCTCCGACGGGAGTAAAGAAGTTCTCGCGAAGATCCTGTCCCGGGAGGCCGATCTTTATTTCATTCTTGGGGACCTTGCCTTTCTCGATACCGAAGAAGAGTTTCGGGAGATCATCGATTTTTGCAACGCGCGGGTCCGGGTGCCGGTCTTTGCGCTGCGGGGGAACCACGATCTGTCCCAATATGCCAGGTTTTTGGGGCGGGAGACTTACGCGCTTGTCCTGGACCGGACCGTTTGCTTTTTTCTATGTAACGCGACGGGACATTTTGCGGCACAAGACCTCGAGCTTCTGGGACAAAAATTAAACGAGCACAAAAATAAAAATTTCCTGATCCTAATGCATATCCCGCCTCCGGCCCCTCCTTTCCGCTGGGGCCTGAAAAAGGAGGAATGGGAGAAACTGAGGGCGGTCCTCGACCCGCACAAGGAACGCGTTCAGCGGATCCTTTGTGGGCACATTCACGGTTTTTACGAATACAACGCGGACGGTTATCCGGTCACGATCACGGGGGGCGGCGGCGCGGCGATGATCCACGACGCCAGAGACGCGGTCCAAAAGGTTTATCATTCTCTCGGGCTGGAATGGCGGCAGGATGGTTCGATCTTTATGACGTTCTGTCCCGTGTCGGCAGCGTCAGATGAAAGAGTGTCCGCGAAGACGCCGCGATAGGAGAGGGCGGACTTTTTTCCAACCGAAAAACAAGGAGAGCGAAAATGAAAAAGATGGTTTTTCTGGGGGTCATGCTGGCCGTGTTCATGAGCGCGGGGGCTTGGGTCTGCAGTGCCCAGGGGCCTATGGAGGAATTCGCGGCCAAGCAGATCGACAAGGTGGGGACGAATTGCAGCGCTGAACTGGAGATTTATTGCAAAGAGGTGACGCCCGGGGGCGGACGGGAGATAGCGTGCCTTTATGCCCACGGCGATAAGCTTTCCAACGCGTGCGAGCGGGCCTTTTACGATTCCGCGGCGAAATTTCAGGCGGCCGCCGCAAAGATCAACGCGATCGGCGGCGCCTGTCTGAACGACATGGAAAAATTCTGCTCGAAGGTCGCCGTCGGGGAAGGCCGCGTTATGAAGTGCCTCCAGGAACACGCTGCGGAGATCACTCCCGCTTGCGACCTGGCGGTGAAGGATTCCAAACTGGAATCGTGAGAAGAAAGGGAATGAAGTGTTTTCGTGGCCGGGGAGTCCGGAAAACGCTTTTTTCGGGCGGGACCCCATAATCCTGGGAAAGGGATAATGGTTTTTCCCGAAGATTTAAAAGGACAGCTTAAGAGTTACATCGCCGATCGCTGCGGGCTCTACTTCCGCGACCACGACCTGCGGAACCTGGAAGCGGGCGTGACGCAGCGGATGAAAACCTGCGGGTTCGATTCTCCCCACGCCTATTACATTCACCTGACGACGTCCGAGGAGAAAGAAGGCGAATTCCGGGAACTGCTGAACCTGCTTACGATCAATCACACCTATTTTTTCCGCAACGAGCCGCAATTCATGGCCTTCAAGGAAAAGACCCTTGAAGTGCTCATCGAACGGAAAATGCAGGAAGCCCTCACGGTCTCCGGGGTCGTCAGACCCTCCCTGCGCATCTGGAGTGCCGGGTGCTCGACAGGAGAAGAACCTTACGCGATCGCCATGATCCTCTGTGAAACGATTCCGCATCCGGAGGATTGGGACATCGAGATCCTGGCCACGGACGCCTCGAGCGATGTTCTGGACAAAGCCCGTCAGGGGATCTACGGCGGGAATTCGATGCGGCTCGTCGAAGAACCCTACCGCAGTAAATATTTTACGAAAGAGATCCTCCCCGGAAAAGGTCCAAAATGGAAGATTGCCGACGAAATCAAGGGCATGGTCCGTTTCGGATTTCTGAATCTCGTGGCGGAACCCTATCCCGCGGACCTGGATGTCATTTTCTGCCGGAATGTGACCATCTATTTCGAGCTTAAGACGACGATCGGCATCATGGACCGCTTTTTTGGAAGCCTTGCGGACCCCGGATATCTTTTCCTGGGGTATTCGGAAAGCCTTCAATTTCTCACCAACAAGTTCCGGATGGAAAGCTGGAAAGACGGCATTTACTACCAAAAAGCTACGGGGAAACCTGGAGAAAGCAGTCTGGCTTTTTCTCAGGAGCCCGGGTCTCAGGAGATCGAGGTGCCGGACAGGGCGTGGCCGCCTCCGGCGTCCGAGCCGACACCGGAGAAAACAACCCCAGCGGCGCTTTCGTCCGAGGAATTCGAAGCGACACGCCAGCAGATTCTCCGCTTCATCTATCTGAAGGAATATGCCCGGGCCATGGACCTGATAGAAAAGGTCTCTGCAGAAGGGGACCGGATGGCCGATATACACTATCTGGCAGCGGATATTGATGCTAACTGCAACCGGCATGAAAAGGCGAAGGCGCGGCTGAGGAAGGCCTTGGCGATCGATCCGCTTTTCGCCCCTGCCTATTATTTATTGGGCTGCATGGAACTGGAAGAGGGGCGGACCCCAAGCTCCAAGGAACATTTGGGCAGGGCCCTTTATATCGACAAAGATTTTGTCATGGCCCGTTTTTATATGGCGCAAATGCTCCGGAGCGAAGGACGGTCCCGCGAGGCGATACGGGAGTACCGGAACACGCTCGCGGTCCTTTCCAAAGGAATTCCCGAAGGGAGGAACCGGATGATCCTGCAAAGCAGCGGGTTCAGTCCGGAGACCCTGAAAAGCGTTTGTTGTGACAATCTCGAGCGGCTCAAGATGGAGTCCTGATGAAGATCCTTGTTTTTTCGATCGGGGAAAAAGATTACGGCGTGGACATCACCCAGGTCCGCGAGGTCATACGGAAGCGGAAGGTGACGCGTGTGCCGGAGACCGTGGCTTTTGTGGAAGGGGTCCTCAGCCTTCGCGGGCGCGTGATCCCTCTCATCAATCTCCGGAAGAAACTTGGCATGAAATCCGAAGAGGTCCCGTCCAACCGCATCATCATCACGACGATTCATGACCACTGGACCGGGATCCTGGTCGACCAGGTAAAAACCGTCATGACGCTCAGACCCGAAGACATCACCCGGCCGGATGAGATGCTCCAGGGTGCTTCCTACCTTGTAGGGGTCGCCAAGTGGGAAGGGCGGCTGGTCCTGCTGGTCGAGCTCGCGGGCTTTTTGAAGGAGGAAGAAGAAGGGGTTCTGGAAAAGGTTCAGGAGCGGGTGGAGATCAAGAAAAAGGAACCCCAATGACAGACGGTCCGGAAAAAATTTATATTGAGGACGAGGACGACGGATTTTCCGAGGAGAAAAACCGCAAAGAACGCGTTCGCGTGCTGGTTTTTATGCTCGGCAAGGAAAGCTACTGCGCGAATATTGGCCAGGTCAGGGAAGTGATCAAGATGCCCGAGACGACCCGCGTCCCGAACACGCCGTCCTTCGTGCTCGGTGTGGCGAATCTTCGCGGGGAGATTATCAGCATTCTGGACATGCATCATTTTTTCGGGCTTGAGCCGCAGGGAAAGTCCCGGGACGTCCGCGTCGTTGTGACTGATGTCTCTGGCGAAGCGGTCGGCCTCTGGGTGGACCGGGTGAAGGACACAATCGAGATCGATGAGGAAAGTATCCAGGTCCCTCTGGTGACGTTGAAGGGGAATCTCGCGGCCTCCACGCGGGGCCAGGTGGCGCAGGGCGAAGACATTCTTGTTTTTCTGGACCTCGAGAAGGTTCTGCAGTGCGACGAGATGCAGCGGTTGAGAAAAGGGGAATGAGCGTTTTGTGGAACGGTTTGTTATTTTAATGATTTTATGAGGAAAAGTTCCTTAAAATAAAAGGGGAGAGAAAATGGCAAATTTATTGAAAAAAAGTCTCAAACTCCGGGTGTTCGTGACATTTTTCGCGATCGCGGTCGTCGGCGTGTCCGTGCTTGGCGCGGTCGCATTTTTTGACGGGAAGAACATTCTGCACGAGCAGATCCTTAACAACTACGCGGCCATTTCGAATTCTAAAGAGCAGGAGGTGGTCCAGGCCCTGGAGGCTGCCAAATCCGAATTTGAGCTACTTACCGTGGATCATTCTGTCATGGAGCTCACCGAAAAGGTCGTAAAGAACGATCCTGAGGCTTCCAGAGCGCTTAAGGACCTCATCACTTACCTGAAGACATTTCTTGCCGCTGGAAAAAACAGTTTTGAGTATTTTGTCGTGGATATGAACGGAAAGATCATGGCGTCAACCGATGAAGCCCACATGGGGATCGACAGGTCCCAGGATTCCTATTTTATCAACGGGCAAAAAGGTTTTTTCATCAAAGACGTTTTCAGATCGGATATCACCGGTCAGGTCGGGCTGGTCCTGGCGGGACCGCTCTATTCGATCCACTCCAAGGAACTTCTGGGTGTTTTTTGCATCCGTCGCAACCTGGATCAGCTGAATGCCATTACCGGGAGTCTCGACGAGATGGGAACGACCGGGGACATTTATATCGTTAACAAGGAAGGGTACCTGTTCACGGATTCGAAATTTGAAAAAGAAGGAGCTTTGAAGAAAAAGGTGGAGACCGAGCCCGTGAAGCTCTGGCAGTCCCAGAGAAAAGAATACGTGGGGCTCTACCGCGGATTCACGGGAGAAATGGTGTTAGGGGCTTCGCATGGCCTCGATCTTTTAAAAGCGGCCAATGATCTGGGGTGGCTTTTGATCGCTAAGATCGATGCCAAGGAAGCATTCCGGCCGATCTATCGATTGGGGATCGCGATCCTTAGCATTGGAATCCTCATCAGCATGATCGTGGCTTTCATCGCCTATTTTATCGCGGGGGGGATCGTGAGCCCCATTAGCGCAATGGCGCAGGTCGCCCAAAAGGTTGGAGAGGGGGATCTCACCCAGAATGTGGCGGAGACGAAAGCGGAGGACGAGGTGGGGAATCTCGCGGCCGGGTTCAGGAATATGGTCATCGGGCTCCGGGCCATTCTGGTAAAGGTGCAGGAGGCGACGAGACAGATCAATTCGGCGGGGACCGAGATCCTTGCGGCATCGCAGGAACAGGCGTCCGCCGCGCGTGAGCAATCTTCGGCGGTCGCGGAAACGACTTCTGCGGCCAAAGAACTTTCGGCGACTTCGGACGCGGTGGGGGAAAGCATCAAGAAGGTCGCGCAGGTCGCGGGTCACGCCCTCGCAGGGATGGCCAAGATCAAGGAATCGATCGACAAGACCAACGGGATGCTGACCTCGCTGGGCGAAAAGTCGCAGAAGATCGGCAAGATCACCGAGCTCATCGATGACGTGGCCGACCAGACGAACCTTCTGGCGGTGAACGCTTCTATCGAGGCGGCGCGCGCGGGAGAACAGGGGCGAGGCTTCACGGTCGTGGCCGATGAGATCCGCAAGCTCGCAGACTCGACCGCAAAATCCACCAAGGACATTACCGGGCTCATCGAGTTGATCCAGCACGAGATGTCAAACGCGATCCTTTCCATGGAAAAAAGCATCCTGAGCGTCGACGAGGAAG
>CAIJDY010000227.1 GCA_903819565.1 Candidatus Omnitrophota bacterium | reverse complement strand
GCTTGAGGCCCTCGAAGAAAAAGCGGGGGAGCAACTGAACCGCCGGGAACAGGAATTCGGGCCGGAGCGAATGCAATACCTGGTCCGCTTCATACTGCTTCAGGTGATCGACACGAAGTGGAAGGAGCATCTGTACGGCCTGGACAATCTTCGCGAGGGGATCGGCTTGCGGGCCTACGGCCAGCGGGACCCTCTGGTGGAATATAAGCGCGAGGCGTTTGACATGTTCGATCACATGACGGACGCAATCAAGGAAGAGGCCGTGGAGCTTTTCTTCCGCGTACAGGCGGTTCATGAGACCAAGATGCCGAGCGTTCTTGAAACGCCGAAGGCGCAATTCCTTCATCCCGAAACCCAAAGCCTTGCGGCCGGCCGGCCCGATGCGCCGGCGCCCCGCGAGATAGGCGGGCCGTCCGGGTTTGCGACCCGGAATGAAACGGCGGACGACCGGGCGCCGGAACCCGTCAAACGCGACCACGATAAGGTCGGCCGCAATGATCCCTGTCCCTGCGGGAGCGGGAAGAAATTCAAGAAGTGCTGCGGTGTTAATGCGTAAGTCCGGGGTCCGCTCCTCGTTCATTTTAACGCGCCCATGACATGCTTCATTCAGCGGGTTCCGTGCTCCGGGTCTGCGCTTCCGATAATGAACTATGAAACATAAAGACCTTTTACTTTCTGCGTTGACCGGCGTCCTTCTCACCTCGGCTTACCCCCCTGCCGGTTGGGGATTTCTCGCCTGGATCGCGTTTGTACCGCTTTTTTTCGCGGTCCGCGACGCTTTCGGAACTTCCCGGGTATTTAAATGCGGCGCCGTCACCGGCGTTACTTTTTTTTGTTTTTCCATGCACTGGCTTACGGAGGTGTCCGCGGTCGGATGGCTTTTGTGGAGCGCGATGCAGACGGCGTATGTCATGCTGTTCGTATGGCTGACCTGCTTTGCGCGAAAAGTCCCCGCCTCGCTTCCCGTCAGGGTCCTGTGGACGGCCCTCGCCTGGACGGTCCTCGAGTTCGTCAGGGCGGAGGTACCGGTTTTCGGCGTGGGATGGAATCTGTTGGCGTATTCGCAGGCCCCGTACCCGGCGGTGATCCAGGCGGCGAACCTTTTCGGGGCCTATGGCCTTGGGTTTTTGATCATGAGCGTCAATGCCTGCCTGTTCGAGCTCTGCGCCCCGAAAAAGGCGCACACGCGCGGCGTTCCGGCGGCGCTGTTCGCGACCGTCGTGGGGATCCTGGTGGGCTTGTTTTTGTACGGGGACCGGTCTCTCGCGGAAGAAAAAAGGCCGGAAGAATATTTGCGCGTGTCCGTGCTTCAGGGGAATATCCCGCAGGCCGTGAAGTGGGAGATCATGGCCAAAGAGCAGATCCTTTCGATCTATGAAAAATTGACGCAGCTTGCCGCGCTGGACCAGCCGGACCTCATCATTTGGCCGGAGGCCTCTTTTCCGGGATATTTTAACCGGGACCTGCAGTCCGAGCGGATCGCGCGGGTCGCGCAAGAGGTCCAGACGCCGTTGCTGGTCGGGGCGCTTTATTGGAGGAACGAGAAAGAGGTTTATAACAGCGCGTATTTTCTTGATAAGGATGGAGTAGCGGCGCAGCAGCGCTACGACAAGGTGCGGCTGGTGCCGTTCGGGGAATACATCCCCCTGAAATTCCTGCTGGGATGGCTGAAGCCGGTGGCCGACGCGCTCGGGATCAGCGACTTCAGCGCGGGCGCCGGCTCAACGGTCTTCCAGTGGGCCCGCGAAGAATGGCCGTTCGGTGTTCTGATCTGCTTCGAGGACGTTTTCACGGACCTCGCGCGGAAGATGGCGGACCGGGACGCGAAATTCCTGGTGGTGATCACCAATGACGCCTGGTTCGGGAAAACCGGAGCGCCTTACCAGCACCTTCAGGCGTCGATCTTCCGGGCGGTAGAGAACGGGGTAGCGGTCGTCCGCGCGGCGAATACCGGCCTTTCGGCTTTTATTTCCTACCGCGGGGAAGTGCTCGCCACCGTGAAGAACGCAAAAGGGGAAGAACTTTTTACGCTGGGGCACAAGACCCTCGACCTACCGCTGACCGTTGAAAATACGATCTACCGCAGGGGCGGTTTTTATTTTCCGTACGCGGCATGCCTTCTTTTTCTGGGGCTCGGGCTGTTTCTGATAAAAAAGAGGACCGTTTCATGAAAAGCATGGGGCTTATCTTTGCGCTGGCTTTGTTGGCCGTGACTTTTCAGGGATGTGTCCGTCTGGCGGGAGGTGCGGGATATTGGCACGCCGATCAGGAGAAAGGGACCCAAAGCAAGTCGGTCGGCTTTGATACCAACGATCTTGTTCCCGGCAGTCAGGCGCCCGGCAATATAAGCTGATTATCATTCGACACTCTTCCATTATTAGGGTATGCAACGGGCTTAGGATGTTTTCGGATTCCTTATGGACGTTCAAAAAAACCGCAGTCTGAGAATGAGCTGTCTGGTCCTCGCCGTTGTGTTTTGCGCAGGAGCTCCCGTGATGTCGCTTTATGCCGAAGAATCTCCGCTCAGCGCCGTTCTGGAATCGTCGAAGGCCCTTGTGGATGTGCTGAGCGTGAACGTGACGGTCGTGGGCGGCACCCCGCAGGGATTCGTCGACAAAAGCACGGGCCAGGTCCTGGTGACAAGAAAAGTCGCGCCGATGAGCTACACGCGAAACGGGAGCGGTATCGTGATCGACTCCCGGGGGGTCATCGTGACGAACGCGCATACCGTCCGGGACGCCGGGGGGATGATGGTGACGTTTTTGAACGGAACGCGGGCCGCCGTCAACGAGGTCTGTCTCGTGGCGGGGACCGACCTCGCGCTTCTGATCATTGATCCTCCGTTCCCGCTCTCGGCGGTTCGGCTCGGGAACTCGGACGCGCTTACTGCGGGAACCAGTGTTTATACGGTGGGGCACTCGGAGTGGCTGAACGGGAGCGTCATCGGGGGCCGGATCATCGGCGTCCAGCGGGGAGGAGGTAAAACGTCCGGCGTGACAGCGATCCTGCTGACTTTCGATATGGCGAAAGGGGACAGCGGCTGCCCAATCTTTAACGCGAGGGGGGAATTGCTGGGAATCGTGAGCGCCGGGATGACCGGACGCCCTCCGGCAACGCTGGCCATTCCTTCCAACGGCATAGATGCCGCCTATAAGGAATATCTCAGGCGGCTAGAGAAGAAGTGATCTCTGGTCGGCCGGAGATTAGCGCGCGGTCTTAGATCAGGGAAAGTCCGCCGTCGGCGATGACGACTTGGCCGACGATCCAGGAAGATTCGGGGGAACAGAGGAAAGCAACGATGCGGGCGAGATCTTCCGGTTTTCCGATCCGCCCTGCCGGGGTCCTCTTCAGGACCTCATTCTTGAACATGTCGAAAAAAGGGAACGCCTTGAGCGCGTCTGTGTCCACCAATCCTCCCGAGACCCCGTTGACGCGAACGCCCTTCGGCATGAGTTCCACACCCAGGTAGCGGATCAAACTCTCCAGAGCGGCTTTTGAGATCCCGATGGCGCCGTAGTTGGGAATGAACCGGTGAGAACCCAGGCTGGAGATCGCGATGATCGTGCCGTTCTTTTTCGTCTCCATGAGCGGGAGTACTTTTTGGGAGAGGGAAAGGAACGCCTTGGCGTTGATGTTCATCGAAAGATCCCACTGATTCATTTTGAGCCGGTGTACCGGCTTGAAAGCGCCGAGCGCGGCATTGTGGATCAGGATATCGATCGTTCCGAAGGTCTTGACGATGGCGCCGATCAGCTCGTCGTGGGCATCCAGGTCCCCGACGTTGGCTTGGAACGCGGCGGCCTTGACGCCTTTGGCCTGAAGTTCCTCGACCGTTTTCTTGGCGGCATCCTCGTTTTGCAGGTAATTGACCGCGATATGAACGCCGTCTTCCGCGAGCCGCAGGGCCGTGGCTTTGCCGATCCCGCGGGAGGCACCGGTGATGAGAGCAACCTTACCTTTAAGAGAGCTTGGCATGTGGGGTAAGATAGCCACATTCATTTTAAAAATCAACCTATTTTCTCGAGAGCCGGAGGTGTTTTGAGCCGGCCGGCTGGGATCATTGCGGGGGCTGGGGTTCCCGCGCATAACCCCGGACTCAAACCTCTAAGACGGATCGAAAAGAATCCTTTTGGCGGAAAGAGTGACTATGCTATAATTTCCACCTCAAATATCAGGAAAGTCCTATAGAGTGAATTCTATCAAGAAAAATTTGCAAGTTTTTTTGCGTTCTCTTCTGGACGGTCTTGTGGCGTGTTGCGCTCACGGAGCGCTTGAGGAACGGGCCGAAAGGTTCGTCCGGCTTTTTGAAAATCAGATTTCGGAGAAGAGCCGCATCCTGGACCTGGGCGGCGGTTGGGGATTTTACGACAAGCCCCTGCGCGAACGCGGGCACGAGCATCTGGTGCTGGATGTCGTGAAACCGGGTTATCAGAAGGCGCCAGTCGTGGTTTACGACGGGGCGAAGATCCCGTTCCCGGACCAGAGTTTTGACGTGACGCTGCTTGTGACCATGCTGCACCACGTGACGGACCCGGAGTCGTTGCTCGGGGAAGTGCGCCGCGTGACGCGTCATAAAGTTATCGTCGTGGAAGATCTTTATCATCATAAGTTGGGACGGTTCTGGACGATCCTTCGGGACCGCCTTCTGAACCTGGAACTTTTGGATCATCCGCACCAGTTCCGGAAACAGGAAGAGTGGACGGCTTTTTTCCTCGACCAGGGGTTCGAACAGGAATCCTTCAGGAAGATTTATACCTGGCTGGCGGGATTTCGAATTCTGAACGGGCTTTATGTTTTTAACAAAAAGGGGAGCGCTTGGCGGGGTGCGGCGGACGTCGGCATTTGATCGTTGCCCACGCGAGGCTTTCCGATCGGGTTTTTACGATGACGACGCTAGCGATCGATAAAGTGTTATGGCTGAGACCCGGGGAGGGCATTGCCGCGAGTGGTTGTATCCCGAAGGAGTCCGAATTCTTTAAGGACCATTTTCCGGATTTTCCGGTGCTTCCGGGCGTTCTCGCTTTGGAAATGTTGAAACAGACTGCGGAGAGATATCTGGAATCTTTGCCGGATGGAAAAGGGCAGCATTATTTTTTAAAGCAGATCCGGGCAACGCGTTTTACGAAGTACCTTCGGCCCGGCGACGAATGGGAAAGTCAGCTGATGCTCGTGCAAAGCGCGGGCGAAGAAACCCTGTGGGAAGCCAAGTTGTTTTATCGCGGTGAAGTGGCGGTCTCGGCGAAGTTGACCTTAGCGAAAGTGAAGGATCTGCGATCATCAATAGCGTCGGTATAAACGAGCATGAGGAAGGATTAGGAACGATCATGGAGAAAGAGATTTTTTTGAAGGTGCAGCAAACCCTGGCTGGTGCTTTGGGTGTGGATGAAAGCGACATCACGCCGGAGGCGTCCCTGAAACGCGATCTTGGCGCCGAATCGATCGATTTTATCGACATTATTTTCCGCCTCGAGAAGGCCTTCGATATCAAGATCCCGAGCGGCGATCTTTTTCCGAGCCACTTGCTGAACGATGACCGTTTTGTGAAGGAAGGGGTGGTCACTTCCGAGGGTCTCGCCGAACTCCGCACGAAGCTTCCGTATCTGGAGCTCGAAGAATTTTCCAAAGACCCGCAGATCGTGAAATTGGCGGACTGTTTTACGGTGAAAATGCTCCTCCGCTATCTTCATGACCGTTTGGGGAAGAAGACCTCCTGCTCCGATCAATGCTGCCAGTAAAGCAGAAGCCCGCCATGCTGAAGGGGATCGGGGTCGACCTGATTTCCCGTGCCCGCGTCCGGCAATTCATTTCCCGCCACGGCGAATATGTCCGTAAGCGCTTTCTGAACGTTTCCGAGCGGCGGAGTTTCAGTCGTCTTTCACTGCGGGACTTTGCCGAACTTTTTACGGCGAAAGAGGCTTTTTTCAAGGCTTGCGGGGAATCGTGGATGGGGCTCGAAGGTTTCCAGGGAATGCGCATGAAGCGGGGCCCGGGAGATCATTTTGAGATGGAGTGGCGTCCCGCGCGCAACCGGAAGACCGTTTACCGCGGCGAGGGGCACTTTTTTCGCAGCGGGGACCTCATGGGCGCTCAAGCCATGATCTGGAGATAACATGCGCTGGCTTCTTCTGGACAAAGTCCAATCGATCCATAAAGGGAAAAAGGCTGTTACGACATCCCGAGTTCCTCAGGCGCCCTACAGTTCCGAAGTTCTCTTCATCGAAATGATGGCGCAGACGGGCGGGCTTCTCGTTGGGGCTGAGAGCGATTATCAAAAAGACCTCGTCTTCGCCAAGATCGAGAACGCGACCATTTCTCGCGTTCCTGAGCTCGGCACCCCACTCCACATCGAAGCCTGGTCCGACAGTCTCGGTCCCGACGGGGGCTGGCTCGAAGGAACGATCACGGCGGCCGCTCAAGTCATCGCGAAAGCAAAATTTCTTTTGATGGCCGTCGAAGGGCTCGCGCCCGCGCAGACGAAGTCCATTACCTTCCACGACGCTTTCATGAAGCATTTCAATGTTCGCGAGAAGCTCGTCCAGCCTGTATGAGTTCCAAACGCCGTGTCGTTCTCACCGGGTTCGGGGTTATTACGCCGTGCGGGAACGGGTGGGAACCCTACTGGGACGCGGTGGTCAACGCCCGTCCGGCGATCTGCAGTGCTTCCTATCTTAATCTCGGGGGCTTTTATCTGGGTGGCGCCGGCGCGGCCGCACAGTTCGATCCCAAGGAATTCATCGAGAACCGTAAATCACTCAAGGTCATGTCCCGCGAGATCCAGTTGGCGGTGTCTGCGAGCCGTCTGGCGCTCCGGGATGCCGGTCTCTCCGCGGACAATTACGATCCCACGCGCATCGGGGTGACCCTCGGCACCGGGATCATTAACAACGACCTGGACGAGGTTGGGATCGGTTTTCGCAACGGGCTTGACGAGACCGGACATTTTTCCATGACGAAGTTCGGCCAGGACGGCGTGCGCTCCCTTTTTCCTCTCTGGTTCCTGAAATACCTTCCGAACATGCCGGCTTGTCATATTTCCATCGTGAATCAGCTTCGCGGTCCGAACAATACCATCACGACATCTTCCGCCGCGAGCACGCAGGCGATCGGGGAGGCGTACCGCGTGATTGAACGGGGGGATGCGGATGTTATGCTGGCGGGCGGCACGGATTCCAAGCTGAACGCG
Organism: Candidatus Omnitrophota bacterium; assembly: GCA_903819565.1. Classification (GTDB taxonomy): domain Bacteria; phylum Omnitrophota; class Omnitrophia; order Omnitrophales; family Aquincolibacteriaceae; genus Pegaeibacterium. Next base: position 1,681 of record CAIJDY010000227.1, on the reverse strand, counting down.
ATGGGGATCTCGCGTTTTCATCTCTTGGGTTTCCTGGCAAAACGGCACGCGGCGCCGGAAAAAATTTATTGTCCGTTTGATGAAAAACACAACGGGATCATCCTTGGCGAAGGCGCGGGGATCCTGGTGCTTGAAACGCTGGAAAGCGCGAAAAAACGGGGGGCTAAAATTTACACCGAGATCGCAGGGTACGGATCGTCCTCGGATTACAATTACGATCCGCGTGATCCGGACGACTTTTCTGGAAAACGGGTCGCGATCCGCCGCGCGCTGGAGGACGCCGCGCGTGAACCGGCGGATGTGGACGTGATGGTGGCCAACGGGAGCGGGATCCCGCAGGAAGATATTCAGGAATCTTTAGCGATCCATTCTTTTTACGCGCCGACCTTTAAAAAGCTGAACGTGACCGCTGTCAAGCCCATCACCGGGCATCTGGTCTACGGTGCGGGCGGCGTGGAGGCAGTGGCCGCTGCGCTGACGACGAACAAGCAAGTGATCCCGCCGGTGGCCAACCTCGAGATAGCGGCCGCCGGATGCCCATTGCCTTTCGTGAAGGACCGCGCGAAGGCCTGTGAAGTGGACGTTGCCGTTTTGAATACGTTCGGGTTCGGCGGGCAGAACGCATCCTTGGTGTTCAAACATGTCTGAGCGGCGCGTCGTCGTCACGGGGATCGGTGCGGTAACACCTCTGGGGAATTGCGTCCGGGATACCTGGCTCCGCCTGACCCAGGGGAAATCCGGGATCGGACCGATCACGCTTTTTGACGCGAGCCGTTTTCAGACGCGCATTGCCGGTGAAGTCAAGAATTTCCCTTTCCAGAAATGGCTGGAGCACGATCCTCCGCTCGCTTGCGCGACCCGGAGCACTTTTTTTGCGATTCAGGCGGCGGCGGAAGCGTATAAAGATGCCGGCCTCAAACCTTTGGCGGTGGACCCGAACCGCTTCGGCATCTATTTCGGGGCGGGCGACAGCGGGATCGATTTCGATCCTTTCATTAAAACCCTCGTTTCGTCCTTTGCAACAGGCGGCGGCGAAGTTGTCGATAAAGGCAAATACCTTGAATACGCAAGCCGGAACATGAGCGCTTTGCGAGAGCTTGAAAACCAGCCGTTCATGACCGTGACGCATCTGACGCGTCTTTTTGATATTCGTGGACCGGTCTCGAATTGTTTGACAGCGTGCGCGGCGTCGTCGCAGGCGATCGGGGAGGCTTTTGAATGGATACGGCGCGGGGATGCAGACATTATGATGGCCGGCGGTTCCCATTCCATGATCTATCCGATGGGGGTCGCCGGGTTTAGTTTATTGACGGCACTTTCCACCCGCAACCATGAGCCTGAAAAAGCCTCGCGGCCGTTCGATAAAAAACGAAATGGATTCGTAATCAGCGAGGGCGCGGGAGTGCTGATTCTGGAAGAGTTGGAGCACGCGCGTAAGCGCAAGGCCTCGATTCACGGGGAAGTCGTGGGTTACGGTTCAACGGCGGACGCGTATCGCCTTACCGATATGGAACCGGAAGGCAGGGGCGCGATGCGTGCCATGGAAATTGCTATGGAAAAAGCTTGCGTTGGGCCCCAAAATATTGATTATATCAATGCGCACGGCACTTCCACCGTAGTGAACGATTTGCTGGAAACTTTCGTCATCAAAAAAGTGATGGGCGATTATGCGCCGAAGGTT
>CAIJDY010000226.1 GCA_903819565.1 Candidatus Omnitrophota bacterium | reverse complement strand
TGAAAACGGTCGCCGCCTCCCCGTCCGCGGGGCTCGGTTCCTCGCGTTACAAGCTCCGGGAGGACGATGCCGCCAACGCGGTCGAGAATCTCAAAAAAAACAATGTCCGCTATGTTTTTCTGATCGGCGGCAACGATACCGCCAACACCAGCCTCCAGATCGCCAAAGCCGCAGAGCAGGCGAACTACGATCTGAACATCGTCCACATCCCGAAGACCATCGACAACGATCTCGTGGAGACCGACCACTGCCCCGGCTACGGCTCGGTCGCCCGTTTCGCGGCCGTCACCACGCAGGAGGCCGCGCTCGACACGAAAGCGATGCAGCGCGTAGACCCCGTCAAGATCATCGAGTTGATGGGCCGCAATTCTGGATGGATCGTCGGCGCCTCCGCTCTGATGAAACGCTCCCCGAAGGACGCGCCGCACATCCTGCTCGTTCCGGAAGTCACTTTTCATGAAGAATCTTTTGTCCGGCAGGTCGACGCGACCCTCGCATCAGCCGGTTACTGCGTCGTCGTGATCTCCGAAACGATCCGCGACGCGCAGGGCAACCGCCTCGGCACCAAAACCGAGGGCGTGACCGCCGATCCTTTCGGCCACAAATACGTGGAAGGCACGGCCGCGCGGCTCGCCGCGATCATCGAGAAAAATCTCGGGGTCCGCGCCCGTTTCGACAAGCCCGGCACGATCCAGCGCATGTCCATGGCCTACATCTCAAAAGTGGACCAGCAGGAAGCTTTTCAGGCCGGAGTTCACGCGGTGGAGTGGGCCCTTCAGGGAAAATCGAAAATCATGGTGGGATTCAAAAGAAAAGCCGGACGGGAGTACGCGATCGAATACCGGCCGGTCCCGCTTGTGAAGATCCCGAATAATGAACGCTACCTGCCGGAAGAGTTCTTCGACTGGAAAAAAGGAATGATCGAGCCGGCCTTCGCTCAATACGCCCTGCCGCTCATCGGCGGGGACCTTCCCAATCTGGCGTCGTTCTAATTAAGCTCTCTGGAACGATTAGTAATCTAGCAAGCTCGGGACAAATATGAACAGGGCATATCGCCGGGGTTATTCCGTATCGAGGTCTGGAGCGGCCATGGTATGGATGATCGTGTTTTAAAAATCGAACCGGGCGGTCAGATAGTAGGTGTTGGAAGTATAAGCCTCTTTGAGCTCGAGATCATAATTCGCGGTAAGTGTCACGTTCCCTTTGTTCAAGAACCCGAGCTCCGCGCCAAGCAACAATCCGCTCTTCGCGGGTTTGGCGCCTTTGGAGGTGAATGAAGAACCGCCACCGGCAAACGTCGCGTTCGTCTCAACCTGGTCCGCCAGATAATCGTACATCCACGCCGCTTTTACCGAAGGAATGAACGTCCCCGCCTTCTTGGAGACGATGGGATATGCGAACTTCGTGCCAAGGGTCTGAAGCAACTGGTTGTATCCTGTGCCGTCCACGGTCAGATTCATTGAGTCCGCTCCGTTTTCTTTGTACCTGTTCATTTGAAGTCGGCTGTACTGCAATGAAGTAAACGGCGTCGTCTCGAGGTTTTTGGTCGCTTCAAACACAAACGTATATCCCGCTTCCCATTTCGTGGTGTATTGCTGCCCGTGGTGGTCCGCCTTCGCAACACGTTTATTGGAAGGCGCAATCCAAATCTCCCGGCGGCTATCGTAATTGTTTTCCGTAAAACCAGCCAGCCCGTCCACATACCAGTTGTCCTTGAGCTGATTACGGACCGCGAGCCGGGAATTCTTGTTATCATGCCTCGACTTTTCAAGGTCCGTTGAATCGAAACTGCCATATACGATACCGCTCCAGCTGTTGATGCTGTCCGAAGGGCTGCCCGGCATTTTGGAATTCACGTCCGCTAAACCGTACCCGCCCGCTAGCCCGGCACGAACATGATTGCCGAGCATTTTATCCGCACCGATCGTGGTACCAAAAGAGTTCGCGTTAAAGCCTTGAATCCCATCCCTCTGGCCCTGATGCTGGTTATTGCCCAAGCCTTGGATCCAGAACCCTACCCCCTGGATCATTTCTCCGGTCGCAAGACCAATTAGACCGTCACGGGCGTAACCCAAACGATTGGCCACTGTCCCGAGAAAACCGTTCGTGGCCTGCTGGCTGGCCTGCATGGACCCGGAACTCACGTCCGGGGTCATTGTGCTGAGCGCGGAGCCCACTTGCGAACCGCTCAACCCTTGAAGGGTATTTATAACATTCGCCATATCTCCCGTCGGATTAGTGATGTTATCAAGAACAGCGCCGACCGCAGAGGCGTTATCGTTCACGGCATCCTTGGAAAAGTCCGTGGAATCCACCGCGGCATAATATAACAATTCAAGGAGGTCCCCTGACATTTGAATTCCAAAATGGCCGTTTTGGAAAACCCCGGTGGTATCGTTCGTAAAGCTGCTGGCATCCAGAGTAAAAGCGTTGGCGCTAAAACCACTGATACCGGTGCTAGCGCTGGTAATGGTCCATACATAATTATTTTTTTTGTTAAAGTTGGCCGCATCACCCGCAACATTACCGAGCGTCAAGCTCGTGATGCTGATGGTGAACTTATTTCCCGATGTGGCGCCGACCGTCAACCCGCCCGTGATAGCATGCGTATCCCAACCCGGATCGCTGCCAGCGGTTCCCGTGGCATCGTTGATCTCCCAGGTATACGAACCACCACCAGCATAGGTGACAGTCCCCACGCTTGATAAAGTCCCGGGGCTATTGCCAGGCGAAAGAGTACCATTTACGGTCAACGCGCCAGTAGTTCCGGATCCCTGGAGTGTAGCGCCAGACGAAACGGTCGTGAGAGAACTGGTTTGGATCGAGCCGTTAACGATCAGCATGCCTGCGCTAACGCCTGTCGCGCCGGTATAGGTGTTTGTGCCGGAGAGGATCAGCGTCCCTGTTCCGGTCTTGGTCAATCCGGTATCGGCACCGACAGTGTGGATAAGGGCGGCTGACACATTCAAGGTGTCGCCGATGCCAATGTCAAATACCGTGCCGCCTGTCTGCGCGAGGGCGGCGGTACCGCCGGAAATAGAAGACGTGCTTCCGCTGGTTCCGGGCGTGGAAACTCCATAATCCAAGAGCCAATTTCCATAGAGGGTATCTGATGCCCCGGTCACTTTCAACTCGCCGCCGTCCATGATCAGATGAGACAAACCGTTCGCGTTATTAACACCCGTCGTGTTAATAATAGTCCCGCCTGAATTGATATAGATGTTTTGTCCCGCAGAAGGTTCAAATCCCACAAACGAGTTAAACTGCGTGCCAACCTGGATGGTCCCACCGTTATTGACCACGATAGAACTTGAGTTCCAGAGGGTACTATGCCTGAAGTTTTTTAAAGGATCCGTGATGAGTGTGCCGCCGTTTACAGTCGTTGTGCCGGTATAAGTAATATAGCTTTGGTTTCCCAGATCAGCTCCGTCGGCACTTAAGCTCTGGGTCCCGGGCCCGTCCTTAACGAAATTGAGTTTGTAAGTATGGCCGCCACCATCCTCGTCGCGGAAAAGACCGATAAAGGAATAAGAGTGCCCGAAAGCCGTATTGACCGTCAGAGTGCCGCTTTGCGAGGTTTCTCCGGATACCAGTCCCTGGTTCTGGATAACGCTATAGACATCGGACGATGCTGAAATACCGGCGATGGTCTGAGACGTACCGTTCAAGTCGAACCTTCCGAAGCCGGTGATACCGCTCCAGCTAACCGTCGCGCCGCTGCTGAATTGGTTATTCTGGGACATTCTCAGATTCGGATTGCCATTATTGTTGATCGCTACCGGTCCGGTGATCGCAACGGCGCCGGCTGTTTTCCCAAAGTACAAATTCCCCGCGTTCAGCGTTGTTGTTCCGGTGTATGTATTCGAGTCGGTTCCACTCAAGGTCAGCGTGCCGGTTCCTTCCTTGATCAAGCCGTACCCGGACATATCCCAAGGCACCTCCCTTATCACAGAAGAGACCGTCAAGCCGGCAGCGCCAACTGTGTCCATGGTAGTGCCCGCGCCGAACATTAAATAATTAACGCTGACAAGATTGGCCGTGCCGGCAGCCGTTGCGGTGATCTTAGTGGTATAGCTTCCGTCCGGGTGCATCATGTCAAGGCTGCCATCACCTGATATAGTACCGCCGTTCATCGTGATATGATCTGCCGAGCAATATGCTGAACTGACGAACAGGGTCCCCGCGTTGAGCACAATGTTATGCACAATACCACCGTTATATCCAAAAGGATTGTGCCCGGTCGTTGTAACGATTCCGCCGGAATTGATCGTGAGCGTACCGGTGCCGATGTCACTTCGTCCATCGTTGTCGCCATTGGTCAGAGATAGCGTCCCAAAATCCACCGTGGTGCCGCCAGTGTAGGTGTTCTTGGCCGCTAGCGTCAGCTCGCCGACACCGGACTTGGTCAGTGAAACGGTTCCTGAACCGTTCTGTATGACACCGCTATAAGCTGAAGGACTTGTACCATCATAACCTATGGTCAGGGTCACTGGCCCTCCGGAACTGGAATTGATCGTGCCAGTTCCTGTCAGCGAACCAAAAGCTTGGCTATATCCCCCCATGTCGAGGGTACCCCCGCCCATGACCAGCGCTGACGTAGAGCTCGCCCCACCGAAAACGTTGGCTGCAAGCGCTTGCAAAGTTCCTGATGTGACAGTGGTATCACCCGTGTAAGAGTTGCTTGCGTTGGAAAGATACAATGTGCTGGTGATACTATTTTGAGTAACGGCTATTTTCTTTGTGGAGGAACCGTCTGCAATGATCCCGCTCAACGAAACCGCATTAGCAGTGCCCGAACTGACGTTTGTAATGATTTCCGTACCTGTAGCATTCCCGATGATGCTACCAAAAACATCCAGTTGAGTGCTGTTGGAAGCGTTATCTATATTGAGCGAACTATTCAATAAAATCGGCGCGGAAATTTGGACACCCAGAGCGCCCGCCACTTCATTTAGCCGAGCTGCAGAGCCTCCGTTATCAAACGTCAACGTCCCTCCGCCGGTAACATAAAGTTGATACATATTAGCGCCTGCGGAATCGCCGATGTTCAAGATGCCCAAAGTCCGGGAGGCCACACCACCGTTAAGGTTGACCGCTTCTGTCGCGCTGGGATGGGCAGTAAAGTTGGCCGTCGCCCCCGATCCATCAGCGACAACACCCCCCGCCCAATTCGTATCTACGCTCCAATTCCCGCCCCCGTTGGTATTGATCCAAGTACCATCAGTCGCGAACGCAACGGTGGCGGGAGACAACATAAGAGAAAGGATTGCGACAACCGAGAGGAACTTTTTCATTTTCTCCTAAGATTACCGAAGTGAAAACAGCCCAACCTGCCGTTATTTGTCGACGAAGACGCCAATAATCTGACGATGAATTCTAAAACACCCACCCTCCATAAGACAAGGTTTATTAGGTACTAATCGTCGTCCTTTGCTGAGAAAATAGGGTGTGGCCGGAGATATTTGCCCTACGTTTTTACCGAGCAAGGCATTGCAATGCTTTCAAGCGTCCCCAAAGGCGCTCGCGCCATCCGCATGGACATTGCGATCATGCGGACTTTTATCCGGTCAAGGGAGTTTCTTTCGACGAACAAGGAATTGGCCCACAAGCCCATCGAACTTGAGAAAAGGCTCGGTTCTCAAGTTGAAGCCATACGCATTGTTGCGCATGCCCTCCGCCGGCTCATGGCCACTCCCCTAAAACCGGAGCCCGCGATCGGGTTCCCTCCGTAAAACCATTCATTTTTAGGGGAAAAAACGGCTCCCGGTGTGACGTTCCGGGCCCTTACGGCTTGAGTCCGCGCAAGAATTCGCGGTTGGTCTTCCACTCCGACATCACTTTGGTCCAAAGTTCCAGAAAAACTTTCTTGCCGAGGAACTTTTCGATGTCGAGGCGCGCGTACGTGCCGATCTGCTTGATCTTCTCGCCGCCTTTGCCGATCACGATGGCTTTCTGGGATTCCCGCGTGACCACGATCGTCGCGTGGATCCGCGTGATCTTCCCGTCCTCCTTGAATTCATCGATGCGGACGGTCGCGTCATACGGAAGTTCTTCGCCCAGATAATGGTAAAGCTTTTCCCGGATCATCTCCTGAACGTGGAACCGCACGGTCTGGTCCGAGATCTGGTCCTCGGGATAAAGGAATTCGTCCTCGGGAAGTACTTTGAGCGTTTCCCGGACCAGCACTTTGATGTTTTCTCCCGTTTTCGCGCTGATGGGAATGAATTCCTTGAAAGGATAGGCATTCTGAAAAGACTCCAGCGCCGGTAAAAGCTGGTCCTTGGAGAAACGGTCGATCTGATTGATCAGAAGAAATACGGGGACCGTCAGTTCCCGGACCCAGTCCAGGATCACGCGCTCCGTGTCCCCCATGGGTTTCGGGTACGCCATCCAGTAGATCAGGTCCGCGTCCTCGAGGGACTGGCGCACCTCGCGGATCATGCCTTCCCCGAGCGCATCCTTCGGTTTGTGAACGCCAGGCGTGTCCAGAAAAATGATCTGCCCGCGATGAGGGCTTTGGAACAACTGCCCGTCCGGCACCGTCAGGATCCCGCGGATCACATCGCGGGTCGTTTGGGGTTTGGCGGAGGTCCCGGCTATTTTTTCACCCACCAGATAATTGAGCAGGGTCGATTTCCCGACGTTCGGCCTCCCGACAATGGCGACATTGCCCACATGCGTTTCAACCATGAGAGGTCCCTCCTTCAGGGGTTTGCGTCCCGTCCGTCCTGGGAGCGAACGGGTCCGTCAGGTATGAGGCGATCTTCACGAGTCCGTTCTTCACTTGTTTCGGCGTCTCCGTCGCGACCATCAAAGTGCCTTTGCCCACACCCTTCAAGGTCATCATCGTTTTATCCAGCAATCCTTTTTGCAGCGCCTGGGTGAACGCGCTGAAAAAACGGAATTTCGGGTCCCCGATATAGCCATCGACCCGCATATGGAGCTCCACGCTCTTTTGGTTTTCCAAAAGCATCAACGCCCCGTCCAGAGGATACTTCATGAGTTTCTGCGCCGCGGACGGCGACGCGAACTTCAAGCTCTTGAGTGTCAGGTAATGATCGGAATCAAGATCGCTTTTGACGACGCGCAGTTTCGACCGGAGATCGAAACTCCCGCTCTGCGCCTCGCCCGGCAACCCTTCCAGTAAAAATTTGTATTCCATGACCGAGCCGTCCGTGATCTCCGTCTGGACGTCGAAATTGTCCCCGTCCGCGAACTGGCACCGCCCTTCCCCCTTGAATTTGGCGGGCGGGTGTTGGCCGAAAGTCCCTTCCAGTTTGATCGTTTCGGTAAAAACGGGACTGGTATAATCGGAAAGAAAATCGAATCCTGTCCAATAACCCGTTAACTCCCGAAAAACCCATTGGAACTCCGGGGCCGCGCGCCGGTCGTCAAAGATCACCTCGCCCTTATCCAGCTCCAGACGGTCGATCCTTGTCCGCCAATACTTTTCTCCGGCATTGTCCGGCGCCGGAGCGTCGCGCGGCGGAAGCGGCGGCTTATCCTCATCCAATCCCATATGGTGATACCAGTGCAACACATTGGTCACGGAGCCCTGGGGCGTCATGTAACTTTCGACCGCAAAAACGGCCGTTTTGAAATGGGCGTACCGGATGCGGATGAATTTATTCTTGAGATGCGACAGGTCCAGTTCCAGATCGATGCCGGTTCCGGTCCAGTGATCGCGCCGGCGGAATCCCCGCGGGTTCAGGCACTCGATCTTGTCCGCGTGCACGCGGACCGGCCAAACGCGAACGGACAGTCCCTTGACGTTCACCCGCATGTCAAAAACGTCGGTCATCACCTTTTCCAGAAGCGGCGTCAGGACCGCGCCCAAAAGGTAGCCGTGAAGAAGGACCACCGCCAAAACTACGGCCGCGGGGACCGTCAAAGACTTCGGAAGCTTCATCGCGGGATCAGTCCTTGCTTGAACACGAGTTCGTTTCCATAAAGTTCCCGAAGCGCCAAAACCGTTTCCGCGGTCAATCGCGGGGCGGCAGAGGCTTGCAGATTCCCGGTCACCTGGGCCGGGGTCTTGGCACCGGGGATCACGACCGTAACCGCTTCGAACGCCAGTATATATTCAAGGGCCGCCTGCTGCAGGGAAATGTTCTGGTCCTTCAAAACGTCCTGAAGCAACCGGATCTTTTTCCAGTCGATCTCCCGCTTCTCCGCGTTCCACCGGCGGCGGTGATCGTTCTTTGGAAATTCGTGCGACGGCGCGTATTTCCCGGTCAAAAGACCGGAGGCCAGCGGCTCCCGGGCCAGGATCCCGACCCGCTTCCGTTGCGCCTCGGAAAAAACCTTCTCTTTCATGCGCTGGTCCAGAAGATTGAAAATGACCTGAAGGGCCTCCATCCGCGGGTCCTCGATCGCCGCGAGCGCTTCGGCCTCGGTGTGGACCGAGATCCCGAGGAACCGGATCTTTCCTTCCTTTTTCAATTTTTCCAGAACGCCGACCGCTTCCCCCCTTTGGATCTGCTCCAGCGAGGGATTGTGGAGTTGATAAAGATCGATCGCCTCGGTGCCGAGCCGCCTAAGGCTTTGCTCGCAAGCGAACCGGAGATACGCGGGCTCGAAGTTCTTGTGATGACCGGCGTGAGAGATCTTTCCGGAAGCGTCCGCGGCGCGTTGGAATGGTTTCCGGTCCGCCGGATAAAAATCCCACCCGGCTTTGGTGGCGACAAAGATCTTGTCGCGCGGCTTTCCTTTCAGGAATTTTCCGATGAGATTTTCACTATGGCCTTCGCCGTAGACGTCCGCCGTATCGTAGAAATTCGCTCCCGAGTCCCACGCCGTTTCCAAAGCCCCCAGCGATTCCTCGTCCCGGATGTTGCCGTAGCTGTTGCCGCCGAGGGCCCAGCAACCCAGGCCGATCGGGGAAACTTTCACGCCGGTGCTGCCCAGAGAACGCTCTTTCATGGGGAAACGGATACCCTCGGACAGAATGAAGTTTGTCATCCCCGCGAAAGCGGGGATCCAAGGACTGGATTCCCGATAAAAGCATTCGGGAATGACATTTTGTTAGGTGCTCTTAGGCTTCTCTTGCAAAAGAAAAGTGAAGACCCGGACTATTTCGGAAAAAGTTCGTCAATGACCTTCTGGATCTTTTCCTGGGCGTGATAACCCACCAGCTGCTTGGCGACCTCGCCTCCCTTAAAGAAAATGACCGTCGGAATGCCTTGGATTCCGTATTTCTGCGGCGTGGCCGGGTTCTCGTCGACGTTCATTTTTCCGACCACGATCCGGCCGGCGTTCGCGCCCGCGATCTTTTCGATCACCGGACCCAGCATCCGGCACGGGCCGCACCATTCCGCCCAAAAGTCAACCAGCACGGGCACCGGAGATTGAAGGACTTCCACCTGAAAATTTGAATCGGTAACGATCTTCTCTTTGCTCATAATTCTCCTTGGACCGGTCCCGGCGACGAAAGCGTCCCGGAATAACCGGCGATGAGTTGTTCCCCGAACTCGAGATCCTGCCCCGCGGGGCCCGGAAAAAGCCTTTAGGCTTCCCCCAGAAGTTCGGCGATCATTTTAAACACTTGGTCAATAAAAGGTTTTTGGACCAGCCCCTCGGCCCCCGCCGCCAGAGCTTTTTCTTCGAGACGGCTTTCCTGCGAAGCCGTAAAGAAAACAATGGGAATGTGCGCGGTCTGGGTCGATTTTTTAAGCTCGCGGCATGTCTCGAAACCGTCCATCTGCGGCATGATGACGTCCAGGAGGATCAGGTCGGGCTGCCAGGCCCTCGCCTTTTCGATCGCCCCGACACCGTCACAGGCCGTCTCCACCAGAAGATTGCGGGACATCAGCCGCGTCTTCATCAATTGCACCACGACGGGTTCGTCATCTACAAATAAGATCTTTTTAGGTACCATCGTCCGATCCTCGGCAGTTTGCTGGTAAAAGCGCGATACGTGTGCCCGCAGCATTTCCTTTCGCGTAATTATAGAGAAGTGGCGACCAAATAACAATCCCTGAACGTTTTGCGAACATCCGCCCGGAAACCTCCAAAGCGGCCGGGCCACCCCTCACGTTTCGGAATTCCTACGGCTAAACTTTAAATTTTTTCTCCTGCCGCCGGAAAGGCCTCCCCTCGCCCTCCCGAAAGGACACGCCTCCAGGATGGGACAGCGGGGGCAGTCCGGACGGCGCGCGACGCAACACTCCCGGCCGTGCCGGATGATCAGGCTGGAATATTCGGTCCAGTTTTTTTGGGGAACGAGCTCCATCAGGTCTCTTTCGATCTTCACCGGGTCCGCGTTCCGCGTCAGCCCCAGCAAGCGGTTGATGCGGATCATATGCGTGTCGACGGAGATCCCCGGGATCCCAAAGGCGTTGCCGAGAATAACGTTGGCGGTTTTCCGGCCCACGCCCGGCAGCGTGACAAGATCCTCCAAGCAGGCGGGCACTTCGCCGCCGAACTTTTCAAGAAGCGCTTTCGCGGCACCCAGGATACTCCGGGTCTTGTTTTGGTAGAATCCCGTGCTGCGGATAGAGCGCGCGAAAACTTCGGGATCCGCCGCGGCGCAGGCCCGGACATCAGGGAATTTCTCGAAAAGGGACGGCGTCACCAAATTCACGCGCTTGTCCGTGCACTGCGCCGAAAGGATCGTCGCGACCATCAGTTCCCAGGGCGTGCGGCAAAGAAGCGGACATCGCGTGCCGGGATAGGCCTTCCGCAGCCGGCGGAGCATAACAAGGACACGCCTTTTTTTAGACTGAAGGGATTCGGGCATGTCTCTATTATAGCCAACCCGTCCGGAATCGCGGGCACCTTTTTTAAAAAGTTGTAGCTCCTTATTTATTCTTTTTGGATTATACTGAACCTCACTGCTGTCCCAACGTTCGACTTTGATTTTTTCGCAACTCGTTGAAGGTTAACATGTTATCACTCAAAATGTCTGTAATCGATTTGAAATCGCCAGTAGGC
>CAIJDY010000225.1 GCA_903819565.1 Candidatus Omnitrophota bacterium | reverse complement strand
TACAATCTCTTTTCTTATGATCTGGCGATCGTTCCGGCCCATGACGGCGGGCGGGTTCCGCGAAACACCTTCCGCTGCGTGATCATGCCGAGCGCCTATAAGACCCATGATCGCGGCGAGGAAGTCAGCCAGTTGAAGGCGCGATTGGGAGAGAACGTGAACGTGAAGATCGCGGTCTTTCTGGGCGGCGCAACGCACGGGTTCGATCTGACCATCTCGGATATGGAAAAACTTTGCTCGACGCTGAAGCGCGTCGCGCCGCGCTGCGGGGAGTATGCTGTGACGACGTCGCGGCGGACTTCCGCGCCTGTGGAGCGGTTTCTCAAAAGCGCTTTTAAACAGCATCCGGCCTGCCGGCTCCTGGTGATCGCGAATGAAGAGAACCCTCCTTACGCGATCGGGGGCATGATGGGGACCGCGAACCTTTTGATTGTGACCGAGGACAGTCTGGCCATGATCTCGGAAGCCGTGGGATCCGGCAAACGGGTGATCGTTCTCAGCCTCAGCGCGGGAGAACTTCCGGACAAACATTACCGCTTTCACCGCATCCTGAACCAGCGCGGGCTCGTGACGGTCAGTTCGCTGGAGGACCTCGAGAAGAACATTGCGGCCCTTTTGCAGCAGCCGGCCTTTCCGGTGGTCCAGCGGGAAAAGAACGCCCTGATCCAGCGTCTGGGAGAGCTTTTATGAAAATTTTGCAGATGCTGCCCGCCCTTGAACTGGGCGGAACGGAACGCGGGGTGGTGGATCTCGCGCGCGCCATGCAAAAGGAAGGCCACGAGACGGTGGTTATTTCTTCCGGCGGGTCGCTCGTGGCCGAGCTTCAGAAAATGGGGATCCCTCATTACGGCCTTCCGGTCCATCAAAAATCGCTGACCGGCCTTTTGCTCGTCGACGAGATCGTCAAGATCATCCAGCGCGAACGGGTCGACATCATTCACGCGCGAAGCCGCGTGCCGGCATGGCTCGGCTGGCTCGCCGCCCGCAAGACCGGCGTTCCCTTTGTGACCACCTGCCATGGCAATTATTCGGTCCATTCGCTGAGCTACGTCATGGGGTGGGGAAAAAGAGTGATCGTGGCTTCCCACGCAATCGGCCGCCGCATGATCGACGAGTTCGGTGTGCCCCCGGACCGTATCCGCCTGATCCCGCGCGGCGTGGACCTGTCGCAATTCACGTTTTCCCTGGAAAGGTTCGAAAAAAAACAGGACCTTCTGCGGATCCTGCTGATCGGACGGTTTTCCCCGAACAAAGGGCAGGTGGAATTCCTGAAGGCGGTCCACCTTCTCCGGAGCCGGCTTACGCATTTTGAAGTCCTCATCGTCGGTTCCGAAGGACGAGGAAAGCATCGCTACACGGACTTGATGAACAAAACGGTCCGCCAATTCGGCCTGGAATCCTGCGTCAAGATCCTGCCACCGACGCGGGACGTGGTGGGGCTTTTGGCCAGCGCCGATCTCCTGGTCCTCGCGTCCCTTCTTCCGGAACCTTTCGGGCGCGTGATCATCGAAGCGGGCGCCGTCGGAACGCCGGTCACCGCGACCTGGCTGGGCGGCGTGGTGGATATCCTCGATCATAACGAGAACGGGCTGCTTTTCCCGCCGGGGAACATTCCTGTCATGGCCAAGGCGATGCTCGAGATCTTGACGGACCGCGACAGGGCCAAAAAGTTCGCCGTTGAATTACGGAAAAAAGTGGAAGCGAAGTTCAACCTGGAACAGATGGTCCAAAAAACCCTCGAGGTCTATCAGGAAGTCCGCAAAAAGAAAAAGCTGCTCGTGATCAAACTGGGCGCTATGGGCGACCTGGTCCTGATCGTTCCGAGCTTGCGGATGATCCGCAGCCGTTTTCCGGATACTTCGATCACGCTCCTGGTCGACAAGAAACTGGCGCCGCTTTTGGGGAACTGCCCTTATCTGGACGACGTGATCCTGGTCGACCGCAAAAAACTTTCGAATCTCTTCTATCTTTTCAAGACGGCGCGGCGTATCCGCCAGGAAGGTTTTGATCTTTCCGTGGACCTCCACAATAACAAGTGGACCCATCTTTTGGCGTACCTGGGCGGCGTGGTCCAACGGTTCGGGTTCGCGCGCGGTCGCTGGGGAGGTCTTCTCAACCGGCCCGATAAGACCTTTGAGGTGGGGGATTCCCCGGTCCGCCATCAGTTCCGGATCCTGTCCAAGCTGGGCATCCAGGAATTTGACGACACGCTGGAACTATGGCCGACCCCGGAAGGTTTGGCAAAGGCCCGGCAAACGATGGCGATCCTGAACCCTCAGGAAAAAACGAGGCTCATCGGTTTTGTGATGGGCTCAAGTCCCAACTGGCCGAGCAAGCGATGGCCGGCGGCGCATTTTCAGGAATTGGGAAAGCGGCTCCTCGAAAAATATGACGCGCGGATCGTGCTCATCGGTTCCCGGGACGAGGCCCCGCTCGGCGAGGCGTTCCACCATTTCGGGGAAGGCAAGGTCCTGGACATTATCGGCAAGACGGGTCTGGAAGACCTGCCCGCGGTTTTCAAACAACTTCATCTTGTCGTGACTGGGGACACGGCGCCGCTTCATGTCGCCGCCGCGATGAACGTCCCGACGCTGGCGCTGTTCGGTCCCACGGATGCCCGGAGGCATCTCCCGCCCGGGAAAAAAGTGGTTGTCCTTTCTCACCATCTGGCGTGCCAGCCGTGTTACGAAGGTGTCTGCAAAGAAAAAGACCCTCGGGCCTGCCTGACCCACATTTCCGTCGATGAGGTGTTCGAAAATTGTCAAAGGCTTCTCTCCGTATGAAGATCCTCGTGGTCATGAAAAACTGGCTTGGCGACCTGTTGTTCCAGATGCCGGCCCTCACGCTCCTGCGGGAAAGTTATCCCGGGGCGTTGATCACCTGCATTGCGCCGGAACGCTGCCGCGAGATCCTCGAAGCGCATCCCGCGGTCTCGGGCTTTCTGGGCTTTGACGAAAAAAGCACGCACCGTTCCTGGCTTGCCCGCGTGAGATTTCTGGGAGAGCTCCGGAAGACGCGGCCGTGGGACCAAGGGTATCTTTTTCACCGCTCGCGGACGCGGGCGCTGCTCCTGATGCTTGCCGGCGTCAAGGAACGCATCGGCTTCGGGAAGGGACGCAAGCTCCTTCTGACTCGGGCGCTCGCGGAGCCGTCGCGGCCGATGCATCAACTGGATTATTTCTTCGACCTGATGCAAAAAGCGGGATTCAAAGTCCCGGAGGAGAAGGTCTACCGTTTTCATTATAAAGACGAGGACCGGCGGCTTGCGGAGGAGATCCTCAAAAAGAACGGGATCGGGGAGAGCGACCGCTATCTGGCATTCCATCTCGGGGCCAACTGGGAACCGAAACGATGGCCGGCCGCGCATTTTGCGGCGCTTGCCGAAATGATCCATGAGAAGTGGCGTCTGCCGGTTGTGGTGACGGGGTCTTCGCAGGACATGCCGCTGCTCGAGGCCTTGATGCGCGGGACCCGGAACGCAAGGATCGTTTCTTTGATCGGAAAAACGCCGCTTCGCGTCGCGGCCTGTGTTTATAAACGCGCGGGATGTCTTGTGACGGGAGATTCGGGGCCCATGCACATCGCTTCAGGCGTCGGGGCGTCGGTCGTGGCTCTTTTCGGTCCGACGGACCCGGACCTTACCGGCCCGCGCGGAACGGGGGAGAAGATCGTCCTCCAGTTCGTTCCTCCCGGTTATTCCGTGCCGTTCTACGGCAAGGAATTTCCCGTGGAAGGCTGGCTTTCCCGGATCACTCCGGAGCAGGTCCTTGATGCGATCGAGAAGATCTTGCCGCGTTGAAATTCCGGGTACGGTTTCTTTGAGCTTTATCATCAAGGCCCGGACGGTTAGAATAAGAAAAGTTTTTTCGAACCCTAACTCAAAGGAGGTATCGAGTGGTCACTTTCATGGGCGTCCTGTGGATGGTCCTTGGGGCCTGCCTGGCGACATCGCCCCTTTCGGCCGGCCTCGTTAGCATCACGATCGTCGGGGTTCTTCTGAGCCTGGCCGGCTTGGCGGAGATCGCGCACGGAATCAAATTGCCTTCGGTGCTTTTGCGTGTTACGTGGTTCTTGATGGGGCTGGGCACTTTCGCGTGTGGGGCTCTCGTCATGAAAATAGCCTGGGCCGATCTGGTGCGTAAGCTGATGACCCAGCTTTAAAAACATTCCGTGGAATAAGTGAACGGGATGCCTGACCGCGAACGCGGGTCGCGGCGGAACCCTTTGGGGATGCGGAGGAGACCATGAGAGTCCAACAAGTCCTGGCTGGCGCAGTCGTTGTATTGCTGGGAGGCTTTTTATTCAGCCAAAGTCTTAGCGCGCTTCCCGGCAGCCCGGAAAGAAAAAAGGACCTTCTGCCGCTCGGAAGTCCGGCCCCGGATTTTCGCCTGAAAGACGTGGTTTCCGGAAAAACGATCTCCAGGGACGACCTCGCCGCTCATAAAGCGCTGCTGGTCATATTCCTCTGCCGTCACTGCCCCTACGTTCAGCATGATAAGGCCGGTATTATTCAGATGGCCAGGGATTACGCGGCCCGGGATGCCGGGATCGTCGCGATCAGCGCCAATGATCCCGTGGCTTATCCCGACGATGCGCCCGAAAAGCTCAAGGAGATGGCGGTGGCGGACGGTTTCCCCATGCCGCTGCTTTTTGACGAAACCCAGGAAGTGGCCAAAGCCTACACGGCGGTGGCGACACCCGATTTTTTTCTTTTCGATCAGAACCGCAAGCTGGTCTATCGCGGACAGTTCGATGACTCGCGCCCCGGCGGGGACATTCCCGTGACCGGAAAAGACGTCCGCGCGGCGTTGGACGCGGTCCTTGAAGGAAAGCCTGTTCCGTCCGAGCAAAAGCCGCCCATGGGCTGCTCGATCAAGTGGAAAAAATAGCGAGACCCGGATCCGTGAGATCCCGCAGCGCGAGGGCGCAGCGTCAGGACGCGTTTGAAATTTGATCATCTTCCCCGAGGAGCTTTCCCCGTTTTGCCGCAAAAAGGTTTTGGGTTTTTTAGGCAGCCCGGCGGGAGGAGCGAGCGGGATGATAAAGAGAAGGAAATTTTTTTCATGAACATTTTAGTGGTCACTTTGAGCAATCTCGGGGACGTGATCATGACCACCCCGGTCATGATGGAGCTCTTGTCCCGGTTCCCGGAGGCGAAGCTCACGGCCGTTGTGGGCCCGCGGGCGAAGTGCGTGCTCGAAAAAAGCCCGGATATCCGCCGGATCGTGGTCTATGACAAGAAAGCGGACCTGCTTTCGAAATGGAGCTTTTTGCGGGAGCTCCGGCGCGAAAAATACGACCTGGTCGTGGACCTGCGGAACACCGCGATCCCGTTCCTCGTGTCCTGTAAAAAAAGAAGCCCGCTTTTCCGGAAATTCACCAGGACCAACATGCGTGAACGGCATCTCGAGATCCTGAAAATGATGGGCATGGAACCCGGGAATCTGCCGCCGTTCCGGTTTTTCGACGCGGCCGATGAAACCGCCTGTTTTGAAAAGCTTGCGGCGCAAGGGATCGCAGAAAAAAACGGATGGATCTTGGTGGCGCCCGGGGCAGCGAGTGAAAAAAAACGCTGGGCCGCGGACAATTTCCGTGAGGTCATCCGGAGCCTGGCCGTCCGGACCGGAAAAAAGGTCTTTTTGATCGGCGCTCAGAACGAACGCCCGATCGCGGAAACGGTGGCCCAGGGAATGCCGGGGACGATCCGCATCTTTTGCGGCGCGATGACGCTGGCGGAGACCGCGATTTTGATCTCCCGGGCCGCGCTTGTGATCGCCAATGACAGCGCGATCATGCATCTGGGGTTTGAGCTGGGCGTTCCGACCGTCGGGATTTTCGGCCCGACGGATCACGAGAAGTACGGACATACGGGACCGGCATTCCGGATCGCTCGCGAGGACGGAGCGGCCTGTTCCTGCAAATCCCACGAGCTGCCTTACGCTGCCCGCTCCTGTTTCCACGGTCTGAAACCGGAAAAGGTGCTGATGCACGCCACGGAACTTCTTCATGGCCTTTAAACTTCCTGAAAATCCCCGAATCCTCGTCACGCGGACGGATCGCATCGGCGATCTGGTGCTTACCACGCCGGTCTTCAAAGCCCTGCGCGAGAAATTCCCGGGAGCGTGGATCGCCGCGCTGGTTTTTCTCGAGCATCGCGAGATCGTCCAGGGAAATCCCTACCTCGATGAAGTGATCCTTTACGACAAGAAGGGGAGCGGCGGGGCGTTTGGGGACAGGGCCTCTTTGCCGGGCGGCTTCGCCGTAAAAAATTCGACGTCGTCATCCATTGTCACGGGACGAACCGCATGCATTTGGCCGGCTGGCTGGCCGGGATCCCGGTGCGGATCGGTTACGCGCGCCGCGCGCCGTGGGCTCTGACGCGGGTCCATCCCTACAATAAAAAAGAAGGGCAAAAGCGGGAGACGGAGTATCTTTTTGAATTGCTCGAGCCGTTAGGGGTTCCGGCGCCGCAGAAACCCGAGGCTTATTTTCCGGTCACGCAGCGGGCGATCAGTTCTCTGGAGAATTTTATTTTCCATCAACGGATCCCGGAGGACAGGCCGTGGATCGTGCTGAGTCCGTCGGCAAGCGACGAAACCAAAATGTGGCCCGCGGAGCAATTCGGGGCATGGGTGACGCGGAGGAATCAGGAACAGCCGTCCGTTTTTCTTGCCGTGGGGACCCGGCAGGACCGCGGGGTCATCGAGCGGCTTCAGAAAAGCACGGACGTTCCGGTCGTGGACCTGAGCGGGAAGATGACGCTCGGCATGCTCGGGGCGCTTCTCAAAAGAGCTTCCATTCTTCTTTCAAATGATTCCGGTCCCGTGCATATCGCGAGCGCGGTCGGGACGCCCGTCGTTTCTATTTTTGGACGCCATGAGCCGGGGCTCGGAGCACGCCGCTGGCAGCCGCTTGGAGACCGGTGGCGCGTGGTCGCGAAAGATGTGTCGGGTATTCCCGAAGCAGAACGGAAATTTACCTACATCGACGAGATCACGGTCGATCAGGTCCATCAAGCGGTCACGGAACTTCTATCGGGCAAGCAACCGTTCTCAGCGTCAGAAAAGCCACGTTCCTTTGAAGGATCCGCCGGGGACAGAGGACAAAGGGCGGAAAACGTCCGGCCTCCGGCGTCCGGCCCCCGTTTTTCTGAGCCGTTGCGGCGGGTGCTGGTCGTCCATCCTTACGGGATCGGGGACCTTCTTTTTATCACGCCGGTTCTCCGCGCACTCCGTCTCATCCCGACGGTCGAGGCGGTGGACCTCCTGCTGGGGTCGCGTACCCGCGAGGTCGTGGAAAATAACCCGCATGTGAATGAGATCTTCGTTGTGGATAAGGACCGTACGCGCCGCCAAACGTGGACGGAAAATCTCCGGGAAAGCTTCGAGCTCGGCCGGAAACTGCGGGCCAAGCATTATGACCTGATCCTGGATTATTCCCTGCGCCGCGAACACGCCTTTTTGGGACGGTTTTTTCTCGGGATCCGTCACTGCGCGGGTTTCGCCTATAAAAAGCGGGCCGTTTTCCATACGATCCGCTACCCGCTTCCCGAAGGATTCTGGAAACGGCACGCGGCGGATTTTTATTGCGATCTGGCGGAACTGGCGGGCGTTCCGGTCGAGGACCGTTTCCTGGAATTTTATTTTCCGCCGGATCCGCGGTCCCTCGAAAAACAGGTCGCGCAAAAATCGGGTGGGATCGAGACGCCTTTTTTGACCGTGAGCCCTGGCGGCGGCGATTCGTGGGGGAAAGAAGCGGCGTTCAAGCGGTGGCCCGCCCAAAATTTCGCGGAGCTCATCGGGAAACTTCAGCCGAAGCTCAAGGCGAAAGGGGTCTGCATCCTCGGCAGCGGCTCCGAAAAAGGGCTTTGCGAGGAACTGCGTCGGTCGCTCGCGATCCCCGCCGTGGTGCTCGCGGGAGAAACCTCGCTGAATGAAACGGCCATGCTTTTAAAAAAATCCGCTCTTTTCATAGGGAACGACGGCGGTCTCGTGCATCTGGCCCGGGCGCTGGAGGTCCCGCTCTTGGGTTTTTATGGGCCCGTGCCGCCTGAAGTTTACGGACCGTATCCGCCCTCCGGCAACGCGATCGCGATCTGTAAGAGGGACCTCGAATGCCGGCCCTGCTATTACCGATTCCGTTTCAACAACACCTGCGCGACGATCGCGTGTCTGAAAGAACTGACGCCGGATGACGCCATGAAATTATTAGAAGAGCAGCGGTTTTTAAAATAGTCCGTCAGGAGGTCTTGTGGCCAAACGTAAGATCATTGAGATCGACCGGGAAAAATGCAACGGGTGCGGCCTTTGCACCACGGCCTGCGCGGAAGGAGCCCTGGTGCTTGACGGAGAGAAAAAAGCCATGCTCGTGAAAGAGATCTTTTGCGACGGGATGGGGGCATGCCTGGACGTGTGTCCGGTGGGCGCTTTAAAGATCGTTGAACGGGACAGCCAGGGCTATGATCCCCGGGCGGCGCATGACCATGTTCTAAAGACGCGCGGCGCGGAAGCTGCGCAGCGCGTGCACGGAGCCGGACCCTCGATCCCGGCTCCATTCCTGCACACGGGGTGTCCGGGATCCATGGCGCGGGACATCCAACGCGGAGCGCCGGCAAAGGACGGAGCCGTAACGGGATCTGTCGCTTCCGCCCTCGGCCAGTGGCCGATCCAGTTGCATCTTATCTCGCCTCTCGCGCCTTATTTCGACGGGTGCGATCTGTTGATCGCGGCGGATTGCACCGCGTTCGCGCTCGGAAGTTTTCATCAGGACCTTCTTAGGGGAAAAAAGCTTGTGATCGCCTGTCCGAAACTGGATGATACGCAAGGGTATGTTGAAAAGATCGCGGAACTCCTGAAGAACCATACCGTTTATTCGCTGACGGTCGCGATCATGGAAGTTCCGTGCTGTTCGGGGCTATTGCGGATCGTCCAGGAGGCGGCGAAGCTTTCCGGGACCCCGCTTCCCGTCAAGAAGGTCGTCATCGGTATCGAGGGTGCCTTGCGGGTTGCCGCCGGCACGGCGGACGGTGCCGGCAGTGGCGCGGCCACCTCCGCGAGGCGCCCCGCAAGGGCG
>CAIJDY010000224.1 GCA_903819565.1 Candidatus Omnitrophota bacterium | reverse complement strand
CTTCCCCCTGTAGGACTCTTCTCTCTTCCCCTCAGCCAGAATAAACCCCTCTCACTTATCTTTAAAATTCTTCGGAAAAGCTTCGGTGAGAAAAACAACAACTTCTCCGGCGGGTGGATACCATGTTCCGGGGCACTTACACTCGTTGCGGCACTCGTTGCGGCACCCGAGAGATGCTGTCAGACTTTTTTGAGGATAAGGATCGAGTTCTTCCCGCCGAACCCGAAGGAGTTCTTCATCGCGATCCGGATCTTCGCGGGACGGGCCGTATTGGGCACATAATCCAGGTCGCATTCGGAATCTTTGGACATATAGTTGATGGTCGGGGGAAGGACCTGGTGCTCCATGGCCAAAAGCGTCGCGATCAGCTCCACGCTACCGGCCGCGCCGATCAAATGTCCGATCATGGACTTGATGGAGCTGGCGGGGACTTCATAAGCGCGCGGGCCGAACACTTTTTTGATGATGAGCGTCTCGGTCTTGTCGTTCAAGGGCGTCGAGGTACCGTGCGCGTTGATGTAATCGATGTCCTGCGGCCCAACCCCCGCGTGGTCCATGGCGAGACGCATCGCGCGGCTCGCTTCCTTCCCTTCCGGGTCCGGCGCCACCATATGATGCGCGTCACAGGTCATCCCGTGGCCGAGGATCTCCGCGTAGATGCGCGCCCCGCGTTTCTTCGCGTGTTCGTATTCCTCGAGCACCAGCATGCCGGCGCCTTCCCCGAGCACGAACCCGTCGCGGTCCATTGAGAAAGGCCGTGAGGCCCCCTGAGGATCGTCGTTGCGCGTCGATAGCGCGCGCGCGACGCAAAAAGAGGCCACGATCCCCGGAAAAATGGTGGCTTCAGCGCCTCCCATAATCAGAAAATCAAGGTCCCCGCCGCGGATGGCCTCGAAGGCGTACCCGCAGGCATCGGAAGCGGAAGAACAGGCGGTCGCCATGGAAAAGCTCGGGCCGGTCACGCCAAGTTCAATCGAAACATTGCCGGCGCAAGCGTCCGGGAACGAGGCGAGGGCCGTAAAAGGGTTAATCCTCATCGGTCCTTTTTGCATCAGGATCGCGGATTGCTCGAGGATGTAACCGACGCCGGCGAGCGCGGTCCCGATGATCACGCCGGTCCTCTCGCGAACACCGTCCTCCAGAAGATCAAGCCCCGCGTCCTGAACAGCCATCTTGGATGCCACGATCGCGAACTGCGTCGTGCGGTCCATGCGTTTGAGTTTTTTGGGGAGGATGTAAGCTGCCGGGTCGAAATTCTTGATCTCGCCGGCAAAGTGGGTCGTGAAAGGCGTCGTGTCGAACGCGGTAATGTTCGAAACGCCGCTTTTTCCCTGGGTAAGGGAGTCCCAGAAGTCTTTTTTGCCAAAGCCCACTGAGGAAACGACCCCCAGTCCCGTAATGACCACCCTGCGGTGACTGGGGTTCGCCATCAGCTTAGGGTTACGCCGGAACCGATGAGTTCTTGCAGGTCAAAGCGATCTTGCGACCTTCGTGATCCACGTTCAGGATGCTGCAGCGAAGCGTGTCACCGACCTTATACTGCTTGGCAAGGTCCTGGGCCGAACAATCCGGGATCTCGGAAACATGGATGAGCCCTTCCAGGCCGTTATCCAGTTCCACGAAGAGACCGAAATTGACGATCCGGGTGACTTTCCCCTGGAGTTCCAGGCCCGTCAGAAGATTCTTGGTCAGCTCGGTCCACGGATCATCCGTGAGCTGTTTCATGCCGAGCGAGATCTTCTTGGCATCGGTGTCCACAGCGAGGATCATCACTTCCACAGTGTCGCCCTTTTTGAGGACGTCCGCGGGTTTGGCGACCTTGTGCGTCCAGGAAATATCGGACACATGGAGAAGCCCTTCAATCCCGGGCTCAAGTTCCACGAAAGCGCCGTAGTCCGTCAGGTTGCGCACCGTTCCGGTCGCGCGATTCCCGACCTGGTACTTATTGGCGGCCGAGGTCCAGGGATTCTCCTGCGCCTGCTTGGCGCCGAGAGAGATCTTTTTGGCTTCCTTATCGAGGCTCAGGATCACCACGTCGAGTTCCATGCCGACCGAAAGGATCTCGCTCGGATGGTTCACGCGCTTGGTCCAGGAAAGCTCGCTGATGTGAACAAGCCCTTCGATGCCCGGCTCCAGTTCCACGAAAGCGCCGTACGGAAGGATGTTCACGACCTTGCCGCGGACCTGATTGCCGATCGCGTAACGCTGATCGACCGAATTCCACGGATCCGTGCCCTTTTGCTTGAGGCCGAGCGAAATTTTTTGTTTGACCTGGTCGATCGCGATCACGACCACGTCGATCTCATCGCCGAGCTTCGCGAGGTCGGAAGGATGCGAGACCCGTCCCCAGCTCATGTCGGTAATATGGAGAAGGCCGTCGAGATTACCGAGGTCAATGAAGACCCCGAAATCCGTGATGTTCTTCACTTTTCCGCGGACGATCTGGCCGACCTTGAGAGAACCGAGCTTTTCGGAACGGGCTTCGTTACGGCTCTTTTCGAGGAGGTCTTTGCGGGAAACAACGACGTTCTTGCGTTTGTGGTTGATCTTGACGACGAGGAATTTGCTCTGGAGACCGATGAAGGCGTCCTGGTTGCGGACGGGCTTGATGTCCACGAGCGACGCCGGCAGGAAGGCTTCCATGCCGATATCGACCATGAAACCGCCGCGGACTTTGCGCGAGATGCGGCCTTCGACAATGGCGCCCTCTTCGGCGTTGGAAAGAATATCGTTCCATGTCTTCTGGCGGTCCGCTTTCCGCTTGGAAAGAAGCGCCGACCCTTCGACATCGTCAAAACCTTCAAAAAGGACTTCGACCTCACAACCGACTGTCAGGGCTTCGGGCTGAAGAAACTCATCCAGCGGGAGAATACCTTCCGCTTTGTAGCCGATGTCCACAACGACTTCGCGTTTGTGGATCGCGATCACCGTACCCTTGACGACCTCACCGATCTGAATGTCCTGAAAAGACTTTTCGTATAACTCTGAGAACTGGGATTGCATAATGGGAAATTCCTCCTTGAGAGTCCCCTTCTCATTGGGATTGCATGAAAATGGGGGCCCGCACCGTCTTCCCTCTTAGTACGCACTGTGGCGCAGCTAAAATCGGCGCGGACTCGTGAAGTATAGCATAGAAACTGTATTTGGGAAGGGCTTTTTTAAAAAACGAATTGACTCAAGTTAAATGTTACCGGAAGCGGAAAAATATGGAATCGTTGACTCATATTAAATGTTACCGAGCCCAAGGAGGCATTCCGTATGAGTCCCGCCCGCAAAAACAGCT
>CAIJDY010000223.1 GCA_903819565.1 Candidatus Omnitrophota bacterium | reverse complement strand
CTTTCCTTTCAGTTTTTGCTGCATAAAAAGGGCGCTCTTATTTTTCCTGAAGGGCCATTCCCTCGACACTGGGGGAATCATCCATCGGAAGGTCCTCGGGAGCTCTTTCGCCGGAAGGAGAATCCAACTCGGCCGTAATGGACGAAGGATCCGAATAATTCTCTTCCACCGTGTCCGCCACCTTCGAGAGTTCCGGTTCCGCGTAAAGGACCGGTGCCCCCGCCAAAATAAAGAAACCGAGAACCCATCCCGCTAAAATCGTGATCTGTTTCATAATACCTCCTTAATGGTTCACTGCAAAAAAACGGGCAATATTTTCCGCGGTCTTCACGTCGATCCCCGGAATGCCGGCGATCTCGTCAGGGGACGCGCGTTTCAAGGTATCGATCGAATCAAAATGTTTGAGAAGGAGACGCTTGCGCTTCCCCCCGATCCCCGGCACCCGGTCCAGCACCGACTTCTCCAGCGACCGCTCTTTGAGAAGATGATGGTACGTGATCGCGAAACGGTGGGCCTCATCCCTCACCTTCCGGAGAAGATGTAGCGCGGGGGAACCGGCCTCCAATGCAATCTCGTTCGAGAATTTCGGGGAGTGGATGTGTTCGAACCGCTTCGCGATGGAGATCAGCTCCACGCTTTCCATCGCCTCTTTTTGAAGCACGCGCCGCGCGGTGTTAAGATGACCCCGCCCGCCGTCGATCATGATCAGGTCTGGAATGAAGCTCTCGCGGCCGTCCTTGATCCCCTTGAGCATCCGCGTAAGTGCTTCCGCGATCATGGCGTAGTCATTGATCGCGTGGACGCCTTTGATCTTGTAGCGGCGATATCCCCACTTGTCCGGGAGTTCCCGGTAAAAGCTCACTTTGGACGCCACGGACTCGTCCCCCTGAATATTCGAAACATCGAAGCAGACGATCCTCGAGGGCAAACGTTCCATTTGAAGGACCTGCTTCAGCTCCAGACTCGCCGAAAGTCCAACGCCCGCCTCAGGATGCCCCGGCCGGAAGCGTTTTCTCTGGAGCTGCCCAAGCGCTTCGATCTGTTCCTTGAAGAATTGCGCGTCCTCAAAGCGCAGTTCGCGGCTGGCGCGATTCATCCTCTCGGTCAGGTATTCCATAAAACTTTTTTTCCCACCGCCGAGGAATTTTTTGATCTCTCCGATCAGGCGGTCGTACGCCGGCTTCACTTCCGGCTTGATGCATGGCGCGACGCACTGCCCGATGTGATAATAAAGACACGCGCATTTCGGAAGGACCAGGCATTTGCGGATCGGGAAAAGGCTGTTGATCAGGTCGACCGCCTGCCGCAGGAGTTTTGCATCGGTGTAAGGCCCGTACGTGACCGCCCCACGTTCGTTGCGCTGCCGCGTCATGGAAATGCGCGGGAATTTCTCGCGCGTAATCTTCAGGAGCGGGTAGCTTTTATCGTCCTTAAGCTCCTGGTTGTACTTGGGCTGGTATTTGCGGATCAGATGGGCTTCGAGGAGCAGCGCGTCCACTTCGGTCGGGGTATCGATGTGGTCAATGTCCCGGACCTGCGCCATCAGGATCGTGACCTTCGGAAGAGCCCCGCGGTTCGTCAGGTAAGAGCCCACCCGCTTTTTGAGGGCCTTGGCCTTTCCGATGTAGAGGATCTCCCCCGCCTCGTTCTTCATCAGGTAAACGCCGGGGGTTAGCGGCAGTTTGTCGACGATCGCACGAAGACCGGACGGCGAGCCGGCTTTTCGTTTTCTCTCTTCCATCATCCGCCCTCCATCACCCGTTCTTCAGATCCCATCGATCAGTTTTTCGGCTTCGGCGGGGTCCGCGCCCCGTTTCCGTTTCGTCCTGAACCACTCAACAGCTTCACGAACCTCCTGCACACGGCAAACGAAACAGATCCCAAAATACGCGAAAGTCGCAAACGCCATGCTCCCCAAAACCTGGATCAACTGCATCTTGGTACTTTGCCCAGGGATCCAGACCTTCAACAGCTCCCAGCTGAAATAACACACCGCCCCCATCGCCAAGGAAGCCAGCAGGATGCGCAGGAAAGAGATCGCAATCTCACGGAACGGGAACTCTCCGACCTTCTTCGGGTAATAATAGATCAGCTGCCCGAACTGGATGATCCCGGAGATCGACGTCGCGAGCGCCAGCCCCGCTTCGCGGAGCGGCACCATCAGGATCAGGTTCAGGACGATGTTCGTGAGGAGCGAGATGACCGCCGTGCGCATCGGCGTTTTGGAATCGTGCGCCGCGTAAAAACCGCTGTTCATGATCTTCTGCCCGGCAAACGCGAAAAGGCCGATCGTGTATCCCAACAAGACGGCCGCGCAACGGGCCGTCGAAACGGTGTCGAACTGCCCGCGTTCGAAAAGCATCCGGAT
>CAIJDY010000222.1 GCA_903819565.1 Candidatus Omnitrophota bacterium | reverse complement strand
CGTGGACACGAATATCATTCTGGAATCGCCGAAACTTTATAGCCATAAAGCTCGCATCCGGAAAAGCGTCGCGAAATGCCTTGGGCTTCTCGAGAAGGATGTTTCCATCAAAGCCCGTACCCGGGAGGGCCTCGGGCCGGAAGGGGAAGGACTGGCCGTGACCTGTGAGGCGGTTGTCAGCATGAAAAGAACGGTCTTATGATCCGCGTCCGTTTCGCGCCGTCGCCGACCGGCTTTCTGCACCTGGGTAATGTCCGCACGGCGCTTTTTAATTTCCTGCTCGCAAAAAAAGAAAGAGGGACGTTTATTCTTCGTATCGAGGACACGGACCTTGAACGCAGCCGTCCGGAATTCCAGGAAGGGATCATGGAAGATCTTCGCTGGCTGGGGCTCGGTTGGGATGAAGGGCCCGGAGTCGGCGGCCCGTTTGCACCCTACGAGCAGTCCAAGCGGTCCGCCATCTATCAGAAATACACCCAGAAACTGATCGATGAAGGAAAAGCTTATTACTGTTATGTGACACCCGAAGAGACCGAGGCAGCCAAAAAAGAGGCCGTGTTGCACCACCGGCCGTTGCGGTTCGATAACCGAGGACGCGATTTTTCCACGAAAGAGATCGACGATCGAAAGGCGCGCGGCATCAAGCCCACGGTCCGCTTCAAGATCGAGAACCCGGAGCTGAAGATGCACGATCTCATCCGCGGCGACGTCGCCTTCAATCTGGACGATATGGTCGGGGACTTCATCATCCAGCGCGCAGACGGCACTCCTACGTTCCATATGACGGTTTGTGTGGACGATGCGCTTATGGGCATCACTCACGTGATCCGCGGCGAGGACCACCTTCCGAACACGCCGAAGCATATTCTGCTTCTCGAAGGCATGGGATTCAAACCGCCGGCCTATGGACATCTTTCGCTCATTCATGGACCGGGCGGGGAACCGCTTTCCAAACGGCTTGCCGCGGTTTCCGTAAGGGAATTCCGCAAGAAGGGCTACTTGCCGCACGGACTTGCGAACTACATCGCGCTTCTAGGCTGGGCGCCGGGAAATGACCGCGAGATATTCCGGTGGGAAGAGCTTCAGCAGGCGTTCTCGCTCGAGCATGTCGGAAAATCCTCCTCGAATTTTGACCCGGACAAACTGAACTGGCTGAACGGTCAGCATTTGCGGCTGCTTTCGGACAGCGAATTTACCGAGCAGGCCATGGCTTACCTCTTGAGAGAAGAGAAGCTTCTAGGGGAGGAAGCCCTTGTGAGGCGGGTCCTTCCGGTCTTCAAGGAAAGCGTCGAATATTTCGAGCAACTTGAGGAGCATCTTGATTTTCTCGAAGGGTATTTCGAATACGATAATCAGGTGCTCATATCGAGGCCGGAGTCCCGGGAGGTCTTTGAGGCGGCGCTGGCCGTGCTGCCCGAGCTGACGGCCCAGGGCGACGGGCTTTACCAGGAATTTATTGATAAGATCAAGCCGAGGGTCAAAGCCAAAGGAAAGGATCTGTTCATGCCGCTTCGCGTCGCGTTGACGGGCAAAGAACACGGGCCGGAACTGAAGAAGCTTTTCTCTCAGCTGGGGACAACGTTCCTCAAAAAATGTTTCGAGCGCGCGTTAGGCCGAGGAACCCTGTATGAGCGAAATTAAATTTTACGATACCCTGCAGGCGAAGGTCCGGGAGTTCAGGCCCTTGGACCCGAGGGGAAAAGAAGTGACGCTGTATACCTGCGGTCCCACGGTCTATAACTACGCCCACATCGGGAATTTCCGGACGTTCGTGTTCGAGGACCTTTTGCGCCGTTTTCTGGAATTCAGGGGTTTCAGTGTCAGGCATGTCATGAATGTCACGGACGTGGATGACAAGACGATCGCCGGTGCCGCCCGGGAGAAGAAAACGCTCCGGGATTACACGGCGTTCTACACACAGGCTTTTCTGGAGGACATGAAAACGCTCCGCATGCTGTCTCCCGGGATCCAGCCGCTGGCGACGGAATCGATCCCGGACATTCTCACGCTTGTTCGGAAACTGCTGGAGCAGGAATACGCCTATGTCGCGGACGACGGGTCCGTCTATTACCGGGTCGCGCGGTTTGAGAAATACGGGCAGCTTTCCAAAAAGAAGCTCGACGGCAATATCGCCGGGGCGCGTGTGGACGTGGATGAGTATGAAAAAGAAGAAGGTGCGGACTTTGTGCTTTGGAAAGCGGCCAAAGAAGGTGAGCCTTCGTGGGATTCCCCGTGGGGAAAGGGAAGGCCCGGTTGGCACATCGAATGTTCCGCGATGTGCATGCGCCATCTCGGGGAAACGGTGGATATCCACGCCGGCGGCGAGGATCTGGTTTTCCCGCACCACGAGAATGAGATCGCCCAGTCCGAGGCCGCGACCGGAAAGCCGTTCGTGAATTATTGGCTCCACGCGAAGCATTTGCTCGTGAACGGCGAGAAAATGTCGAAATCTAAAGGGAATTTTTTCACACTTCGCGATCTTTTGGCCAAAGGGTATGATCCGATGGCCATTCGCTACGCGCTTCTTTCCGTCCATTACCGCCATTCGCTTAATTTTACGCTGGACGGACTGAAGGAGGCCGGAGAAGTCATCAAGAAGCTTGATGATTGCTATTGGCAGTGCCTTAGCCGGCTGTGTGTTTTAAATTTACCGGAAAAAATGGGGAACGAGGCCGCTTATGACGGGGCGATCGGCCCGGAGTTGGAGCGATCGCTTGAAGACGATCTTAATATGGCCGGATTCGTTGCCCACATGCTCGAACATATTACTCATCTCAATAAGGTGTTACCCTCGATGGGGCGCTTGGATCTCAGAGGATGCGTAAAATTTTTCAAGGGATTGGACGGTTTGCTCGGGTTGGATATTGCCGCGGTCGACTCTATCCCTGAGGATATCAAAACGGCTCTCGGGCAATATTCGGAAGCGCGGAAGGCGAAGGATTTTTCGAGATCGGATACCTTGCGCAAAGGGATCGAAGGCGGCGGCTGGCTCGTCAAGGACGGCCGGCCGGGCGAACCGTCGACCGTAAAAAAAATCCGCAGGACTTGGGACGTCAAAAAATGAGAAAAGGCTATTTCATTACTTTTGAAGGGGCGGAAGGGAGCGGGAAGAGCACTCAGATCCGCAACGCCGCCGCGTTCCTGAAGAAGAAAGGGCGGCGGGTCTTGATGCTCCGGGAGCCGGGCGGGACGCGTATCAGCGAGGCGATCCGCGCGGTGTTGCTCGATAAGCATTTAAATGAAATGACAGCGGTCACCGAACTGCTTCTCTACCTCGCGGCGCGTGCGCAGATCGTCCGCGAGAAGATCCTGCCGGCGCTTAAAAAAGGAAAGGTCGTGATCTGCGACAGGTTCGAGGATTCGACCCGGGCTTACCAGGGATTCGGCCGTGGTCTATCCCTGAAGGCGATCGAGCAGGCGAATGAGCTTGTCCGCGGGAGCTTGCGGCCGGACCTGACGTTCGTCCTGGACATTGATAGCGCGAAGGGTCTGAAGCGCGGCGGGAGGCATGACCGGATTGAGCGGGAGGCGCTTAGTTTTCATCGCCGCGTGCGCCAAGGTTTCCTAGCGATTGCGAAAAGGAATCCCAAGAGAATGGTCGTTCTGGATACCAGCCGGCCCGTGGACAAGGTCCGTCAAAAGGTCCGTGAAAGGCTCGAACGTGTATTTGGAAAATAATACCCAGAAGATGGCGGTCCGGATCCTGGAGTCTCACGTGAGGCTCCAGCGCGTCGCATCGGCTTATGTTTTTAGCGGTCGCGAGGGCGGTCCCGAGGCCGCGGAAATGGTGAGCGGCCACGCCAGCACGGATATCAAAGAGGAGATCGCCGTCGCTTTTGCCTGCGCGCTTGAAAGCAAGGACGGCAAGCTTTTCGGGACGCAGGACGCGGCGCTTGCGCAAAGAATCTGGAATCGCAGTTATCCGGATGTTCGCTGGTTAGGGGAGGACAAGGACGAGCGATCGATTAAGATCGAGGCCGTCCGCGAGGTCATTCAATGGTCTTATCTCAAACCTTATGAAGGTTCCTGGAAGGTCTGCATCGTGTTGAAGGCGGAACGTCTGACCGAAGAAGCCGCCAACGCGTTCCTCAAGACACTGGAAGAGCCGCCGCGGCGCACCGTTTTCTGTCTTTTGGTGGAGAATAAAGGGCATTTGCTCGAGACGATCCAGTCGCGCGCTTTCGAGATCCGTTTGCCGTCCCATT
>CAIJDY010000221.1 GCA_903819565.1 Candidatus Omnitrophota bacterium | reverse complement strand
CGCCCTTGGACATGAAGGCCCTTTTTGGTAGGCTATCCCAACTCCTTAACGTCAGTGGTGGCGGCCGGCCGGATCTTGTGCAGGCGGGCGGACCCGACCAGGGACAATTCGCGACCGCCAAGGCCGCCGTTGAGGAAATTATCGTTAATTATCTTACGGAAAAAGGAATGTAATCCATGCAGGTGCTGAACTGGGATAAACAAACTCAGAAAAAGATCCGGCGCGATTACGCCACATTCTTCGACGCGACGATCTTCAAAAAAGTCAGCCGCATTCTTTCCGAAGTTCGCCAGTCCGGGGACACAGCTCTCCGCCGTTACACCCGGGAATTCGATGGGATCGATCTTCCACTCAAACGACTTGCTGTCACCCAGGGGGATATCAATCGCGCTTTCGAGAAAATCCAGGTCCAGTTCGTCCCGCTTCTCAAGCAGATCACGGAAAATGTTCGCGAATATTATGAGAAAGAACTGAAAAAGTCTTTTGAGATCACGGGCCCCAACGGCGTCCATCTCGGCAAGCGCTACGAACCGCTTGATCGGGTGGGGATCTATATCCCTGCGGGAACCGCACCGCTCGTTTCGACCGTCTACATGACCGTGATTCCCGCCAAGGTCGCGGGCGTCAAGCATATTGCCATCGCCACACCGCCCCGGCGCGACACTGGGGATATTGATCCGCATATCCTGGCAGTCGCCAATCTCTTGGGAGTCAATGAAATTTATCGTGTGGGTGGTGTCCAGGCTATCGGAGGACTCGCGTTCGGCACGAAAACCATTCCGAAGGTCGACAAGATCGTCGGCCCGGGAAACGCTTACGTCACGGAAGCCAAGCGTCAGGTTTATGGCTTTGTGGATATCGATATGGTCGCCGGTCCCAGCGAGGTCGCCATTCTTGCGGACGCGACCGCGAATCCGGATTTTGTCACCTGCGATCTTCTCGCCCAGACCGAACATCACGGCGGCATGGGATATTTGATCACGAATTCCAAAAAACTGGTCGAAGTTATGCGCAAACGCGTGGACTCCGGCATTATTATTCAGGTGAAGTCCGTCGCCGAAGGTTGCGAAGTCGCCAACGAGATCGCCGCCGAGCACTTGGAAATCATGACCGAGAATCCTGAAAAAGCGGCTGAATCGATCCGCCATGCCGGCGCGATCTTCCTGGGACCTTATTCACCGACCGTGATCGGGGACTATATCGCAGGTCCCAGCCATGTGCTGCCTACGGGCGGTACCGCGCGCTATTTTTCGCCCTTGAGTGCTTCGACCTTCATCAAAAGCTCCCAGATCATCCGCTATACTCCTGAGGCTCTGGAAGCCTCCAAAGAACATGTCCAGAAATTGACGGACATGGAAGGCCTTTTCCTGCACCGGATCTCTCTGGAAGCGCGCCTTATCAAGAAGCACACAGAACCGGAAAAGGAGTCCTAATCATGAAAACACGAAAAGCCACGGTCAAGCGCAAGACTTCCGAAACCGACATCCAGGTCGAGTTCGCGGTGGATGGGAACGGATCTTCGAAAATCGATACCCAGATCCCATTCCTCGATCACATGCTCACGCTGCTTGCAAAGCACGGGCTTTTTAATCTGAAACTTAAGGCACGCGGAGATCTGGAAGTGGATATTCACCACACCAATGAAGATATCGG
>CAIJDY010000220.1 GCA_903819565.1 Candidatus Omnitrophota bacterium | reverse complement strand
CTCGGTGATGTCCGTAAAAATACCAAAATTACATTGTTGGCCATCGAGTTCGATCAAAGAGCCGCTGATATCCGCGTAAAAGACGGTGCCGTCTTTGCGTCGGCAGGGGATATCGGTTGCGATCCTCTGTTCGCCCCGCCGCATGGCCTCGAACTCGCTCAGGACACGCTCCATGGACTCTTCGGGATGAATGTCCGCCACACCCATTCGCAAAAGTTCTTCCTCGGAATATCCCAGCATCCTGCAGATCGACGGATTGGCGAAGCGGAATTTATTTATTTGCAGGTCCGCCAAGAGGATCCCTTCGCTAGCTCTGGAAAACAGCGCCTTGTACCGGGCTTCCGATTCCTGCAGGGCCTTTTCGCCAAGCTTGCGTTCGCTCATGTCGATACCGATGCCTACCAGGAACGGCCGGCCGCTGATCATCATTCGTCGGCCCGTCATCAGTAGCCACCGGAATGCCGGCCCCCCGCGCAGAAGGACCCGCCCCTCCACGATCTCAACCGCGCCGTTCTTCAATACGTTCGCGATCTTCGTCTGGATAAGCGCGCGGTCGTCCGGATGAATGGTGTCTATCGCGTTCGTGCCGGCGATCTGGGCCTCCGGTTTTCCGACGATTTCATCGCGTTGGTAGGCATTCCACCGCACATAGCGTCCGTTCTCGTCCAGCACGTAGAAGGCCCCGGGGATGCTGTCAATAATGGCCTCGGTGAAAGTACTCTCTATTTGTTCCGCCGCTTCAGCGCTCTTGCGTTCGGTGATATCGAAGTGGGTGCCGAACATCATCAGCGGCTTTCCGTCATTCGTGCGGGTCACGACACGGCCGCGGTCGTGAACCCAGACCCAGAGGCCGTTCTTATGCCTCATGCGGCATTCGCAATCATAGTAAGGAAGTTCCCCCGCAAAATGCCGCTCCAGCAGTTCCGAGGACCGCTTCAGGTCCTCCGGGTGGACGAATTTTTCCCACGTCTTGATGCTGACAGGGGCCAATTCCTCGAGGGTATACCCGATGATCTGCGCCCAGACTTCATTAAAGGCCGTTTCCCCCGTCTGGACGTTCCATTCCCAGGTGCCGATATGCGTCTCTTCAATAATGCTCTCCGTACGCCAGCTCTCATCCCTTAACGATTTCACCGCCAGGTCACGTTCACGATGACCCGATGCTATCAAGTAACCCACAGTGGCCATAAATCCCAGGAACACCTGCAAGTCCAGCATGGGATTTGCCGAACCAGCTGCTTCCCACGGCCAGAAACCCTGCCGATGGGTGATCATGGGACTCTGAACTACCATCGCAAACAACAGCACGAGCGACATCGTGACGCCCCGCTGGCCAAATCGCGTGGCCGTCCAGGCAAGCAGCGCGACAAGCGCGTAGGGATGAAGATACGCGACCCGTTCGCCTTGCCAAAAAATACACCAGGCAAAAATGATCCAAAGGGAGAGGCAGCCAATGCCTTCTAATGTTTTTTTAATACTGAGCCCGGCGAGCAAATCCGTGATACTGATCCAGGTGACGAAAAAGGGTCCCAGCAGAAGCATGCCGAGACCATCTACGATGTACCAGGACAGCCACGAACTTCCGAAAGAAGCTCCTCGGCTGAGCACCGAGGTACCGGCGCCGATACAGGCGCTGAAAGCATTCACGAACACCACGCCCGCAAGGAGTGCCGTCACTTCTTTGACCCTGCCAAATTTCTGGAAAGTACCGCCCACCCGCAGGATAAGCCAGGCGCAGGCCACGGATTCGGCCAAGTTTGCGGTCATATAGCCGACGCCGGTCATCAAGGAACGGCCGGCGATGAAGACATCCGCGGTGACGCCCGCAACATAGAAAGCCAGCACCAGGAACGGCCATAACCGTCGCGGATTTAACAGGAATGCGGTTAATCCAATACCCCCGGCCGGCCAAACGAGCATGATGATCTCTTTAGCATCCGGGAGTAAAAAGGCGAGGCAATAAGTCAAAAAATAGGCGAGCGCCAAGAACGCGATGAGGAAGGCGTCCCTTCCCGAGAAGGAACGGACACAGACAGCTTTGTCGTTAGCGACCTCTTGCTTCATGAAGACCCCGGTCGTGATTGAAACCCTCGCGACAATGGATGAACGAGGAATAGCATAATACGATTCCCGGACCTCTCCCACACAAATTTAGCGGCCCTTTTGGACAACATGGAGCGAAATCATGGAAGCAGTTAGAGGACAGCCCGTCACTTCATGCCAGTCCCCAAAACTTTTCTAGGAGGTTTGCCCGCTTTGCCCCTTGAGCTTTTGCCTTATCTCCTGGATCGCCGGATGATTGACGGCGCTGACGAATTGGGGGTTCGCCATGAGGGCTTTGACGTCCAGATTTTTTGCCGCGTTCATGATCTCGGGGTCCTTGAAAAGGGCCTGGAACGCGGGGTCCGACATCAGTCCGGCAATGGTTTTCATGATATCGGGATTTCCGGTGATCGCGGGCCGGAGCTTTTGCATTTCATTTTGGAGCGTCGTTTTATCGAGGGAGGTGACGTCCTGCGGGGAGGTCCCACCCGGTTCGTTTCCCTTGCGGATCGTCCGGACGTTCGCGTCCTCGACCTGAAGGGTCCCGAGACTCGGGCTCCGGACCGTGTACTTCCCGTCGGAAAACGAGATGATCTCACCGTCCACGGTGCTTCCGTCCGCCAGTTCGATCTTGCTGCTCTCCGCGGCGTAGGCGAATGAAGCGATTGTGAGAGCAAACAATAGGCCGAAAAATATTTTTTTCATAGTTCCTCCGTAACTCTTGAGAAGACAGACATGAAGCGTCTGTCTGTCCCCTGAATTCAATCGGGAACACAGCTGACACTTTGAAAGGAATGGGCCTGCCTGGATTTGAACCAGGGACCAAGCGATTATGAGTCGCCTGCTCTAACCAGTCTGAGCTACAGGCCCACGGAATTCTAATTCAAAATAAAGCCTTTCCCGCCACAGATCTTTATCTG
>CAIJDY010000219.1 GCA_903819565.1 Candidatus Omnitrophota bacterium | reverse complement strand
GTCAGACGGGTCATGCGACGAATATTCTTGCCGGCTTCGCGGTCGGTCTGGAAAGTTCGGTCTGGGCGATCATCGTCATTTCGATGGCGATCCTTTTTTCCGCGCTCATTTATCAGGGGAACCAACCCGACTTTCGTCGCGTACGGCGTCGCGATGTGCGGTATCGGGATGCTGACGCTGACGGGGAATAACATCTCCATGGACGTGTTCGGTCCTGTTGCGGACAACGCCAACGGGATCGGCGAAATGGCGCATTTGGGCAAGGGCGCTCGCCAGATCCTTTCGGACCTGGACGCCGTCGGCAACACTACCAAGGCGATCACCAAAGGGATCGCGATCGGTTCCGCGGTCGTCGCGGCGATTTCGCTTTTTAACGCGTACATTACGGACATCGCTCTTTTGGTTCACCAAACGTACGAACAGATCGCCTCTTCGCTCTCGATCTCTTACCCGAACGTGTTCATCGGGCTTTTGATCGGAGGCGCGATCCCGTTCCTTTTCAGCTCGCTGACGATCCGCGCGGTCGGGCGTGCGGCCTTCTTGATCGTGTATGAAGTCCGTGCCCAGCTTGCGGACCCGAACGTGTGGTCGGGAAAGAAACTTCCGGATTACGCGAAGGTCGTCGCGATCTGCACGACCGCGGCGCAAAAAGAACTGGTTCGCCCCGGGCTTTTGGCGATCCTGGCCCCGCTTCTGGTCGGTTTTCTTCTTAAGAAGGAAGCGCTCGGCGGATTCCTTGCCGGCATGATTCTTTCGGGCCAGTTGCTTGCCGTGTTCATGTCGAACGCGGGCGGCGCGTGGGACAATGCCAAGAAACTGATCGAGGACGGCGTTTACGGCGGAAAAGGTTCCGAAGCCCATAAGGCAGCCGTGACCGGCGATACGGTCGGCGATCCTTTGAAGGATACGGCCGGACCGGCGCTGAACCCGCTCATCAAAGTGATGAACATGGTGGCTTTGCTCGCGATCCCGATCATCGTCCGCTACGAAAACAATCCATGGGCCTTCTTTGGCTCGATCGTTGTGACGGTTGGCTTGGTCATGCTCGTGCTTTATGATCCCAAGTCCGTGCACCAAGAGGCGGCATCGAAATAACCGGGAAAAGAATCTTGATAGGCGAGGGGGCCGGATTTTCGGCCCCCTCGCTTTATCTTTATAGAGAGATGCTATGTCCGTCATGATCAAACGGGTCGAAAGACCCCGGGAGCTCAAGTGGTATCAGGCCGGCGCCATGCTCTATGGCGACTGGGGGACCAGCAAGGCCTATGTGCTCGGCATCGCCTTCGCGCTTGCCGGTCACGCTTCCTGGTACTTCCTGGGACTGATGTCGCTCCTGATGGTTCTTATCGGGGGCTGCTACACGATTGTTTGCCGCAGTTATCCCGATGGCGGCGGTGTTTACTCCTCGGTCAAACAGCGTTCCCAGACCCTCGCGGTGATCGGGGCGCTTCTCCTCATCGCGGATTATGTCGTAACGACCTCTTTAAGCGTGCTGGACGCTTTCCACTATTTTAACGTTCCGAACCCGGAGTTGTGGGCCATCGGGGCGATCCTTACGATCGGCGCGATGAACTGGGTCGGACCGTCGAAGGGGGGGACCGTTGCGGCCGTGATCGCCGTCTTTGCGTCGCTCACCGCTTTGGTCCTTTTCGCTTTTACCGTGCCGAGCCTTTCTCACGTTCAGCTGACGCTGCCTGTTGGCGGATTTATAAAGAACTGGCCGGTTTTTGTCGGGATCGTGCTTGCTCTCTCGGGAGTGGAGGCCATCGCGAACATGACCGGCGTTATGGTGGAGCCTGTCGCGAGGACTTCGCGCCGCGCGATCATGCCGGTGCTGCTCGAAGTGGCGGTTCTGACGTTCCTTTTGGGCGTTGCCATGAACGCGGTCCCGGGCCTGAAGGGCCACACCGAGGACATGCTGCGCGCTCTCGGGGACCATTATATCGGTCCTTGGTACGGGCATTTGATTTCGGTCATTTTCGGTTTTTTGCTTTTATCCGCGGGCAACACGGCGATCATGGGGCTCGTAAGCATCCAGTTCGCTTTGGCCAAGGACCGTGAGCTCCCGCCGGCCTTCTCGAAACTTAACCGCTTTGGCATGCCGAGCCTTGCGTTGATCCTCGCGACCTTGGTGCCGGTCATCGTGCTGATCGTCGAAAAAGACATCGTGCATCTGGCCGCGCTCTACGCGATCGGCGTCGTCGGGGCTATCGCGCTGAATCTCGCGACCAGCGCCACCAACGGTTCGATCCGGCTGAAAGTCTGGGAGCGCGCTCTATTGGCGGCGGGCGCGGTCATCACGCTTTTTATCGAAGTGACGATCGCAATCGAAAAGCAGAACGCGCTTTTCTTTGTCCTGACCATTTTGGGGGTCGGTCTGGCATTGCGTTATGCGGCGAAGATGATCGTTCCGGTGCCGATGCCCGCATTGGCTTCGACCGTGAACGTGCTCACCGTGGCGGAAGCCAGGGAGCTTACTTCGCTTTACAAGAGCACGATGCTGGTGGCCCTGAAGTCTCTTAATC
Organism: Candidatus Omnitrophota bacterium; assembly: GCA_903819565.1. Taxonomy (GTDB): domain Bacteria; phylum Omnitrophota; class Omnitrophia; order Omnitrophales; family Aquincolibacteriaceae; genus Pegaeibacterium. The sequence goes on along the minus strand of CAIJDY010000219.1, from coordinate 7,353 downwards.
CGACGCTTCTCGAGGAAGCCGCGCTCCATGTAAAGGCCAAGGGCGAGAACTCGGTCTATCTCAGCTATGTGGAAGAGACGCCGCCGACGCCCGAACTTCCGACGGAGATGGAACCTTCCCGGGAGTCCCTGGAAGTCCTCTCCGGGGCCCAGGCCGAGATGGAAAAGCTCGGTATCACGGCGGTCCCGATCTGGCAGGTGGGGGATAATCCCGGACGCCTGATCGCGCGGGCGGCCCAGGAGCTTAATGTGAGCAGCGTGGCGATCGGCGCCACGAAGCGCAGCGCCCTGATCAACCTTTTGCGCGGCGACGTGCTGCGCATGCTGGCCCATAACCTGCACAAATCCTGCCATTTATTGATTGTCGGATAGCCGCTTTTTGGCTATCCTATTCCGCACAGTTCATGGGCACCAAAAAATCTCTGGGGACCTTATGAAAAACAAAATTCTTTTAGGGCTCGCGGCCCTTCTACTTCTTCCGCTGAACGTGTGCTCCGCCGAATGGTTCGACGGGGAAGTGGGGAAAGTCGACCTCAAGGCCAGGACGGTCACGATCAGTGAAGTCGATCCCATCACGGACGCCGAAGAGACCAACGAGATCATCATCGGCGACGCCACGACTTTTTCGGGCGTGAAGTCCCTGGAAGAGCTCAAGTCCGGCGACGACGTCACGATTGAAGCCAAGTACGACGAGCCGACCGATTCTTGGCAGGCCCTTTCCGTGGAAATGGCCGAGGCCGGGGAATGAGGAAGGGCTTTTCCCAGAAGCCGCGTTACACTTTTGGCGTCCTCACGACCGTCGCGAAAGACCCGTTCCGTTCCCGTTATCACGCCGAACTCCTTTCCGGGATCTTCCGACGTCTCGCCGCTTCGGGCCACGGGCTCAAGATCTTCGCTCCGCCACTCCGCCCTTATCGCTCCCTGGACGAGATCCTTCGCGGGCAGGACCTCGACGGCCTTCTGGTCCTGACGTGGCGCTGGATCCATCCTGAGGTCGCGCGCCTGATCGAAACGGCCCGGCATGAGCGCGTCCTCGTGTTTAACGATCCGGTCCCGGGGCTCCGGGTCAATCATGTCTACACGGACGTCGCGGCCGGCATGGCCCAGGCGGTCGCCCATCTCCTGAAAAAAAAATACCGCAGGATCGGCATGTTGCGCGGTCCCGCGGAGATCCCGTTCCGGACCGGAAAAAAGACGGTCCGGGTCCCGTTCATCGACACGCGGCTCAAAGAACACGGGTTCATTCGGGCGCTGAAGGCGAAAGGCATTTCCTGCGACCGCCGCTGGATCCGCGCGGGCAAGGCGAACAGCGAAGCGGAAGGGCATCGCGTGATGAAACAATGGCTTCGCGAGAAAAAACTTCCCGAAGCGATCGTTTGCGGGAATGACGACTTGGCGTTCGGCGCGCTGGCGGCGCTCCGGCGGACCGGGAGGAAAATAGCCGTGATCGGTTTTGACGACCTTGAACGCGCGAAAAGCTTTTCACCGCCGCTGACGACGGTCCGTCAGCCGCTGGTCCGGATGGGCATGGACGCCGCCGGCATTTTGATCCGGCAGCGGGAAACTTCTGCCCCCGAGATCCTTTCGCGCCGGTACCTGCCCAAGCTCATCGTCCGCAAGTCGGCGTAAAAGAGCGTCTTCAATCTCGGACCCTTTTTTGCCGTAACATTAGCCAGCCCCAAATCAAGTTTTACTATCGGAACGGACGGTCCATGGGAATCACAGTCTTTGCCATCTTGACGGGTTTGGTCTTCTTTTTTTACACGCCGCGCTTCTCTTGGGTCCGTGCGTCCCTGAGGTTCCTTGTCGGCGGCTTCTGTTTTTGGGCCGCCCTTGTTTTCGGAAAGAGAGTGCTGGACGAAGGGCTGATTCTCGGGACGGGGCTTTCCATCCTTTGCCTCGCGGCGCTTCTTCTGCTGACGGACCTGTTGATCTCGTTCTCCTGCTGGTGCTGTGAGAAGGCAGGCGCTTTTTTCCGTAAAACGCCCAAAGTGCCGGCGTACGTGACGGAGATCTGGACGGCGATGGAGCGCATGGCGAGCCGCAAGACCGGCTCCCTCATCATTTTACAGCGCAAGCAGCCCCTGCGGCCGCAGATGAAAGGCGGGATGCCATTCGACGCCGAGATCAAGGCGGACATCCTGGTGCCGCTTTTCCTGACGACGTCTCCGGTCCACGACGGTGCGCTGGTCGTTTATAAGGGCCGGATCCAGACCGTCAAGGGGATCCTGCCGCTCGCGTCCCTGACGGACCTCGCGCCGAATTTCGGGACGCGGCACCGCGCCGCCATCGGGATCACGGAAAAAACGGATGCCATCGCGCTCGTCGTCTCGGAAGAACGCGGCCAGATCAGCGTCGCCTACCGGGGATGCCTTGTCCGGATCCGCGATCAGGCTGAGTTCCTGCGCGTGGTGGCGTGGGTCCTTAAAGGAAAAAATCTTCTGCGACTCAAGAACGTCGATTTTGTGGTGACCTCGAAAGTGCTGGGCGACCTGGAATGAAAAAATTCATCCTGGCCATCGATCAGGGGACGACGGGCTCCCGCGCCATCCTTTTTGACGCGCGCGGTAGAATCGTCGCGAGCGCTTACCGCGAGTTCCGCCAATATTTTCCGAAGCCCGGATGGGTCGAGCATAACGCCGAAGAGATCTGGCAGTCCTGCGTGTTTGTGATCCGCAAGGCCGTGGCGGCGGGACGTATCGACCCGCGGCAGATCGCCGCGATCGGCATCACGAACCAGCGCGAGACAACGGTCCTCTGGGACCGGAAGACCTCGCGGCCGGTCTATCACGCGATCGTTTGGCAGTGCCGCCGCACGAGCGAGCTTTGCCGCCGGCTCAAAAAACACGAGCCGTTCATTCACAAGCATACCGGGCTCGTCCTGGACCCTTATTTCTCCGGAACCAAGGTCCGGTGGCTGTTCGATCATGTTCCGGGCCTGCGCCGCCGGGCGGCCCGGGGTCACATCGCGTTCGGCACCGTCGACAGCTGGCTCATTTGGAAATTGACCGGAGGGCGTTCTCATGCGACCGACCTCACGAACGCCTCTCGCACGCTGCTTTTAAATATCCGTACGCGGCAATGGGACGACCGGCTTCTCCGTATTTTTGGGGTTTCCAAAAAGATCCTGCCGCGGCTCCAGCGGTCCGGCTCCGTTTTCGGGCACACGCGAAAAGTCGCGGGACTTCCGGCCGGGATCCCGATCACGGCGGTGATGGGCGACCAGCAGGCCGCGCTTTACGGCCAAGGCTGTTTTGAAGCCGGGACGAGCAAGAACACTTACGGGACAGGCTGCTTTATCATGCTGAATACCGGGAAGAAGTTCGTGATCTCCCGCAAAGGGCTTCTCACGACGCTCGCGAGCGACTTTAAAGGGATGCCGCTTTACGCTCTGGAAGGAGCGGTGTTCATCGCGGGTGCCGTGGTGCAGTGGTTCCGGGACGGGCTGAAGGTGATCCGGCATTCTTCGGAAACGGAGAAGGCGATCCGCGGGCTTAAGGACACGCACGGCGTGTATGTGGTGCCGGCGTTCACCGGTCTCGGCGCGCCGTATTGGGTGAGCGAGGCGCGGGGGCTGATCACCGGGATCACGCGCGGGGTCACGATGTCGCATATCATCCGCGCAGGTCTCGAATCGATCGCGTATCAGACGAAAGACGTTTTCGACGCGATGCAGGACGCTTACGGCCGCCCGATCGGCGAGCTCAAGGTGGACGGCGGCGCGTGCAAGAATGATTTCCTTATGCAGTTCCAGGCGAATATCCTCAAAGAAAAGATCGTCCGGCCGGAGGTCATCGAGCTCACGGCCAGGGGCGTGGCGCAGCTCGCGGGCGTGACGGCGGGCGTGTGGCGCTCCGCCGCGGAACTGAAACGGCAGTACCGGACCGACCGGGTATTTCATCCTTCTCTTAGTACCGCGAAACGCGACCATCTTTACGGCGGTTGGCTGAAGGCCGTAAAACAGGCGATGACGCTATGATCCGGGACATTGAACGATTCACAAAAAATATTTACGACCTGCTTGTGGTCGGCGGCGGCATCAACGGCGCCGCGATCGCCCATATCGCCGCGCAACGCGGCATGAAGGTCGCGCTCCTCGAGAAAGGGGATTTCGCGAGCGGCACCTCAAGCAAATCCACAAAACTTATCCACGGCGGCATCCGGTATCTCGAGAACTTCGAGGTGGACCTCGTCTATGAGTCCCTGAGGGAACGTTATATTCAGCTCAAAGTCGCGCCGCATCTCGTGAAACCCCTGCCGTTCGTGATCCCGGTTTACAGAGGGGACAAGCGGCCGCTCTGGATGATGCAATTCGGGGTCTTTCTTTATGAGATGCTTGCCGGGCCTTACCGGGTGAGCCCGCGAAAAAACCTGTCACGTGACGAAGTGATGCGCATGGAGCCGGGCATTGAGCCTGAGGGCTTGAAGGGCGGCGTGCTTTATTATGACGCGCAGATGGATGACGCGCGGCTTTGTCTTGAAAATGTCCTGATGGCCGATCAGTACGGCGCGCATGTTGCCAACTACGTGAAGGCGGTCTCTTTCGTGAAGGAGAACGGCCGGGTCACCGGTGTTCGGGCGCGGGACGTGCTGGGGAACAGGGAATTCGAGATTCGCGCGAAGCGGGTTATTTGCGCCGCCGGGCCGTGGACCAATGAGTTGCTGCGGCTTGACGCTCCGGGTGCGAAGAAAAAGGTCCGCACCACCAAAGGCATTCACATCGTCTACCAGGGGGAGATCTCGAAGCACGCGATCCTGATCGGCTCCCAGAGCGACCGGCGCATCTTTTTTGTCATTCCCTGGATGGGCAATTCCCTGATCGGCACGACGGATACGGATTACGTCGCGGGCCCGGACGAGGTCAAAGTGGAGCAGGAAGGCATTAATTATCTGCTGCGTGAATCCAGACGCGTTTTCCCCACGCTTGATTTCAATCCCGCGAAGATCCTCGCGACATTCGCGGGTCTACGGCCGCTCATCCGCAAAGGCGGTTCGCCGCGCAAGGTTTCGCGCAAGCATCTTTTTTACGAGGCACCGTCCGGTGTTATTTTTGTTGTCGGTGGGAAGTACACGACCTATCGTAAGGTCGCCGCGGACTGCGTGAGCAAGCTCCGCAAAGTCTCCGGCAAAGAGGATTTCCGCCTGTATGGAAGCGGGGCAATTCCGGAAAGCGCAGAAGCTGTGGCCGGCCGCACGGGTCTTGAACCCGCCGTGGTCCGGTCACTGATGGATCTATACGGCACGCGCTACGAAGATGTGCTAAAACTTGCGGAAAAAGATCCCTCTCTCAAGGAGAAAGTTTCCGACGTTCCGCCCGTTATCAAAGCTCAGCTCATCTACGCCGTCCAAACCGAAATGGCCAAAACTCTGGAAGACATTACCGGGCGGCGCCTGTCACTCGTTTATCAGGGGATCGTTTCCTCCAAAGTTCTCTCCGCTATTTCCTCGATTCTCGCCAAGTAAAATTCTGAGCGAAAGCCGCAATTTTATTTGCATATCCTTAAGGATTGTAAACATGGGGCAATTTTTGCTGACATATATGCTATGGATATTAATAAAAAGTTATCGAATGTCATAAATGTTAGTTTTTGCTATAAATTTCTTTTGAAAAACTATTATAAACTTTTAATACATGTGGTACATATTATTGTGGTTATTCAAGAATTGGGATTAGTCAGCTAACGAATTCTGTGAAGAGGTGCTGAGTGAAGAAGGTGCGGGGCAGTGACGCTTCAAGTCAACGAACTTATAGTAGTGCGATACCGTGTTTTTTAACGACGTCGTATTACACGGATTCTGCCTGCGAATTTGTTTTCAATAGTTGGAGCCGGACCGCCGTACCCGTACATTTTGAACCGTATCTCTATTACAGGGGAGGAGCAAGAAAATGAATACGAAAACGACGGGGAGGGAACAACCTATGAAGGCGACTTTGGCGATGAAAGTGATGTGTTTTATTACTCTAGTCAGTGTGGCATTTTTACAGTGCATTCCTTCAGGCGTTTCGGCGATCGCTCCTGTTGTTGCTGATTCGGCAAGCGGCGGGGGAGGTGCGAGTGTTCCCGTAAAAGCGGCGGAGACACCTTCACAACCCGCTCCGGAACAGGCCGTGATTCCTTCCAATCCTTTGATGAATACCGGTGGAATCGCGAAGGCGACGGCCTCAATCACAGTGCCTGTTTCCACGCAGGCCGTGAGCAGTACGAATACAGCGCAACTAGCGACAGCTAATGTCGTGGCGCCGGCAGCTCAAACCCAAACGGTTGCCGCAGTGGCCCAGACCGTAGCGCCTGTTTCCACACCGGTCGCAAGCAGTACGACTTCGGCGCAACTATCGGCACTTCCGGCTCCCGCGGGCGCGATCGTTTTTCCGTGCACGCTGAAGCAATACAATATTGGCAACAGTCTGATCCGTGTGATCACGATGGATGCGAATGGGAATACCCTCAGCACACAGGTTTACGGTAATGTTCCCGCGACTCAGATTCCCGCCTATGTAATAGTTGTGGACACCACGGGGAGCACGTACTCCGTGATCTATTACAACACTGCCGGCCAGGTCAGCAAGACGACTTATTATCAATATAACTGGAGCAGCATACCGCTGATCCCGGCCCCGGCGAACTCGGTGGTTTTTCCAAATACGCACAAAGAATATGATGCCAACGGGGTGCTGCTTAAAGAAATTGTCATGGACGCGAGCGGGAAGATCTATTGTATGACGGTTTATGGAAATGCGTCGCCGACGCAACTTCCGGCCAAGGTAACGGTATTGAATAGTCTGGGAGCCTATTCCGATGTTTATTACAACACTGCCGGTCAGGTTATCAAGACGACGTATTATCAATACAAACTGGCGACGTATTACCCAAACAGCTGGGTCAGCGTGCCGGTTGTTCCGGATCAGACCTTTAATGGCGTGCAGTTCAAGCACTATGACGCCAACGGGCAGTTGTTCCGGGAATTTGTCATGACCGGGGACGGGAAGATCGTCAGCATGACGCTCTACGGGAATGCAACGGCGACGCAGCCACCGTCAAAAGTGGCGGTGATATCGACTATTGTAGGGCGTCTTGAAAAGGAGATTTATTATGACGCTGCCGGCCAGGTCATCAAGACGACGTATTATTCATTTGTATATGGCGCTATACCGTTTCCCCTTGAGGCGGGTTACTGGGGGTATGCATCCACTTCTCCAAACACACGCATGGAATATGACGCTAACGGGAAGCTGTTCGCGGAAATTGTCATGAGTGGCGGCACTGTTTATTATCAGGACCCGAGCAGGAATATGGTGAGCGTGACGCTCTATGGGAATGCCACGTTTACGCAGCCTCCGGCCAAGGTGGTGGTC
>CAIJDY010000218.1 GCA_903819565.1 Candidatus Omnitrophota bacterium | reverse complement strand
TTATGAGGAAGCCCCGGGTTCAAAGCGCTGAGCCATGTGTTTCCCGGCAGGTTTTTTACTCAGGCCTTAACGAAATGACAAAAATTTTATTGACCGGTCCCGCGGGCTGCGGAAAAACCGGCCTTCTTCTTGACGCGTTTGAAAAACACCTTCGAAACGCTGCCGATCCTCTCGCGGCGGACGGATTCTTCGTCGTGCCTTCGATGGAACATACCGAACGCGTGGTCTCGCTCCTGGCCCAGCGCGGCGTGAAGGGATTTTTTCACAAACGCGTGACGACGCTTTCCGGGCTCGTGAGCGATCTTTTTCGGATCACGGACGTTCCCGTCGTCTCGAGCCTGACCCGCGCTCTCATCGTCAAAGACATTCTCAAAACCCACGCTTGGGAATATTTCAGGGAGGTCCAGGACCAGCCCGGATTCCCGGGCGTGATGCTTCACTTTCTCACCGAACTCAAAGAAGCCTGCCTTCTGCCCGGAGAATTCCGCGCGCGCATGAACGCCCTCAAAGGTTTTGAACCGGCTTACGGCGCGAAATATGAGGCCCTGGCGGCGTTTTATGAGCAATACGCCGCGGAACTCCAGAAGCGCGGGCTGCGGGACAGCCAGGACGCCCTGCGGATCTTCCGGGAGCGGAACAAGAAAAGCGGACCGGCGCTCCCGCGGCTCAAGGCGCTTTGGATCGACGGCTTCTTCGATTTTTCGAACCTTCAGCGGGAATACCTGAAGGAACTTTCCGGGGTCACCGACGAGATCACGGTCACGCTCCCGCAGGAGGATGGGCCGGGATGGGAGGACGCGTTCGAAGCGGTGGCCGGGACGCGGCAGGCTCTCGTGGCGACGGGGTTCAAGATCCAGAAAATGAAGGCAGGCTCGTACCGTACCCGCAAGCCGTCGCTGCTGTCCCTTCAAAGGGATCTTTTCTCGGGAGAAAAAAGCGCATGCACCTCCGACGGGATCACGCTGCTGGACGCGGTCGGGACCGACGGCGAAATCGAGTTGATCGCCCGCGAGATCCACCGGCTGTACGCCTCCGGAAATTACCGCTACAGTGATTTCGCGGTCCTTTTCCGCCAGATCAAGAATTACGCGCCGGTGATCGCGGCGATCTTCGAGCGCTATGGGATCCCCGCGGAGATTCACGAACGCGACCGGTTGAAATTTTCTCCGTGGATCGCGGCGGTCGCGTCCCTGCTTGCCGTTTTCCGGAACGGCTGGAAAAAAGAGGACCTTTTCGGTTTCCTGAAATCCGGATACGTGCGTTCCTGCGGCAAGGGCCGGCCCAAGAGCGCCGCGTGGATCGCGGAGCTCGAGCAGCGCGCGTTCCAGGAAGGCGTGACGGAGTCCCGGGAGGCGTGGACCGCGGAGTGGAAACGTGGCAAAGGCGATCTGGCCGCTTTTCATAAAGAAAAAACGGCAGTCCTCGGAGTTCTGGCGGAACTTGAAGACGCGTTTCTCGCGGCGCGGAGCGGGGACGGGCACGCCCGGACCCTCAAGCGCGCCGTTTACCAGACCTTTCAGATCCTCGAGGTGAGCGATGCCTACACGCCGTTCGTGCGGCGCGACGCGGCCTGCGTCCACCGGTTCGAGGCCTTGCTCGAGGAAATGCGCGGCTATTTTCTGAAACACAGGACGCCCGCGGTGACCTTTGAAAGTTTCGCGGACCATTTTCTGGGGCTTGTGGAGCTGGACCTCTATTCCGTGCACGAGCGCGACAGGAACCGCGTTCAGGTCTATGACGTTTCGCTGGCCCGGCAAAAAGAGTACAAGGTCGTGTTCGTGGCCGGCCTTCTGGAAAAGGTTTTCCCGGGGAGGGTCCGCGAAAACCCGCTCCTTTCGGACTGGGAACGGAAACTGACGAACGGCGAAACGGAGCATCCTCTCGCGGAACAGTTGCCGCGCCAGAGCATCGAAAAATTATTCTTTTATTTTGCGGTCACGCGCGCCAGCGAGCTTCTGTACCTGAGCTACCCGCATCTGGATTTCGAAGGGAAGGAAGCGCTGCCATCTTTTTATCTAGAAGAGGTCAAAACGCTTTTCGGCGGCCGCATCACCATCGTCCGTCAAAATCTTGCCCGCCCTTATCTCTCCGTGGGAGAAGCGATCACTCCGCGTGAACTCGAGGCCGCCGTTCTGGGGGCCCTGCGGAATGTCTCCAAAAAAGAGGCTCTCGCTGACGGTCTTCTCATGGCGACCCTGGAAGCGCTTATGGCGCAGCCCCAAAGCAGGGCCCGGATCCTTGCCGCGTTGAAATCCGTTGACGCCAGGCTTTCAGACGGGCAGATCCGGAAAGGGCGATCCTTTGAGCTCTCCGAGACGAGTCCCACGAGGCTGGAGCAGTACGCGAAGTGCCCGTACCGCTATTTCGCGGACCGCATTTTGAAGTTGAAAGACCCGGCCGAAGACATCGCGGTCATGCAGAAGGGGAATATCCTTCATTACGTGCTGCAACAATATTTCGATCCACGGCGGGAAAAAGTTCCGGCCGAAGCGATCGAGAAATTCCTTCAGCTCGAACTTGAGGCCGGTTTTGAAAAATACCCGATGACGTGGAGCGATCCCCACCGCGAGGCGCTGGATCGCAGGGAGCTTTTCGAGATGCTTTTCTATTTTCTGCGGGAGGAGACGGAGCGGCTCGCGGGCGCCAGCTTCAAGCCCGCCTATGTGGAGTACAGTTTCGGCTCGGCTCCGGAGTGTCAGTCGCCGGCGCTGGAGATCACGGGAGAGGGGAAGACCTTCCGGATGCAGGGCCGCGTGGATCGGATCGACGTGAACAAGGAGCGGACGTGCGCGGTCGTCGTGGACTATAAACGTTCGGCGCGGTTCAAGTCCGCTAACCTGGAGCTCGGGACCTCGCTCCAGCTTCCTTTGTATTTGCTCGCGGTCCGCCGCCACTTGAATCTCGCGCCACTGGGCGGAGAGATCTACGCGGTCAGGGACCGCAAACGGAGTGGTTTTTATTGCGCGGACCTTACGGCACCCTACGGAAAAGAATTTTCCCCCCGCGTTTCGGTCCCGGAGGCGGAATTCCAAGAAATTCTGGACCGCGCCCTGCAATTCGCCCGGAAGTTCGTCAAGGCCATCGAGGCGCTGGAGATCCCCGTGAGGCCACGGGATTGCGAATCCTTTTGCCCCTACAGTGCGGTCTGCCGGATCGAAAAGTGGAAATTGCCGATGATCCTGGAGGAAATCCGGAGGGAAGACGAGCGGGCCGGGCTCACCGTAGGCAAGCCGCCGGAGTCCGGGAAGCCGATCAAAAAAAATGGATAAAAAATGAAAATACGGTAAAATAGCCCAGATTTTTCATCATGAAATCGATTCAAGGTGCCCGCAGGGGTTTGGGGGAATAATGGCTGGAAAAAAGATTCTCGTTGTCGATGATGATCCCGATATTTTGAAAGTCCTGGAACAGCGTCTTATGTCGTGCGGTTACGAGGTTTTTTTTGCGAAGGACGGTGAAGAAGCCTGCGGGAAGGTCAAGTCGGGGAAACCTGACCTGATCATTATGGATGTTCTGATGCCGAAAATGTCCGGTTATGAGGCGCTAAGGAAGATTCGTGACGATGAGACCCTGCGGAAGATCCCGGCGATCATGGTCTCCGCCCGCGGCGTAATGAGGGATTTTTTTACGGATTTGTCTAACGTGGAATTCATGGCGAAGCCGTTCGAGGCTCAGGAACTTCTTGGCAAGGTCAGCCGCTTTCTTGACGGGGCGGCCGCGACCGTCCGCGTGGTTCCTGCGGTGACTCCCACCACAAGTCCCAGCGCAACTGCCACCGTGAGCGCTCCGCCGCCGGTCCCCGAAAAACATCGCTCGGTGATCGTTCTCGGGGTCCAGGATGTGTTGACGGGGAAGATCCTTAGTGCGGTCAGCGCGATGGGCATTGAGGCTGAGCGCGCTTTGAACGAAGACGACGCCTGCAAAGTTGCGCAGAAAATACGTCCCGAGAAGATCTTTTGCCAGTTCTGGGAAGACGACAAGGTCCTCGACGCCAAAAAACTCGCGGACCGGTTCCTCAAGACCCCCGGACTCGCCGCGGTCTCTTTTTATGTTTTTTGCGAGGACCGGAGTTCGCTGGAGGTCATGAAGCTCTTCCGCGAAGACAAGATCATCAGCTACCGGGAGAGCGGTGACCTTTTGGTCAAGATCAAAGACCTTCTTAGCGCGGCGGTCTGAGAGTTTCCGGAACGAAAACGGGGGACAGCCGTCCCAATCCTTATCCCTTCAACGAAGATTAGACAGGTCGCCGGGTTAAAGTTTGCCTCTTCAGCTCCCTCCCCGTATATTTCCGAAATTCATCAAAAAAAACAATAAAAAGCGAAAATACGGTAGAATACCCCGCTTTTTCATCATAAAACCGGTTAAAGCTATGTCAGGGAGTTTTAAGAAATTATGGCTGGCAAGAAAATTCTTGTTGTCGATGACGATCCAGAAATTTTGACGGTCCTGCAACAGCGTCTCTTGACGTGCGGTTATGATGTCCATACAGCCAAAAACGGCGAAGAGGCCTGTGCGAAGGCCCGGTCGGTGAAACCGGACCTGATTATTATGGACGTTCTGATGCCCAAAATGTCCGGCTATGATGCACTGAGGAAGATCCGTGACGATAACGAACTTCGGAAGATCCCGGCGATCATGGTCTCCGCCCGCGGCGGGATGAAGGATTTTTTTATGGATCTGGCCAACGTGGAATTTATTCCCAAACCTTACGACGCACAGGTGCTTCTTGAAAAGGTCCGCCGATGCCTCGGCGCAAGCGTTCCCGAAATTCCTGTGGCGAGTGCCGTTGCAACTCCCGCTGTGAGCGCCCCGCCGCCGGTCCCCACGAAACATCGCTCCGTGATCGTTCTCGGGGTCCAGGACGGGTTGACGGAAAAGATCCTCAGTGCGGTCAGTTCGATGGGCGTCGAGGTTGAACGCGCTTTAAACGAAGAGGATGCCTGCAAAGTGGCGCAGAAAATGCGTCCGGAGAAGATCTTTTGCCAGTTCTGGGAGGACGACAAGGTCCTTGACGCCAAAAAGATTGCGGACCGGTTCCTCAGGACTCCCGGGCTGTCCGCGATTGCTTTTTATGTTTTTTGCGAAGACCGGAGTTCGCTGGAGGTCATGAAGCT
>CAIJDY010000217.1 GCA_903819565.1 Candidatus Omnitrophota bacterium | reverse complement strand
CCCGGCATCGGCATCGGCCTGGCGACCGTGCAGCGGATAATAAATCGCCATAACGGACATGTGTGGGCAGAAAGTGTTATGGGGAAAAGGACTGTGTTCTATTTTACCCTGGGAAAGGAATGAGACTGTTCAAACGGCGATCACATCGGGGAGGAGGCGGTTCCTTGCCGGTCGCAAAGAATTCACGACCATCCTTCAGGCTGACGGAGCCCCGATGAGCGGGGCGGACGATAAACCGGGCACGACATTGCAGGCTCTCGCGACAGGCCAGGTCGTTGCGAAGGCACAGTTGCCGGTCTACCTTATGTTGTCCGGCGGAACAAATTCGAAGACTGCCGCACTAGCCCGGGAGTTCGGGATCGCGGCTCACGGGGTTGCCGTCGGGTCCTTCGCCAGGAAGATCGTGAAAGAATATATCGATCGCGATGATTTTTTGTCGAATAAAGAAGTGTTTCAAAAGGCTTTGATACTTGCGCGAGAGCTGGTCGATAATACGCTGCGTTTCTTAGGGGCGTAACATGGCGACACTTTACACCGGAGGTTGGGAACTCCAGGGGGTTGAAGGAGTTCTTTTTGACAAGGACGGGACGTTGATCGATGCTCACCTTTATTGGGGGAAGATCATCGAGAGGCGGTCTCGTGCGCTGAGCGATCATTTCGGATTGGCGGCTTCTTTGTTCCCAGGATTGTGTCTGTCGATGGGATAGTCCATCGAACAGGGCCGGCTAATTCCGGAAGGTCCGGTGGCGCTCGTGGGCCGGGAAAAAGTGATCGCGGCGGTGCTTGGATTTCTCCTGAAGCATGGAGCGCACGTCGCGGCCAGTGAGATAGAAACGCTTTTTGCGGAAGTTCACAAAGAGTTCCGGAAAGAGGCCCCGGGATTCTTACGGGTCTTGCCCCGGCGTCGAGAAATTGCTAAAAGCGCTGAAGGGTCAGAACGTCCGCATGGCGGTGGTGACGAGCGATGCCGTTGCAAACACCCGGGAGGTCCTGGACTCGCTCGGGCTGCTTTCGTTCTTTTCTGTGGTCATCGGCCGCGAAAGCACGAAGGAACCGAAGGAGTCCGGTGTTCCCGCAAAGATCGCGGTCTCTCAGATGGGGAGTGAGACGGGGAAGGTGATCGTGATCGGGGACGCGCCGGTCGATCTAGTCATGGCGCAACAGGCCAGCTTGAAGGCCGGCGTTGCGGTCTCGACGGGGCAGGTGCCTTATGAAAATTTATGCGTCCTGACGCCTTTTGCGCTGCATGGTTTTGATGAATTGTTCGTTAAGCAATGACCGGGGGAGACGTATGTCGCATAAAGTAAAGATCGTTGACTGCACGATCCGTGACGGCGGACATCTCAATAAGTGGGAGTTCGACCCGATTTGCGTCAAATCCAGTTATTTCGCCGCAATGAAAAGCGGCGTTGATTATTTCGAGATCGGTTACCGCATGCCCGAGACCATCAAGGGGAACGGGATCTTCGCCTACAACCGCGACGAATCCCTCCGCTCCCTTCTGGAAACCCCCCCCGGCGAAAAAGTCAGCCTCGATTATTTAAAAGCCTGCCTGAAAGATCATGAAAATTATCCCCTCTCCGTCTGTGCCCATGAGGAAGGAACGATCCTGCATTTTCGGACCCTCGGGGCCATG
>CAIJDY010000216.1 GCA_903819565.1 Candidatus Omnitrophota bacterium | reverse complement strand
CCTGCACGACCCGCGCGGAGATCTCTGAGACCAGCATTTTTTGACCGGACATCTGGATCTTGAGCGGGATGACGCGGGTGACCTCGATGCTCTCTTCGCCGACGGCGTAATACCAAAGCCCGGCCGCGAGCACCAGCGAAATGAATTTCAGGCCCCAGTTACGGCCCAGCCATTTGATCATACGTCCTTGGGTTTCCCGTGAAATTGAAAAAGCTTCTTGTTCTTCTCGATGAATTCTTCAAAAACGTTCTTGCTGTCTTTTTCCGGTTTGAAAAGCCCCTCAAGGATCCGCTTCAGGTCCTCCATGTCGAGGGCCTTGGTCAATTTCCCGAACACCGAGACCGAAATATTCCCGGTCTCTTCGGAAACCACGATGCAGACCGCGTCGTTCTCTTCCGTGAGGCCAAGCGCCGCGCGGTGCCGCGTCCCCATCGAGGGCGGCAGGCCCGTCGCCTGGGTGAGCGGGAAGAGCGACCCGCAGGACGCGATCCGGTCCCCGGAAATGATCACCGCCCCGTCATGCGTCGGCGTGTGCGGGTCGAAAATGCTTAGGAGGAGTTCCGCGCTCACCTTCGCGTCGATCATCATGCCGCTTTCAATATAGTTCTTCAAGGTCACGTCGCGCTCAATCGCGATCAAGGCGCCCGTCCGGCGGCTTGCCATCTGCTCGCAGGCGCGGAGGATCTCGTCGATCGTACCGCCCAGTTGCAGGAAGCCGCTCGAGAGCGTCGTCCCGAGCCGCGCCAGGGCGCGCCGCATCTCCGGCTGGAAAATGATCAGGAACGCGACAACGCCGACGGCGAAGACCTTCGAAAGCACCCAGATGATGCTGTTAAGTTCAAAGAATTTCGCCACGAGAAAAATAATGACCAGGAGGATCAGCCCCAGGAGCAGCTGCATGGCGCGCGTTCCCTGGAAAAGGCGGATCACGAAATAGATCAGCACCCAGATGAACAGGATCTCGACGACCGGCCGCCAGAAAGAGATCAGAAGGTTGAACATGCTATTTTTTTCCGAACAGCGTGAAGGCGAGCGTGAGGATCAGGCTCAGCAGAACGCACGTCGTGATGGGGAAATAGAAAGTGAAGGTCCCGCGGCGGATGAAGATATCGCCCGGCAGTTTTCCGAGGCCCGGGATCTTGTCAAAAAAAGTCGCGAAGATCCCCATGCCGACGAGGATCAGGCCGAAGAAGATCAGGGTTTTCGCGAAGTCGCTCATGACATTCCCTTTGATTTTTTTCATACTATAGCACGGGGCCTCAAACTGAGGCAACCCTGATGACCTATTTAATGAATAGAAATCAGGATAGCCCTGACCACCTTCAATTTAAGTTAAAAAGTCAGGGCAACCCTGGTTATCGATTAACCGCTCTATTGTGAACCAGGATAGTCCTTGCCAACTTTAAATTTAAAATGAATGAGGGCAAAGGGCAACCCTCGTGATCAATGTAGAAATGTATCGGACGGCAGGTGCGCCAGTGAACGGGCGATGGCCGATCGGGACGCCACCGTTTTTCATGCTGCGGATCAGAATAATAGCTTGTATTTAGCCTGGGCCGCATTCTCATCGTCAACCGACTTTCCCCAGGCTGCGGCATCCTGAGCGTCATGAAGGCCTCTTTTTAACTCCACACCTACCGTAGAATTCTGGGACACTTTATAATTAACGCCCACTTTCGCGCTCGAAGTGCGCACCTTCCCCTGGCCCGTCGCATCTTCGATGCCAAAATCATAACCCAACTTTTTTTTGTCGGCTTCTACCGCGACCGGGATCGCCGGATGCTTCAGCTCCGCAATGACTTCGTTCAATGTAAAAACGAATTTTTTACCGACCGCTTTTTCTTGAGGAGGTTTCGAACCCCACGTCCGCATAGCCGGGACGTTTCCTTGTTGCGGCGGTATAACGGAACGCGGCATCCCTCTCCCGACGAATACGGTCATCCGCAAGGGCACGATGACAATTATCAATGTCGCAAAAAGAAGGCCCAGCAGGATCATTGTAAACGCGCGCATACCGGAACCCCTTGTTGCCGCGGGAAAGATCAGAAAAGCTGCTTGGAATTCGCGGGCGGTTTGACGTTAAAATGCTGGTAGGAACGTTCGGTAAGCACGCGGCCGGAAGCGGTGCGCTTCAGGAACCCGCGCTGAATGAGGTACGGCTCGTAGATCTCTTCGAGCGTTTCGGCATCTTCGCCCACTCCCACGGCCAGGCTGTTGACGCCCACCGGGCCGCCGTTGCATTCCTTCAGGATATATTCCAGGATCCTTTTATCCATCGGGTCCAGGCCTTCCTTGTCGACGCCGAGCATTTTGAGCCCCTGATCCGCGACCTCCGCGGTGATAGAGCCGTCCGCCTTGACCTGCGCGTAGTCCCGGACGCGCCGAAGCAGGCGGTTCGCGATGCGTGGCGTGCCGCGCGCGCGGCCCGCGATCTCGAACGCCCCTTTTTCGTCGATCGGGATCTCCAAAAGTTTTGCCGAGCGCTTCACGATCGCGGCCAGGAATTCAACCTCGTAATAGTTCAACCTCTCGATGATCCCGAAGCGTGAGCGCAGCGGGGCCGTGAGCAGCCCGCTCCGCGTCGTCGCCCCGATCAGCGTGAACCGAGGAAGCTGCATTTTCACCGAGCGCGCGTGCGGCCCTTTGTCGATCATGATCTCGATCGAGTAGTCCTCCATCGCCGAATAAAGGTACTCTTCCACCACATGAGGGATCCGGTGGATCTCGTCGATGAAAAGCACGTCGCCTTTTTCCAGGTTCGTGAGAATACCGGCCAGGTCCCCCGCCCGCTCCAGAACGGGGCCCGCGATCTGATGGATCTTGGCTTTCATGCGGGTGGCGACGATATTGGCGAGCGTGGTCTTTCCGAGGCCCGGAGGCCCGAAGAGAAGCATGTGATCGAGCGATTCCCCGCGCTGCAGGGCGGCGTCGATGAACACTTTGAGGTTTTCTTTGACCGCCGTCTGTCCGATAAACTCATCGAGCGTGGCGGGCCGCAGCGTGACCTCGAGTTCGAGATCCTCCGGCTTGGGTTCCTGGTCGATCAATCTGTCGTCATTCATAATGCGTCATCCATTAAACGTGTTTGAGAGCCGCGCGAATGATCTCTTCCACGGAAATCTTCTTTCCGCCCGTTCCCTTCAGGACCTTCTGGACCGCTTCCTTGGCCTTGGGTTTCGTGTAGCCAAGCGAAACAAGCGCCGCGACGGAATCCTCGACCATCTGGTCCGAAATATTCGCGTCATGGACGAGTTCTTTGCCCGCCGCGATCTCCGCGCGGCCGATCTTGTCCTTGAGCTCGATCACCACGCGCTCGGCCGTCTTGAGTCCGATCCCCGAGATCGCCGTCAGCGCCGGGAGGTCCCTTTCCTGGATCGCGCGCTTCAGCTCGGGAAGCGTCACGCCGGAAAGCAGTGTGATCGCGAGCTTGGGCCCGATACCGGAAATGGAGATCAAAAGTTTGAAGGCCTCGCGTTCTTCTTCCGTGGCGAAACCGTAAAGCGCCTGGAGGTCTTCCCGCACGATAAAATGAGTAAAAAGTTTAACGGCGCCACCCAATGATGGCAGGCAGGAAAAAGTGGAAAGCGAGATACGGACCTCATAGCCGATCCCGTTCACGTCCAAAACGACGGCCGTGGGGCTTTTCTCCGCGATCTTTCCGTTCAAGTAGTGGTACATGGGATCTTTCTTTTTGAACTATGCAAGTGGCACATCGCGATCGCCAGCGCGTCCGCCGCGTCCGACGCCGGACTTTCCTTCAGGTTCAGAAGCCGCGTCACCATGAACTGGATCTGCTCCTTGGCTGCGCGTCCGTTGCCGGTCACGGACTTTTTCACCGCCGTCGGGGCGTATTCTATCACGTCGATCCCCTGTTTTGAAGCCGCGAGCATGGCGCAGGCGCGTGCCTCGCCGATCCGCTCCACCGCCTGGATGTCCTTGGCGAAAAAAAGCGTCTCGAGCGCCATGACCGAGGGCTGGAATTTTCCGATCACTTCCTGGAGGGTGTCGAAAATCGTGAGCAGGCGGGTCGCGATAGGATCTTTGGAGTTCGCGCGGAGGGTCCCGAAATGGATCACCTTGTACTTCTGGCCGTCGGCCTCAAGGATGCCGACGCCCGTCCGATGGGTCCCGGGGTCCACGCCAAGAACTCGCATCCACTCCTCCTTAGTAAAAAGAAAAGGGGACAGGCCGTCATTGAATGCCTGTCCCCTTTGTCTCTAACGGGTCAAGCACCCATTTCCTTCAGCACTTCTTCCGGGATGTCCGCGTTCGCGTAAACATTCTGAACGTCGTCATGTTCTTCGAGCGATTCGATGAGTTTCACGACCGAACGGCCGCTATCGACGCTCACGGCCACGAGATTTTTTGGAATCATGGTAAGGGTCGCGCTCTCCATTTTGACTTTGGCCTTTTCAAGCGCTTCGCGGACGGCCCAAAGATCGTGCGAGCCGGTCGTGATCTCGTACGCGGTATCCGTCGACGTCATGTCCTCCGCCCCCGCGCCGAGCACGATCTCCATCAGCGCGTCTTCTTCGATCGCGCTTTTCAGGACCACGATAAAACCTTTTTTCTCGAAGATCCACGCCACGGAACCGGCGCCCGCCATCGTCCCGCCGCCCTTGTTGAAAATGCTCCGGATCTCGGAGGCGGCCCGGTTCTTGTTGTCGGTCAGGCACGCCACGAGGATCGCCGTACCCTGCGGCCCGTAGCCTTCGTAGGCCACTTCTTCGTAGGTCACACCCTCGAGTTCGCCCGTGCCCTTTTTGATCGCGCGATCGATATTGTCCGCCGGCATGTTCGCGTCCTTGGCCGTCTGGATCGCGGTGCGAAGCCGAGGGTTCATGTTCGGATCGCCGCCGCCGGTTTTCGCCGCCACGGTGATCTCGCGGATAACCTTGGTAAAAGCCTGGCCCCGCTTGGCGTCCACGATGGCTTTTTTATGTTTGATACTCGCCCACTTCGAATGTCCTGACATTAGCGCCCCCGTTTGAGTCTTTGCCTGTGGAACCGATTGATCGATAATAAAAATGCAATTTTTTTAAAACCCTACAGGGGCAAGCCCCGGATCGCTTCGGCCATCACGATCACATCCCGCATCGCCTTCACTTCATGGACCCGCAGGATCCGAACCCCTTGCAACACCGCCGCCGCCACGCACGCGGCCGTTCCGAACTCGCGCTCCGGCGTCTCGCGGCCCGTCACCTGACCGATAAAAGATTTCCGTGAGGGACCGATCATGACCGGAAATCCGAGCTCGCAAAAAACCTTCAGGTTCCTGAGGATCTCCAGGCTTTGCCCCGCGGTCTTGGCGAACCCGAGCCCCGGATCGATCACGATCGCTTCCCGGTCAACCCCGGCCGCCGTCGCCATCCCGATGCTTTCGTGTAATTCCGCCAGGACCTCCGCCACGACAACGGAATAATCCGTCAAAGTTTGCATGGTCTCCGGCGTCCCGCGGCTGTGCATGAGGACCAGCCCGGCTCCAAATTCCCTGGCGACCTTGGCCATCGCAACGCCCGACCGTTTCAAACCGCTCACATCATTGATGATCGCGGCGCCGGCCTCCAGGCATTTTCGAGCGACTTCGGATTTTGTCGTATCGATCGAAACGGGGACCGTCAGCTTCTCGCGGATCTTTTCCAGGACCGGCAGCAGGCGTTCCAGCTCTTCTGTCTCGGGAACCGGCTGCGCTCCTGGCCGCGTGGATTCCGCGCCGAGGTCCAAGATGTCCGCGCCG
Organism: Candidatus Omnitrophota bacterium; assembly: GCA_903819565.1. GTDB lineage: Bacteria > Omnitrophota > Omnitrophia > Omnitrophales > Aquincolibacteriaceae > Pegaeibacterium. The sequence goes on along the minus strand of CAIJDY010000216.1, from coordinate 2,498 downwards.
TCCGCGACCATCTGCGCGGCCCGCTTCAATGCGGCCTCGGGTTCGAGGTACCGCCCGCCGTCCGAAAAAGAATCCGGCGTCAGGTTCAGGATCCCCATCACCACGGTCCGCTCAAAAGAAACTGTTTCGTGCGGAAGCTTCCAGATCACGCGGCGGGTATCTCGCCTTCCGGAAAAGCGGTCGTTTTTTCGGGATCTTCCACCGCGATACCGGTGATCTTTTTGATCTCCTCGGCCTCGATCACTTCTTTGTCCAAAAGCACGTCGGAAAGGCTCGTCAGCTTGTCCATGTTCTGCTTCAGGATCCCGGTCGCCCTCGCGTAACACTCGTCCACGATGCGGCGGACCTCGCCGTCGATCAGGACCGCAGTCTGCTCCGAATAATCTTTTTCGCGCATCAGGTCGCGGCCCAGAAAAACCTGCCGGTCTTTTTTGCCGAAGGTCAGATGGCCGAGCTTCTCGCTCATCCCGAGTTCGCAAACCATGGCCTGCGCGTAATGCGTCGCTTTTTCAAGGTCGTCGGAAGCGCCGGAACTGATCTCCTTGAAATAGAGCTCTTCGGCCACGCGCCCGCCCAGCAGCACGGTGATCCGTCCCAGGATCTCGGTCCGGGTGATCAGGTTACGATCCTCGTCCGGCACCTGCAGCGTGTAGCCGCCGACCCCGTAGCCGCGGGGAATAATGGAGATCTTGTGCACCGGATCCGCTCCCGGGACCAGTAGCGCGATCAGTGCGTGCCCGGATTCGTGGACCGCTTTGATCTTCTTCTCACTCTTTGAAATGACCCGGCTCTTGCGCTCCGGACCGATCATCACGCGCTCGATCGATTCCGCGAGCTCCTGCTGGCCTACGGATTCTTTCTTGCGGCGGGCACCCAAAAGAGCTCCCTCGTTCACCAAGTTGGCCAGGTCCGCGCCCGAGAATCCCGGCGTTTGGCGCGCCAGTTTCCCGAGGTCCACGTCCGCCCCGAGTTTGACTTCCCGCGCGTGAACTTTCAAAATTTCTTCGCGGCCCTTGATGTCCGGCCGCTCGAGCACCACCTGACGGTCAAAACGACCAGGACGAAGAAGCGCGGGATCCAAGACATCCGGCCGATTCGTCGAAGCGATCAGGATGACGCCGGCGTTCGTATCAAATCCGTCCATCTCCACCAAAAGTGCGTTCAAAGTCTGTTCCCGCTCGTCGTGACCGCCGCCGATACCGGCAAAACGCTGGCGGCCGACCGCGTCGATCTCGTCGATGAAAATAATGGCTCCGCGCCCGCCCGCTTTGGCGGCCTTTTTTGCCTGTTCAAAAAGGTCCCGCACCCGGGCCGCACCGACGCCCACGAACATTTCCACAAAATCCGACCCGCTGATCGAGAAAAAAGGCACTTCGGCCTCACCCGCCACCGCCTTCGCGAGAAGCGTCTTTCCGGTTCCCGGAGGCCCCATGAGAAGAACGCCTTTCGGGATCCGTCCGCCGAGTTTTTGAAACCGCAGCGGCTCTTTAAGGAATTCAATGATCTCCTGAAGTTCTTCTTTCGCCTCTTCGACCCCCGCGACGTCCTTGAACGTGATCGGGCTCTTTTCCTTATCCGCGAGTTTCGCACGGGATTTCCCGAATGAAAAAACTTTCCCGCTTCCCTGCTGGACCCCGCGGTAGACGAAGAACCAGAAAAAACCGATCAGAAGAAGCGTCGGGATGATCCCCGCGAGCAACTGCCGCCAAAAGACCTGCGGGGGATTGACCGAAAAATTCGTGACGTTCTTGCGCAAAAGCGGAATGATCTCGGGATCGTTGGGCGGGATGTGGACCTGGAAAAAAGAACCCGTGACCATTTTACCGCGGACGACATCATCCACCAGTTCGCAGGAGATGATCTCCCCGGCTTCCGGATTGCGCATGAGGATGCGGTAAAATTCGGAGTAGTTGAGCTCCTTCAGCTCGAAATTCGGGAAAACAAAGATCTGCAGCAGGATAAAAATGGAAAGCGGCACCAGGAAAAGCGCGATCAGCCTCTTGCGCTCCGGGTCCCCGGGGGGGCCCTTCTTCGGGACCTTCGGCCCCATCTTGGGACGCGGCACGTTCCGCTTGAGATTATTCGCTCCGTTCGAGATCTTGGCCATGGGCATTCACTCCAAAAATATTTATTTCTATTGCTATTAAAGTCCGCTAAAGCCCGGCGACATTTTTGAATCTTGAGCGAAATTCTCAGGATAGACACCCCATTATCGCCCATCAAAACGATCAAAAAAGCAGGACAGAAGGAAGCGTAGTCTAGCATGCGGCTGCTAAGATATCAAATCGGATTACTCCGGATTACTCCGGGGACCACGCCAACTTCTTCGCCCTATCGCGTGCGCTATAATTCGGCTTCAAAAAAGAATTTTTCGAAGATCGCAGCCCCTACATGGCCGAAAAATCCTCGGGGGTTTTAGCCTTGTCCATCGGGTCTTTTTCGAAGATAGCCAGAGAATTCGTCCGCGAGGATTTTTGAAAAAATCGCCGCGGCGGATG
>CAIJDY010000215.1 GCA_903819565.1 Candidatus Omnitrophota bacterium | reverse complement strand
TAGGCTGCCCTCCATGCCGTAAAGTGTAAACCATGTACCCGGTCTGCTTTGTAAACTATGTTACCGGTTTGTACCGTGCGCGGTATTCCTCCATGCTTTCCCAGGGCAGCGCCGTAACATGTACCCCACCGACGATAAAAACGGCACAAGGAAGTTTTTCGTTGATGACCCATGCCCCATGTTGCGCCCGGACAAAACAATCCGCTGGCACGGTCACGCCGATCACATGGGGATCGAAAGCGACCAGCGACGGAATATCTCTGTCATCCTCCGGACGACTATCGAATATTTTCACATTGAAGCCGTCCTAATCAAGCCCCGCGACGATGTAGAGGCTGTCCCAAGAAAGGCAGGGTCCCCGCGTGGCTCTCACACCGGAGATTGACCGGCGCTACGCGGAAAATGTCGTTTCCCTATTTATTTCAGATTCCGCCTTTTCCGAAAGACCCTAAAATGCGCTGTAGAACCAACCCGCGCCATTTACAAGAATGAAGATCAGGCCGTAACCCCGGGAAAAGAAACGATGAATTCCGCGCCCTGCCCGCGCACGCTACCCGCCTCAATGGTCCCCTTGTGAACCTCCGCGATCCAGCGGCAAAGCCCCAACCCGATCCCCGTGGAGGGAATCCCGTCCGAAGATTGTTGGTGACTGAAAAATTTATCGAAGATGTTCGGCAGATCTTCCGCGAGAATCCCTTTCCCGGTATCTCTCACGATCAAAAAGCACTGCCCTCCGTGCTGGGAGGCTTCGAGCATCACCCGCCCTTCCGGCGGCGTATGCTTCAAGGCATTCTCGAGAAGATTAGCGATGAGACGTTCCAAAAGGCTCTTTTCTCCCTGGATGCAAACCGAATCCGTCGCCAAAACCTGAAGGGAGACTTTCTTCTGCGACGCCATGGGGCCATACCCGCGTACCACGGAGCGGATCAGCTCCCCCAATTCAAGCGTCTCCCAGTGAACCGCCAGTTCTCCGTCTTCGGCGTGGGCCACGGCCAGTAACTGTTCCACCACGTGCGCCATGTCGTTCACCACGTTCAATTGGTTGCGAAGCACCCGTTCATATTCCCCCTCCGTCCTGGACTTTCTCAGGGCCAGCTCCATTTCCCCCTTCATCACGGTCAGAGGAGTACGAAGTTCATGGGAAGCCGCCGCGCTGAACTGACGCAGTCTCTTAAAACCGCGCTCAAAACGATCGAGCATTTCGTTGAATGTTATGCCCAATTCCTGCAGTTCGTCCCCCGTCTTCGGGACCTGGATCCGCTGGTGAAGCCGTGACTCCCTCATCTGCCGTGCCTCGTGGATCATTTTCCCCACCGGACGTAGCACGAGACTTGCCAGGAACCATCCGATCAAACTGGCCAGGACCCCCGTCGCCGGGATCAGGCAAAACAGCCAGCTTTTCAAGCGGTCCAGGGAAGCTTCCGTCTGAAGAAGCGAGGTCGCGACTTGAACGAAGTAAAGCAAGTGATTTTGTTCGAAGATAGGGCGCGTCACCATGCGTACCTGCCGGCCGTCAAAGACACGGTAGGACTCATAGGTTGTTTTGATCGCTCCCCCGGCTAGGCGCGCTTGAAAATTGACGGGGATCTCCCACCGCAAAAGACTCGGAGAAGATGCCAGCATTTCGCCAGTACCGGAGATAATGCGCACGGGACGAACGGTATCCAGTTCCTCCGTCACATCGACCCAGCGTTCGACGAGGGCGCGAAGTTCTCCGCGGCCGACGACCGCCTCATAAAAACTTCCGGAAAGATTTCTCGGGGAAGAAACCGGCGAGGACCGGGTTTCGAGCTCCGCTTTCCAGAACGAGGTGATGGTATCTTCGATCCCGTCCGCTTCGGAAACCAAAAGCCGGTCCACATCCCGGATAAGGTTCGCTTTGACGTTGGTGTAGAGAACCCCTCCGAAAAGCGAAAGAATCAGGATCAGGATCACACCATACCAAAGGGTCAGGGAAAAGCGGATGGAACGGATCATTCGTTTTCCGGGATCTGGAGAATGTACCCCTTCCCGCGCACGGTCTCAAGGAGCTTCAGAGGAAAACCGTCGTTGATCTTCTGCCGCAATCGCGCGATGTGCACGTCAATGACGTTAGAGAAAGTGTCAAAATCCGTCTCCCACACATGTTCCGAGAGTTTGGTCCGCGTCACCACTTCGTTGGCATGACGCAGAAAGAACTCGAGAAGAGAGTACTCCCGGTTCGTCAGCTCCAGCTCCGTTGTGCCGCGCCGCACGCGGTGCTTCAGGGTATCCATCTCCAGATCGGCGACGGAAAGGACCGTCGGGATCATGTCCCCGCGACGCCGGAGAAGCGCCCGGACCCGAGCCAGCAACTCCTCAAAACCAAAAGGCTTCGTCAGATAATCATCTGCGCCAGCGTTCAATCCTTCGACTTTGTCTTTCGGTTTGTCTTTGGCCGTCAGGACCAGTACCGGCGTGCCGATCTTTGACGCACGCAGCGTCCGCAGGACCTCCATGCCGTCCTTTTTGGGCAGCATGAGGTCCAAAATAATAAGGTCGTACTCCCCAGTCTGGGCCATAAAGACCGCTTTTTCCCCGTCCGCGGCCACATCCACCGCGTATTGTTCCTCCCTCAATCCGCGGCGAACAAAACCGGCAACACGGCTGTCATCTTCGGCCAATAGAATGCGCATCAAAACCTCTCAGGATGGACCGTGTAGAATAACGAACTTCCCGTTCACGTCCCGAAAATTCTATCATTTATTTCAAAGATAATAATAAAAAAAGGAGCTGCTGTATTCCAGCAGCTCCTTTGAGTTCAGCAAACGCCTTCGGCACCACCTGAAGGGTTATTACGCTACTTTCTTCGCTTCCACTACCTCGCCGCCTAAAGCCTTACAAGCATCAACGGTCTTGACCATTTTCTTGACCCCTTTGACGTTGCATTCCACTTTCTTCGCGGGTGTTGCCGCAAAAGCCGTTCCTGCCATCAACATGACGAGCCCGATCGTAAGAATCTTCTTCATTGTTTCTCTCCTTTTTTTAAATAGCTTCTTGATTCCAATTGCTTATTCGTTCGCTTGCGATCAAAACAATGTCCGTCCCAAGCTATGTTGAGAGTATAGTCTTCGGACATTACGGCAGAATGAATTCAAGATTACGTTTTCTTCATCCAGCCGCTGTCCCCTGCCCCCCCGTCAACACAGGTAAAGACGCGGGAAGCTCCTGCCGATGCCTAGGGTATGATGAACTTATTCGATTTCGCCGTCTTGTCGTTCGCTTCGCTTTTTGTGATCGTCGACCCCATCGGGCTCATCCCCGCTTTCCTGGCCATGACCCAATCCAACACCGTCGCTGAGCGGGTACGCATGGCCCGGCTCGCCTCGATGGCTACTTTCGGGATCTTGATCCTGAGCCTCCTTTTCGGACAGAAACTGCTCCTGGCTTTCGGTATCACGCTTCCGGCTTTTGAGATCGCCGGCGGCGTCGTGCTGTTGCTCGTCGCGATCGATATGTTACAGGCCCGCCGTACCGCCGTCAAAGAGACCCAGGAAGAAAAAGCCGAGGGCATCACGAAAGAAGATGTCGCGATCACCCCCATGGGCATTCCCATGCTCGCGGGGCCGGGCGCGATCACCGCCGTCATCCTTTTGTCGCAAAAAGTCACCACGGTCTGGCATCAGGTCGTTCTGGCGGGCAATATCCTTATAGTGTCCGCCCTGACATTCCTTGTCCTGTGGATTGTCGCGATCCATGCCCACAGGATCAGCGTCATCGCCCTCAAGATCACCACCCGCCTGATGGGACTGCTCCTTGCCGCCATCGCCGTTCAGTTCATTTTGAACGGACTGGTGGTCTCCCGTCTTCTAAAATAAACCCCGATAAAATCCCTTGCGCTTCGCTCCGCCCCCGTCTATACTTCAAAGCATTAATAGTTAAATGATTTAACTAATTTACCCCCAAAGGCAATCCATGATCGCACGCGAACAATTTGCAGCCCATTTCCGGGAGATCCACCCCAAGTTCTCGCGGTTTTATGTCCACATCCTTCAATCGGTGGACTTGAGCCTCCCACAGTACGCACTCCTCAACCAATTGGCCTTGGTGGGCTCCATCTCCATGACCGAGGCCAGCGGCAAACTGCAGATCACGAAACCCGCGGTCACAAATTTAGTGGACCGCCTCGAGGAGAAGAAATTCCTCAAACGCCTTCCCCACCCTGACGACCGCCGGATCATTTTGCTTTCGCTCCTGCCAAAGGGCGAAAAGATCATCGCAAGGATCCAGGCGGCCAGCCTCGAGCTCCTTTTGAAGGCCTACGACCGTTTTAATGAAACCGAACATGCCATCATCAGCCGTTTTTACGCCACGCTTTCAAAAACCATGGATGAAATCGCCTCGAGGACGAAAAATGAATAATAGGACCTTTCTCAAACACTGCTCTATATTTCTCAGCATCCTCCTTGGGGCTTTCATTTGCCCGGATCTTCGCGCGGAGGCTCCCGCAACGCCGGCGGCCCAAAATGAAAACGTTGTCCTTCCCCCTACCAACGAACCGAAACCGCTCTCTTTGGAGGATTGCTACAAACTTGCACTGGAAACCTATGAAACGGTCGCCATCCAGAAAGAAGCCATCGAGCGCGCCAAAGCCCTGATGTTCACGGCCGCGAGCGAGGCTCTGCCTGAAGTGGATTTCGTGATCACGCGGGAAAAGATGGAAAACCAGAAAGAATATCCGGGCGCCTACGCAAGCAACGCCACCGGCGGCGCCTTTGGCGACCCGAACATCCTGCAGCGCAAATTCACCATCAACCAGCCTCTTTTCCAGGGCCTCAAGTCCGTCGGCGCGATCACGGGCGCCGGAAGTATCAAAAAAGAAGCCACAGAAAACTGGATCCGCACCAAGGAACTCCTTTACCGGGACGTTGCCTTGGCTTTTCATGCCGTTCTTCGCTATCAAAAGGATCTCAAAATCATCCGTGACGTTCATGATCTCCTGGAAGAACGGATCAAAGAACTCGAGGAACGAGAAAAAATTGGCCGCTCTCGGGCCAGCGAAGTGGCGACGGCGACGACCGGACTCAAGTCCCTTGAGGCGGACCTGGCGGGCACAAAGGGCGCGCTGGCGACCTCCCAATACCTCCTGGAATATTTCATCGGCACGTCGATCGGAGGCCGGAAACTCGAGGACAACAGTCCGGAGGATCTTTCGGCAAGGGCGATCGGCGAATATCTGAAAAACATCACGAACCGTCCGGACGTCAAATCCGCCGAGCAGTCCGTAAAGACCGCCTGGAGCAGCATCCTGGTGGCCCAAAGCGGATTTTGGCCCACGATCAATCTGGACCACACCCAATACATGCGGCGCGAAGGTTCCCTCGCAAACGTCAATTGGGACCTGCTCTTCACGGTGAATGTGCCGCTTTTTTCAGGTGGGGCAACGATCGGCCAGGTGAAGGATTCCGTCAGCGTACTGAAACAAAAAAAGCTTTCTTACTCCCTGATCAAACGACAGGCCGAGCTCGAGGTCAAGCAAAGTTATGAAAGCTGGCGCTACTCTCACGAGCAGTTCCGCTCACTGAGCGAAGCCGTGGCCTCGGCCGAGGAGAATTACAAACTGCAGAGCGAGGAATACCGGCGAAGTCTTGTCAACAATCTGGACGTTCTTTCGGCGCTGCAATCGCTGAACCAGACGCGCCAGAATGCGAACCAGGCTTTCTATCAGGCGAAGAACGATGAGGCCCGCTTCAAGGTCGCGATTGGCGAGGACCTCTAGCGTCATGACGCTCTCCGAAATCTCCATCAAAAACCCGGTCTTCGCGTGGATGCTCATGCTGGGCCTTATCTTTTTCGGCTGGATCAGCATCAACGGGATCGGCGTGGGCCAAATGCCGGACGTGGACTTCCCCGTACTGAACGTTTCCGTCAACTGGGAAGGCGCCGCGCCGGAAGTCATCGAAACGGACGTCGTCGATATTATTGAAGATTCCGTCATGGGCGTCGAAGGCATGCGGGAAGTTTCCTCGACTTCGCGGGAAGGCACCGCGAACATCACGCTGGAGTTCGATCTCAACCGCGATATCGATGTCGCGCTCCAGGAAGTCCAGAGCAAGATCGCCGAAGCGCAGCGCCGCCTTCCCCGCGACATGGACCCTCCGATCATCCAAAAGTTCAATCCCGAAGACCAGCCCATCATGTGGATCGGCGTCACGTCCAACCGGCCTGTCCGGGAACTCATGGATTACGTGGACCGCCACCTGAAAGACCGCTTCAAGACCATCCCCGGCGTCGGCGAGATCATGCTCGGCGGTTTTCTCGAGCGTAATCTCCGCGTCTGGCTGGACACCCAAAAACTCCTTGAATTGCAGCTGACCGTGGAAGACGTGATCAGTGCGATCCAGACCGAACACATCGAGATCCCGGCGGGCCGTCTTGAGACCGATCAACGGGAATCCTCGGTCCGCGCCATGGGCGAAGCGCGTTCAGTAGAAGAATTCGAAAAGATTGTTATCACCAAGCGCACCAACCTCCCGAATTACCGCCCCATCAAGCTGAAGGAGGTCGCGACGATCGAGGACGGTCTCGCCGACGTGCGCAAAATGGCGCGCGTCATGGGACAAGATTCCGTCGGTCTGGGGATCCGGAAACAGCGCGGCTCCAACACCGTGGAAGTCGCCAAGGCCGTGAAAAAAAGGCTCGCGGAAGTCCGCAAGAGCCTGCCCCCCGGCTACGACCTGGACATCAATTTTGACAGCAGTAAATTCATCGAAGATTCCGTCCACGAACTGGCGCTCACGCTGATCCTCTCGGCGCTTCTGACCTCGCTCGTCTGCTGGATCTTCCTCGGCTCCTGGAGCTCGAACCTGAACATCCTTCTCGCGATCCCGACGTCGATCCTCGGCACGTTCCTGGTCATTAAATTCGCCGGGTTCACGCTGAACACATTCACGCTCCTTGGCCTGTCGCTGGCGATCGGGATCGTCGTCGACGACGCCATCATGGTGCTCGAAAACATCGTCCGCCACCGGGAAAAGGGAGAAGAAAAAGTCGAAGCCGCACGAAACGGCTCCAGGGAGATCACCTCAGCCGCGTTCGCCGCCACGTTGGCCATCGCCGCGATCTTCATCCCCGTGGTTTATATGAAAGGCATCGTCGGAAAATACTTCCTCCAATTCGGCATCACGATCACGGTCGCCGTTCTTCTTTCGCTCCTCGAGGCGCTGACGCTCGCGCCGATGCGTTGCTCGCAGTTCCTCGAAGTCGGAGAACGGACCACGCGCTTCGGGAAAAGTTTCGAACACGGCATGAACCGTTTGTCGGAGCTTTATCAAAAATGGCTGACGATCGCGCTCGGCCATAAAAAAATGGTTCTCGCGGGAGCTTCGGTATTCTTTCTGCTGTCGCTTTTCACGATCCCTTTTTTACGGAAAGAAATGTCCCCTTCCCAGGACCAAAGCATGTTCCTGGTCCAACTGGAAACCCCGATCGGTTCTTCGATCACTTATACCAGCGAACGCTTCAAGGAAGTCGAGGCTCTCGCGATGAAACATCCGGACATCAAACGCTACTTCTGTATCGTCGGGACCCGGATGGGCGGTTTTGAGGGCGAGGTGAACGCCGGGATGCTCTTCGTGACCCTGAAACAGCCCCAGGACCGCGCGGTCGATCGCGCGCTGGGCCATCGTCCGAACCAGCAGGAGCTGATGGATTATTTCCGCAGGGAGATCAACAAGGTCCCGCACATCCGCGCGACCATTCAGGACCTTTCCATGAGAGGATTCGCGGCCTACGGCGGCTTCCCGATCCAGTTCACGGTTCGCGGACCGGACTGGGAGAAGCTGATCGATTACTGCAAGCAACTCCAGGAAAAAATGAAGCAAAGCGATCTTTTCCAGGACGTGGACACCGATTACCGTTCGGGCGTCATGGAAGTCCGCATTTACCCGGACCGCGACAAGGCCTTTGACTACGGGGTCAGCATCAATTCAATCGCGGAGACCATCAACGCCATGATCGGCGGCGAAAAGATCGCCAAATACACCCAGGGAGGACGCCGCTACGACGTCCGTGTCAAAGCCATCCCCCAACAGCGCATGGACATCGAAGACATCAATAAACTTTGGGTCTGGAACAACCGCGGGGAAATGGTCAGCCTCAAGGATGTCGTCACCATGAAAGAGCAACCGAGCCTTTTGAACATCACGCGCCGTTCCCGCGAACGCGCGATCGGGGTCTTTGCCAACGTCGCGACCGGAAAATCCCAGGCGGATGCCATCAAGAAAGCCTCCGAACTCGGCAAAGAGGTCCTCAAGGACAGCAGCTACCACCTTGTCTTCAGCGGCACCAGCGAAACGATGAAAGAATCTTTCGGCAGTTTGGGATTCGCGATCCTGCTGGGCCTTGTCGTCGCGTACATGGTCCTCGCTTCCCAATACAATCATATCGTTCACCCGATCACGATCTTTTTAGCGCTGCCGTTCAGCCTTTCGGGAGCGTTCCTGGCCCTTCTCATC
>CAIJDY010000214.1 GCA_903819565.1 Candidatus Omnitrophota bacterium | reverse complement strand
GGCCTACCTGAAGGAACGACTTGATCAGGTCCTGGGGAGAAGCGAGATGCGGACGCAGCGTCCGGATCTCAGCGCTTCCTTCAGCCGGGAGGAGGCTGAGCGCCGGGCGATCGCCGTACGGAGCATGGAGCACGGCGAGGAGCTTCTGGACTTTTCCGGTCCTGCGACTAGCGCCGGGTCCGCCCTGTCGATGGTGTCCGATGTCTATTACGTAAATAGGATGGACGAGTATCTGAAAAATCAGGAGGAAAAAAAGGTAAAGATCGAAAGGCTGGCAGGTCAGGAAGAAACGCTGTCGCAAATAATTATGGAGCTTTTCCGTTCGGAAAAAGTGGCCATGAATCAGGGAGGGCTGATAGGCGTATTTTCTGATAAAGCAGCGGTCGATCATTGGGATGAAACGTTGCGCGAGGTCCGGAATCAGATGGAGCGGGTCGCTTCACTGAAAACCGGCCCCGAAACCCTGGCCGCAGCCGGTGCCGAAGAAAGGAAACTTCTTGAGGTAGAGAACGATTGGCTAGGGCGTGCTTTGGATAAACTCAACATGGCCATCGTGAGACTCCAGTCACGCATCGAGATCCTCAAGGGGGAGGCGCCGAAGACCCCGACAAATCTTGAGGATGTGATGGCTCTGCTGCCGGAACGGGACATGGAAGAGAACGGTATCAGGGCCATTGTGGAGGTTCGCGGGGCGGAAATGGATCGTGCCGCAGAATTCTCAGGAAATCCCCTGTCGGTGGCGAGTGTGTTTTACAACCTGATCGTTAACGGCCGCAAGGCGTGGGAGGAGAATACGGCAGAGGGCAAGGATATCGCTCCCAAGATCATTATCACTTTGAGCCGCGATGACAAGACGGGGGAATTGGTCATCGAAGTGGCGGACAACGGAAAGGGGCTTAGCAAGAAGCAGCAGGCGTTTAATCAGGAGACCGGCCGCCAAAACATCTTTGACCTGGACAATTCGGAGCGCGTCGATCAGGGCGGTACCGGCCTGGGCACGACGGAGGCGTGGTACGTTATCAAGGATATGGGGGGAACGATCATCGCCGGCAACCGGCCGGAGGGCGGAGCAAAGTTCACGATCCGCTTACCCATACTTTCCGCAGAAAAGCGCTCCGAGATGCGGGAGGATACCGGACGACTCCATAGGCCCGATGCGGAGGAAGCGCCGAAGATGATCGCGTTGCATTCGGTCACACAGGACGCCCTCGAGAATTTCAGGGAGAATGACGAAACGGACCGGTGGCTGACCCTCTATTCCGAGTACAAGTACCGGTCGCCGGCAGCGATAGAGAAGATCGCCCAGCAGTTGGCGGCCAGCGCAAAATCGATCGAACCGGGAATCTTTGGCAGCAAGGAATGGGTTTTAGTGACGACCCAGTCCAAGGAATTCAAAACGCCAATGTCCTACGTGGTGGACCGTCTCGCGGAATTACTCTCCATTCCCCATGCCGTCTACAAGACTGAGAAAATACGGCCGACGACCTCCAATTCCAATGCCTATAGCGCGCTGGACCTTGAGGGCAGAATGAAAATGCTCGAAAACGAGCGCCTGGTGGCGGCGCTGGGGCAGGGCGGGGAGCTCGCGGGGAAGAACGTCATCTTTTTGGGCGACGCCTACAACACGGGAGCCATCGCCGTAAAAAACATGCGTCAGCTGCGGGAATTCGGGCCCAAGAACATTCACAGCCTTTTTATTCTAAGACTGGATTTCCAATTTCCCGGAAATGAAGCCCTGATCAATGACTGGCTCGTCCATCGCGAAAAATATGACGCGATGGCCAAGATCCTGGATGAGACCTTTGCCACGGAGAATTTCGACAAAAACCGAAGAGCCCTGTCCCTCCTCGAGCAAAAACGGGAGGTCTTCGAGGAGATCCTGAAGCGCTTACAGCCCGAAACGTTGGTGCATTTTCTGTTCCTGGCCCGGGAAGCGAACATGGAGGCTTACAAGGAAAATCTGGAATTGCTCCGGCAGTATGTAGAGAAGAAGCAGGAGGGGCAGCGTTCCGAAGCGAGGGATATCAGCCCCGAGTTTCGGGCAAAGGTCGTGGACCCCATCGGCCGGATCCTTGCGGAAAGAAATAAAGGGACGGGCGGCCAAATTTTGGTTCTGACGGGCCCCGCGGGCAGCGGGAAGACCGAGATCGGCAAATTTCTTAAGGACAATGGCGTGGGGGAATATGGTCCCGATGCCGTCGTCTTCATGGATGCGGACGATCGCTTGCGCAGTTGGAAATCCAAGAGACACTTTGAGAAGCAATTCGCTGCGGAAGAGGGCTTGCTCAAGGAGAAGCATCGCCTGATCATTCTTTCGGGAGTTTATGCGGAGGACTTTTTGAAAGACGCCAAATATGCTGGCCCGCGCGTCAATGTGCTTCTGGATGCGCCGCCTGAGATCGCCAGGGCGAGGGCGCTGGCCCGCGATAGGGAGGTGGGGAATTACCTCGCCACATACAAGCTTTTCAGGAACGGGTCTTACGATCTCATGTTGAGGGACATTCCTTCGTATTCTCCATCCTTAGTTCCGGCGGAAGCGGGTTCCTCCTTCAGCATTGTTTCTCCGGTGTTTTACGGCAAGAAAGTGCGTGAACAGAGCAGCAGGGTCTCGGTCGAGGACATGGACAGGATCATCGAGCTTCTCGTCCGCGAGGCGACGCAGAGCGGCCTGAGGGTCAAGGTCGATCCGCTGAGCAAGACGCTCTCCGATGTCGAAGGGCTCATTCTGGGGATCGATGCGACGCTGATGTCGATGCGGGACCGCGGGAGCGACTTCGCGGTCATGACGGTGAGAACCTTTGAGAAGGGTCTGGAAGTGGTCCTGGAGGCGCAGCAGGGAGGCGGGCCCCGGGCTTATTGGGGAAGATCTTTGTATCCCGAGCAATCTCACACATCCGAAAGGTTTTTTGCGGATGAAGCGGGCTGGGTCGCCAGGACGATTGATCGCGCTCCGGAGCCGTCTCCGGTGCCAACGGGCCATTTGCGGACGGTTTTTGGGGTTTTTTCGGGAACGTCCGAGCTTGAGAAAGAAAAGCGGCTCAGGAATTTTTCAGGAATGTTTCGGCGCTCAGAAGTTCGAGCCCCGGGGGCGGCCGCGACGCCATCAGCGCCTGTATCGAGACCGGGTCAGGGTGGGGGGGAATTGCGGGATGCGCTCAAACGGGAAGTCGCGAAAGATGCGGAAGCGATCCGCCTGGGATATGACTTTGATGCTGTCAAGCGGGCGGAGCTCCGGGGGCTTTCCGCCCCGACCAAGGTCACAATTCTTGCCGGCAAGGAATTCGATCCGGGGATCCCTGTTGCTAATTTTATAACGATGATCACGGAAATTGCGGGGACGATCGTGAAAATGCCGACGGCTTTGGCCGTCGAGCAGTTGTCCGCGAAACCGGATGCGGCGATGCCCGCGGGCAAACAGCCGGGCCTGGTGGTGGATATTCTGGACATGCTGCCGTCTGAAGCTAAATGGCAGGCCATCGAGGCGGTCCTGCTGGCTAACGAGAAACAGCATTACGGATTGATCCTGCCCTCGGCTCCCGATAAGGCTTTCCTGGATAGGGTTCAGGCGATGGGTCCGGAGTTCCGGGCGAGAGTCCATTTCAATGTACTTGGGGTCGGAAGCGCGGAGCCGGTGCTCCGGGAGCGCATCGATGAGATATTCAATAAGGTTCAAAAAGAGCAGGCATTCGGTGCCGGCGTGGAAGTTTTTGTCGTCATCGGGACGTCGGCCCATTGCGACAAGCTCGAGAAATTCGAGGGGCTTCGCGTGGCCCTGGTCGAGCGGACGGGCGATATTGATCCTGAAGTTTTGGATACGGCGGGGACGGTCGTCGCGACGCGTTTTTCTCAGGAACTTCAGGGGGAGAAACTAAGCGAAAAGACGAGCAAGGCCATTCAGAAAAAGTCGGGCCGCCGGTACCTCTTTATTCCGGAGGGCCTGAAGGCGCTCCTGTCGCAGCTCACGGCCGAGATCCAGGGCCTCCAGAGCATACGCGCGGCCGCTTAATTATTACAGCGCGTGCCTCCGGTTGTATACACACGTTGAAAATTCCGTTAAAATGCCCTTTATGAACCCCGTTAGATCTTTGGTTTAGGGAGCGACTTGACTTTCGGGGCTGTAGGTTGCGCAATTCATGTTTTTGGAATCATCATCGCAGGAGATCCAACGGGGTGAAAATTCGAAAGCAAGAGACATTAGGCTTCGGGACCGGGTTTTTTTATTCCGTGATCATGTGGGCCGGGGTGGCGGTCCTGACCGTCTTCTTCTCGACCCTCGACCTCTTCGTCATGCTTCCGCTTTCGCTGCTCCTCGACCGCGGTTCCCGCCGCCTGGTGCATCAGATCTCGGTCGCGTGGGCCCGCGGGATCATTGCGTGGAATCCGCTTTGGCGCTTGGCGGTGAGCGGACGGCAAAATATCCGGGAGGGGAAGCATTATCTCGTCGTCTCGAATCACCAAAGCCTGCTGGACATACTGGCTGTCGCCGCGGCCTTACCGCTGAACTTCAAATTTCTGGCCAAGAGGGAGCTTTTTTATATTCCCTTTATGGGATGGGCCATGGCGTGCGCCGGTTACGTTCCGGTGGACCGTTCAAGCCATGAAAGCGGCAGGCAGGCCGTACGCAGGATCGGGGAACTTCTGAAGCGCGGCCTGAGCGTTCTTTTGTTCCCGGAGGGAACGCGCAGTCCGGACGGAAAGATCCACGCGTTCAAGTCGGGGGCTTTCAAGATCGCGCGCGAGAACCGCGTCGAGATCCTTCCCGTCG
>CAIJDY010000213.1 GCA_903819565.1 Candidatus Omnitrophota bacterium | reverse complement strand
GTTAGATCTCCTATGATTCCGGTTCTGGATATCAAAATGGATATCATTCAAAAAAATTCTAAACAGATCTCTTACGCCCCATTATTTGAGAGATCTAACGGGGTTCATGCCGAGGATTATACCTTTGAAGTGACGCGGGGAGCAACGCACAAAGCACGGCGGCAGGCGCTCCATAAAAATTTTTTCCGTGTAACGGCAGGCAGGCGTTGACCGCCACGTATCGAACCATTAAAATGACGGCACTCAAACGGAGTCTTTCAAATGACCGATATCTTTCTTGTTCCTCTCAGGGATTCGCTGGCCATGGTCCCCTGGCTTTTGGGGATCTACATCGTGCTGGAATTCGTCGAACGACACTACGAACACCGGATCACCGGCAGGCTCCACCAGGCCATGCGGGCCGGCCCTGTGCTCGGGGCCCTGTTCGGCTGTGTCCCCCAATGCGGCTTTTCCGTGATCGCCAGCGCCCTCTACGCCCAGCGCGTCATTTCCCTCGGAACGCTCCTGGCGGTCTTTCTCTCGACTTCCGACGAGGCCATCCCCGTGATCCTCGCCCAATCGGACAAATGGGAAACGGTTCTGTGGATCCTTTTGACGAAGATCCTCATCGCCACGATCGCGGGTTACGCGATCGATCTCTTTTTTCACACGCCCCTCTCCAAGAAGAGCAAATTGCCGCATGATCCCGTCTCCTGCGAAACCGATCACCGCCACTGCTGCGGCCATGACCACACTTGCCAGGAGCCCTGGTGGAAGTCCTTTCTCCTGTTCCCGCTGAAGCACGCTTTAAAGGTTTTTCTTTTTATCTTCTTGGTATCGCTGGCGATCAACCTGATCCTCTCAAGGGTCGGCGTCGAAAATTTTAGCCGTTTCTTTCTCTCGGGCACCTTTTTCCAGCCTGTCCTGACCGTCCTCATAGGGCTCCTCCCGAATTGCGCCGCGTCCGTGGCGCTCGCGGAGATCTACCTTAAGGGCGGGATCAGTTTTGGGTCCGCGATCGCGGGCCTTTGCGCCGGCGCCGGTCTCGGACTCCTGGTGCTTTTCAAGGAGAACAAGAATTTTTGGGAAAACCTCGGGATCGTCGGACTTTTGGCCGGGGTCAGTCTCCTGGCCGGGATCATCCTTAACTTCCTCTAAAAACCTTTTTTCCCCATGCTCGAGTCAAATGAGCGAACGGGGAGATTTTTTTTGCCAAACCCCTGTATTAGGCTTAGAATGCGCTGTATTTTTGCTTGCGCCCTCCGGGATTCGCTTGTACCGTTCTCCATTTAATTTTGGGGGTAACGGTACAGCACTACGAACCCTTAAAATTGTTGGAGCGCAGTGCTTGACAAGCTTGCCGTATGATCGATCCTGACGTTCTTGTCGCACTATAAGAGAGACCAAAAACCGTGAATTTCTGGACGAACCTTTTTTACAAATATCGCCGGGGCTGGAAAGCCCTCAAGATGTACCTTATTCTTGCGGGACCGGGGATCATTGTCATGATCGCCGACAACGACGCCGGCGGGATCACGACTTACGCCGCCACGGGTTCCAAGTACGGCTACCATCTTCTCTGGTTCCTCGTGATCCTCGGTCCGATCGCGTATTACGTCCAGGAAATGACCGTCCGTCTCGGCGCCGTCACGAAACGCGGGCACGCGGAGGCGATCTTCTTTGCCTTCGGGTCTTTCTGGGGCTGGTTTTCCCTTCTCGATCTGATCCTTACGGATTTTCTTACTCTTGTTACGGAATTTATCGGCATGACTGCGGCCATGAGCATCTTTCACGTCCCGCCTTGGCT
>CAIJDY010000212.1 GCA_903819565.1 Candidatus Omnitrophota bacterium | reverse complement strand
CGCTCCGGTGCTGTAGAGAGTGCAGGAGTTCGTCACAGGATCATCCCCGATGATCAGGGGCGGAGCCTTTTCTGTTGACGAACTTTTAGATAGACGGGGTTGGTTAAGTGCAGAATCGGACTTCGGAAACGGGGATGTTTAATGGTAATATGTCAAACCTGAGCCAATCAAACAGGTACAGTGACAAAGGCATTTATGATTAAAAAAGCACTTCGCGTTGGGACCAGAACAAGCCCGCTTGCCCTGGTCCAGGTGCAAGAGATCTTGAGGGCGCTCAAGAAGGTCGCTCCCCGGATCAAAACGAAGATCGTCGGGATCGATACCGTGGGCGACAAGGACAAAAAGACGCCGATCTCGGAAATGGAAGGGACGGATTTTTTTACCCGGGAGATCGACCAGGCCCTGCTCCGGAAGAAGATCGATCTCGCGGTGCACAGTGCGAAGGACCTTCCCGACGTCATGCCGGAAGGGATCGCGATCGCGGCGGTCACGGCGTCCGTGGACCCATATGACGTACTGGTCTCCCAAAAAGATCTGAAACTTCGCGAGCTCCCCAAAGGGGCGCGGGTCGGCACCAGCAGCGAACGCCGGAAAGCCCAGCTCAGGACCTACCGGCCGGACCTTACGATCGTGGATATCCGGGGAACCATGCAGGAGCGGCTGGATAAATTGAAGTCCGAAAGACTGGACGCGGTCGTGATCGCGGGCGCGGGACTTCTGCGGCTAGGACTGGGCCGTTTTATCACCGAACAGATCAGCCTCGACATCCTGAAGCCGCACCCCTTGCAGGGATCTCTCGCCGTGACCGTCCGGCAAGAGGATGAAGCCCTCAAGAAGCTTTTTTCGAAATTGGACAAAAAAAAGATCGCTACATATAAGATCCGTTCCCCGCTTAAACGGATCCTGGTGACGGGAACCTGCGTCGAGCGGTTTAAACGCATGGGAGAGATCGTCCACACGCCCATGATCGAGATCAAACCCGTGAAAGATCCCGGGCGGATCGATGCAGCCATCAAGCGGCTGGCGTGCTACGAGGGGCTGGTGTTCACTTCGAAACACGCAGTTCAATATTTTCTTGAAAGACTCCGGAAGAAGATGAAAAATATCGCGGCCGCCAAAGGAAAAGAGATCATCGCGATCGGGAGAGCAACGGCCGCGCGACTGGCCGGTTCCGGTCTGCCCGCGACCCGTGTGGCGCGCGAAGAATCCGCCGCGGGGATCGTTAAAATGCTCAGGCGATCGTCGCTTCGCGGGAAACATTTCCTGATCCCGCGCTCAGAGCTTTCGAATGACCGGATGGTGGAGGCGTTAAGAAAAGCCGGTGCCGTTGTCGACACCGTGACCGTGTACCGGAACGTCCCGGCGAAGGCCGTCAGGCAGGACCTGAGCACGATCGACGAAGTGGTTTTTACAAGCCCCTCGACCGTAAAGAATTTTTTGAAGATCTACCGGAAGATCCCGGGCCATCTCAAAGTGAAAGCGATCGGGCCGGTGACAAAAGCCTGCCTCGAAGAACACGGGGTCCCGGCGCGGATCATCGGGAAGCGTTTTTAGAACGGGTTCTAAGAATTTCTGACAGAATGAGGATTGTCATCCCCGCGAAAGCGGGGATCCAAGGAATGGATTCCCGCACTGAACGACCGATTAAATTTATCGGAAGTTTAGTGCGGCACTCGCTTTCAATAAAGAACTTAATGGGAGCCAGTGCCGATGAAAACATTCGTGAATGACATTTTGTTAAGAACTCTTAGAGGCTTAGCCCCCAGTGGCGAAGGAGCGAGGAAATGAAAAAGACAGCGAGCGCGAAAAAACCGGCCGTGCAGCACGCGGCGCTTTTTGAAGAAGCCAAAAAAGTTCTCGTCGGCGGCGTGAACAGTCCGGTCCGGTCGTTCCGTTCCGTCGGGGGAGACCCGGTGTTCGTGAAACGCGCGCGTGGGTCGAGGATCTTTGCCGAAGACGGCAGGGAGTTGATCGATTATTGCATGTCCTGGGGGGCGCTGCTGCTGGGACACGCGCATCCGGAAGTGCTCACGGCGCTGAAGAAGGCGATAGGGAACGGCACGAGTTACGGCATGCCGACGCAGCTGGAAACGACGCTCGCCCGGATGCTCGCGGAAGCGATCCCGTCCATGGAGCAGGTCCGTCTGACGAGTTCCGGCACCGAGGCGGTCATGGGAGCCATCCGCGTCGCGCGCGCTTTTACGAAAAAGAACAAGATCCTGAAATTCGAAGGCTGTTATCACGGACACGCGGACCATCTATTGGTGAAGGCCGGGTCGGGAGCGAGCACGTTGGGGATCCCGGACAGCGAAGGTGTTCCGCTCGACTTTTCGAGGAACACGTTGGTGGCGCCTTATAACGACCTGGAACGGACCGGCGCCCTTTTGAAAGAATATTCAGGGGACGTGGCGGCGATCATCGTGGAGCCTGTCGCCGGCAATATGGGGCTGGTGGTCCCGGACACGGGTTTTTTGCAGGGCCTCAGGAAACTTTGTGACGAACACGGCGCCCTGCTGATCTTTGATGAAGTGATCACGGGGTTCCGGCTGACCTACGGAGGGGCTCAAAATTATTTCGATATTGTTCCCGACTTGACGTGCCTCGGGAAGATCATCGGCGGCGGCATGCCGTTGGGGGCTTTCGGCGGCGGGCGGGAGATCATGAAAGTGTTGGCACCGCTGGGTCCGGCGTATCAGGCGGGGACGTTGTCGGGAAATCCTGTGGCTGTGACGGCCGGGATCACGACGCTCCAATGCCTGGCTCGGACGAAACCTTATGGCCGGTTGGCTTCCGCGACGCAGGCGCTCTGCGAAGGGATCCAGAAAGCCGCCCAGCAAGAAGGGGTCGGCGTCCGGATTAATTCGCTGCAATCCATGTTCACGGTATTTTTTACGGAGCACCGGGTCACGAATTACCCGACGGCTTCCGGACAAGACCTGCCGGCTTTCCGGAAATTTTTTCACGCGTTGCTCCTGAACGGGGTTTATTTCGCCCCCTCGGCTTTTGAAACTAATTTCGTCTCGGCCGCGCACACCCAAAAAGATCTGCAGGAAACCCTCCGGGCGGTGCGTACCGCTTTCCGAACAACCCATGAGCGCTGATTCCTTGGGGGGCTCGCCCGAAAACGAAGACATCGTGTCCTTGCCGGAGATCAAGAACGGCCGGGTCCTGGTGACAGGCGCTTCCGGATATATTGGCGGGCGGCTCGTTCCGGAATTGTTGACGCGGGGTTACCGCGTCCGCGCGATGGTGCGCGGGGATTCTCCCGAATATCAGGCGCGCTGGCCTCTGGCGGAGATCGCCGTCGCGGACGCGTTGGATAACCGGAACGAGGCGCTGGAGCGGTCGCTGAAAGATGTCGACACGGCCTTCTATTTGCTTCATTCCCTGTTCCTGGGGCCGAAAGATTTCGAAGCCGCGGACATCAAAGCCGCGGCCAATTTTAGGAAGGCCGCCCAAAAACAAAATGTCCGGAGGATCATCTATCTGGGGGGGCTCGGGGACATCCAGAGCTCCCTCTCGACCCATTTGAAGAGCCGGATGGAGGTGGCCGAAGAGCTGAAGC
Organism: Candidatus Omnitrophota bacterium; assembly: GCA_903819565.1. Classification (GTDB taxonomy): domain Bacteria; phylum Omnitrophota; class Omnitrophia; order Omnitrophales; family Aquincolibacteriaceae; genus Pegaeibacterium. The sequence continues at coordinate 17,844 of CAIJDY010000212.1, read as the reverse complement.
GCGGCCGGGTCCCCGTGACGATCCTCCGGGCCGGTATCATCATCGGGTCCGGGAGCGCCTCCTACGAGATCATCCAGCACCTGGTGCGAAGGCTCAAGGTGATCCTCATGCCGTCCTGGGCGAAGAACCGGTGCCAGCCGATCGCGATCCGGGATGTCATCAAATATCTCGTCGGGGCCCTGGAAGTTTCGCAGACGACCGGCAGGAATTTTGATATCGGCGGGCCTGATATCCTGACCTACGAAGCAATGCTGAGGATCCTGAGCCAGACGCTGCAGAAAAAAAGGTTTTTTGTGCATCTTCCTTTCCTGAGCATCCGCGTTTTCGCTTATCTGGCCAGCCTGCTGACGCCCGTTCCCGCGCCGATCACCCAGTGCCTCATGGAAAGTCTGAAGAACGAGGTGGTTTGTCAGGAGAACCGGATCAAGGAGTACGTGCCTTTCGAGCCCCTTCCTTATAAAGAAGCGATCGTCCGGGCCCTGAGCCGGGAAGAGCAGGACAAGGTTCACACGCGGTGGTCGGACGCCTATCCTCCCGCCCATGAACTGGCGCTCAAGCTTCACGAGTTGAAGCCGGGTCCCGGTTACAGCACGCGCTACTCGCTGCAGACCGGGAAAAGCGCCGCGTCGCTCTTCAGGTCCCTTTGCAATATCGGCGGCAAGGAAGGCTGGTTCGAGAATAACTGGCTGTGGCGCATGAGGGGGATGATTGACCGGATCTTGGGCGGGGTGGGAACTTCCCGAGGGCGGCGGAGCTACGGCGCGCTGATGATCAACGACGTCATCGATTTCTGGCGCATCGAAGATCTCCGGTCAGATCAAAGGCTTCTTTTGCGCGCGGAAATGAAATTGCCCGGAAAGGCCTGGCTTGAATTCAATATCGAGGAAGCCGACGCTTCAAGGAAGTTGTCCCTCGTCGCGTACTATGACGCCGACGGGTTCTGGGGGAAGGTCTACTGGTACGCGTGCCTGCCCTTTCATTACTTTATCTTCAAAGAGCTCCTCATCGCGATCGAAAAGAGAAGCTGAAGAACGCGGGCAAACGATTTCAGGCCTGACGTTTCGCGGGGATCAGGAAACGGTCATCAGGGAGGGAAGTTTTTCGTGAAAGCGCTTGCGGACCGCTTCGAAAAAATCACCGGGATATTGTTTGAGGACGTCCGGCATGCTGAATTGAGAGAGTTCGTCCTGGAAAAGATTCGCGAATAAAGTTCCTGCCACGGGTTTTTCTTCATCAGACGAGAGCATTTTCATCCGCATCAAAATTTTGTGCGCCAGGCTCCGTTCCAGCTGGCAGATCGCTTCTTCCGCCGTTCTTCGCTCGTCCGCGGAAAGAAGATGGGGCTCAAGCGCGGGCCAGAGCTCATCATAAACACATTCCTTCACCATCTGGTTCAATTTCGGGACGAGGGCGGCGACATCGGGTATTTGCAAGCCCATCAGGAAGGTCTTGGTCCGCGCGTGAATGATGGCGTAGGCCTGGGCCATCGCGTTTTCGCGGAATTTCAGGTTCTGGTAACCGATCCCCTTGAGGTCCTCGATGTTATAAAGGTGGGCTCCTTCAATCTTCGAAACTTCGGGGTCGATCGTGCGGGGAACGGCAAGGTCGATCAGGCAGAGCGGTTTTTCTTTTCGCTTGGACATGATCCCCGACAAGGCGCTGGCCGATAGGATGATGGCCGGCTGGGTCGTCGCGGAGATGAAAAGGTCCGTTCCCGCGAGATGTTCCGTCCAGTTCGAAAAGGAGATTGTCCGGATTGCGTAGCGGTCCGCGAGTTCCTGCCCGCGCTCCTTCCACCGGGAGGAAACGGTGATGTTGCGGCAACGGTTCCCGACCAGGTGGGTGATCAATTTTTCCCCGAAGCTGCCGGCACCCAGAACCAGGATGGATTTTTCCTGAAGCGACCCGCAGACCTTTTGTGCGAGCGCCATGCTGACCGAGGCCGTTCCGATGGCACCTTTGCCGATATCGGTATCCGAGCGGACCTCTTTGGCGGCCTGGAAGGCCTTTTCGAAAAGGCGCATCAGGGAGCCGCGCAAGGTCCCTTTTTCCCGGGCTTTTTGAAAAGCTTTCTTCATCTGGCCGAGGATCTCGGGTTCTCCCATGATCATGGAATCAAGGCCGGGGGCAACGGTGAAACAATGCCGGATCGCGTCCTCGTCCTGGAAAAGGTAATAGCTGTTGCGGAATTCCTGGACGGAATCCGCGTGGCCGGAGACCAGGTATTTTTCGATCTCCTGGACGGTTTTTTCGAAGTGAGGGGTCGCGAAATAGATCTCGATCCGGTTACAAGTTGACAGGATCACCAATTCTTCGCAGTCTGCGGCCTGAAAGAGGGGAGTGTAGACGTTTTCGATGTCTTCGAGCTTCCGCTGGATGGCTTCCCGGAATTCCAAACGGCTCGATTTGTGGTTGAGTCCCAGAACGGCAATGGTCATAGAGGTCAATTTTGTCGCGGCGATACGCCGCCCGTCTCCTTTTCGTTTTTTGGAGCCCCTATTATTACAGCCTTTGGCGTTGAAATTCAAGACGATTCTCGGGAAAGCCTGCCGGCCCATCTTTTCTTTTGAAATTATCCGATAAGCCAAGTAGTATGAAGCCGCCGTGGCCCGGCGATCTTCATCCCTGCCTCAGGAGGCCCCGGCGGCTTCAAAGGACCGGGTCTTTTGTAACGACCTCCGGGAAGATCCCCCGGGTTTTTTTAAGAAGGGAACGACATGGACCTCAAGAAACAACAGCCGAGCTATTTCCATAACCGGATCAGCGTCTTGGGCTCGGTCCTGTCCGTTGCCTTTTTTGTGATCATCGCGGCCCTTTTCCTTTTGGATTTTTTGACGAAAGAAAAGGACCCCTTCCTGGAAACGGTCACTTTTCTCATCGCGCCCGCTTTTCTTATTCTCAGCCTTCTTCTGATCCCGGGTGGGGCGCTCCTTGAACGCTCACGCCGCCGTAAGCGGGAAGCGATCCCGCCGCTCCCGAACATTGATCTCAACAACCCGCTCCATCAAAAGTGGTTTTACGTCACGGCGGGGGTCGTGACCCTGTTCCTGCTTTTTACGGCGTTCGGGCTTTACCGCGCTTTTGAATTCACCGAGTCCAACACGTTCTGCGGACGCCTTTGTCATTCGGTGATGGAGCCGGAATATACGGCCTACCAGCGGTCCCCGCATACCCGCGTCGGCTGCGCGAAGTGTCACATCGGGTACGGCGCGGAATGGTACGTGCGTTCCAAGATCACGGGACTTTACCAGGTTTATTCCACGATCGCGAAAGCCTATTCGCGACCGATCGAAACGCCGCTCCGGAGCCTGCGTCCCGCCCGGGAAACCTGCGAACAATGCCACTGGCCCCAGATCTTTTTGGGGTCGCTCGACCAAAGCCATGATTATTTTCTTCCTGACGAGTCCAATACGGAGTGGAAGACGCGGATGATGGTACACGTCGGCGGCGGGGCGGATTTTACGGCCAGGAAACAGGGGATCCACTGGCACGTGACGGGGAATAACAAGATCTATTACATCGCTACCGACAAAAAGCGGCAAACTATCCCGTGGGTCCGCGTCGTCGCCCCCGACGGAAAGGAAACCGTCTTTGTCGATAAAGGATCCCCCTATACCGCGGAAAATCCGCCGAAGGGCGAGATGCGTTTGATGGATTGCATTGATTGTCACAATCGTCCGAGCCACCAGTACAAGGCGCCGGCCGAAGCCGTGAATCAGGCGATGACGCACGGCGCGATCGACCCCTCGCTGCCTTTCATCAAGCGGGAGGCGGTGAACGCCCTTACGGGAGAGTATGCCACTTCCGAGGACGCCGTGAACAAGATCAGTTTGACCCTGAGCGATTTCTACAAGCAGAAATACCCGCAGATTTGGGAGAGGGAACAGGCGAAGGTCCTGAAGTCGATCGCGGCGATCGTTCAGGTTTATAAGGCGAATTTTTTTCCACAAATGAAAGTTTCGTGGAAGGCCTATCCGAACAATATCGGGCATCTTAATTCGCCGGGATGTTTCCGCTGCCACAGCGGACGCCATCAGTCGGGGGGCGGGTCGGCGATCTCGAATACCTGTTCAAGCTGCCATGACATTATCGCCCAAGGACCTCTCGGCAGGGTTGAAGGCGATCTGAAGGGGCTTGATTTCAAACACCCTGACACGGGCGACGCGGACGAGCGGCAGGGGATGCCCTGTTTCGAGTGTCATACAGGTGAAAACGCGTGAGCGTTCGCGGGGACCGGACGGCCGGGGCCCGGAACGGGCGGGCCGGGATAGCGGAAAAAAAAATCCATTTATGAAAAAAAGTTTTTACCTCTTCGCGGTGCTGCTCGCCGGGCTGAGCCTGTTCCAATACCGGAGTTTTGCCGCGCAGGAGATCCAGAACGAGGATTGTCTCGCCTGCCATACGGACATCGACCCGGCGAAATACGCGGCTTCGATCCACGGACGCCGGCTTTGCACGTCCTGCCATAACGACATTTCGGAAATTCCCCATCAGGACAAACCGGCTCCCGCCCAGTGCGCCAGTTGTCACCATACGGAAAATGACATTTATCAGGCGTCCGACCACGGAAAGGCGGTCAGCCTTGGAGCGCCCGCGGCCGGCTGCCTGAGCTGTCACGGGGAACCGCATTCCCTTTTGAATTACCGGGATCCCGCGTCCCCCGTTTTCCGTTTGAACATTCCCAAGACCTGCGGCGTTTGTCATGAAGACCAGAAAAAGATGGCGCAATACGCCCTTTCGGAACGCGCCCCCTTGACGACCTACGCGGCCAGCGTTCACGGGAAGGCCTTAATGGAAAAAGGGCTGGTGTCTTCCGCGATCTGCACCGATTGCCACGGGTCCCACGATCTTCACGCGCCGTCCAACCCGAATTCGAAGATCTTCTGGAAGAACGTTCCGGCGACTTGCGGGAAGTGCCACGAGAACGTGATGAACACCTACCTGCGGAGCACGCACGGGAAAGCGGCGGCGACCGGAAAGAGAGAAGCGCCGGTCTGCACGGATTGTCACGGCGAGCATCTCATCAAATCCCATTTGGACCCGACTTCGACAGTTTACGCGACCACGCTTTCCGAAAAGACCTGCGGCCGCTGTCACGGGTCGGAGACGATGAACGCAAAGTACAGTCTGCCCACCGACCGGGTCAGCTCCTATCTGAACAGCTATCACGGGCTCGCCGGAAAAATGGGGGCCACCACGGTGGCCAACTGCGCGAGCTGCCACGGGGCGCACGATGTCCTGCCATCTTCCGACCCGAATTCTTCCGTGAACAAGAATAATCTGTCCCGGACTTGCGGCGAATGCCATCCGGGCGCGGGAAAACAATTGGCCAAGGGGCGCGTGCACGGAACGCCGCTGGCGAAAGAATCGCACATCGTTTTTTATGTGACGATCCTCTATATCCTTTTGATCATCGGCGTGATCGGCGGCATGTTGGCCCACAACACGCTCGATTTTTCAAAGAGGTTCGCGAAATACTATCAAAAGATCAAGCAGGAAAGCCTCTACACAAGGTTCACGCTGCAAGAGCGCATCCAGCACTGGATCCTTACGGTCACTTTTATGGTACTGGCCTACACGGGTTTCGCGCTGAAATATCCGGACAACTGGTGGAATTTTCCGTTCAAGCTCGTGAAGACGAACTTTGACTTGCGCGGGAGCATCCACAAAGGGACGGCAATTATTTTTATCCTGCTGTTGCTTTATCACGGGGGGTACATGGTCCTGACGCGCCGTGGGCGGATGAAGCTCCGGGAGCTCCTCCCGAAGGTCAAGGATTTCAAGGACTGCTTCGCTTTGGTTTGCTATAACCTGGGTCTTTCCAAAGCGGAGCCTCACTTCGATCGCTACAGTTATATTGAGAAGGCCGAATACTGGGCCCTGATCTGGGGTTCCGTGGTGATGATCCTCACCGGCGCGGTCCTGACTTTTGAGAATTTTTTCATGCGGTATTTCCCGAAATGGGCCCTGGACCTCGCGACGACGATCCATTTCTTTGAGGCGGTTCTGGCGGTCCTGGCGATCCTGGTCTGGCATTTCTATTTTGTGATTTTTGCGCCGGGGACTTACCCGCTGAACCTGAGCATGGTCCTCGGGAAGGTCCCCGAAAAAGAGAAAGAGCTGGAGACGCCTCCTCCGGCGAAAAAGCCGCCCGCGCCGCCGGCAGACGCCTGAGAGTGCCGGTAGCGATCGAAAAATTCACTTGGTTCTTTCTTCCTTTTCCGTTATTCTCTGGGCCGTTATCAATGCGCCGTCAATTTCTGAGGAATAAAAATTTCCGAATCGTTTTCTATCTATAAGCGCATTCCAAAGCGAGAGCCCCCAAGGCAAAGATGGCTTTTATCACTTTCCATAAGAACCCGAGAGCGCGGGACCTTTTTAACAGCTTGTTCTCCGTCCGTTTTACCGCGATCCTGCTTTTTATCCTGATCCTTGTCGCGATCCTCGGGAGTTTCATTCCGCAGGAGCGCACCTTTTCGGAATACGCGCGCGTTTACGGCATCAGGCTGACCGAGATCTTCTACCGGCTGCACCTCAACACTCTTTTTACGAGCGCCGGGTTCCTTCTTTTGATCTTTTTTCTCAGTGTCAATATCCTCGGATGCTTTGTGAAAAGCCTTCTCGCCAAGAAAAGATCGGTCGGTTTTTTGACGATCCACCTGAGCCTTATTCTATTGCTGGCCGGAGGGATGCTCAGCGCCGTCGGGAGGGTCCATGGAGAGGTGGACGTTCTGGAAGGCCAGACGGTGGCCGCTTTCACGAGCGGCAACAGAACGATTCCTCTGGGATTTGAGCTTCGGCTGAAGGATTTCGAACTCCAGAAATACGAGGGCGGGAGGCAAAAGATCCTGATCCTTGTTCCGGGTCGGAAAGAGCCGCTCGAATTCGCGTTCAGGAAAAAGGTCTGGACGGCGGTTCCCGGGACGGATCTCGAATTTCAGGTCGAGGAATATGTCCCGGATTTCCGCTACGATGTGACGCGAAAAATGGCTTTTTCGGTTTCCAACGAGCCGAACAATCCGGCTATCCTGGTGCACGTCCGGGGGAAAGACGTCAATTACGCGGAGTGGGTTTTTCACCGGTACGCGGATTTTCACGGAGAAAGCGACAAGCTTTTGAGCTTTCGCTATATTTGGGCGCAGGAGATCCCGAAGGCTTTTATCAGCCACGTCGAAGTGCTCGAGAACGGAAAAAAGGTCATGGAACGGGCCATTGAGGTCAACAAGCCGCTGAGTTACAAGGGTTTCTCGATCTACCAGGCGACTTATGATTCCCAGGAAGGGAAGTGGTCGGGGTTCGATATCGAAAAAGATCCGGGGACCGGAGTGGTTTATGCCAGCATTCTTTTGATCATGTTCGGGCTGGTCCAGAGCATTTACCTGAAGCCTTTTCTGAAGAAAAAAAAGAAACCGGACACGAAATAATCTGAAACGAAAGATTTTTCTAGGGGACAGGCAGTCACTGTATGCCTGTCCCCTATGATAAAACAGAGGAGATATCCTGTGACGGAATCCAATCTTTTATCGATCGCTTTTTTTATCTATGCCGCGAGCATCGTGCCGTACTTTCTTCTGTTCTTCAAGAAAACGACGCGCCTTGGCCGGCCGTCCATGCTGATGGTCCTGGCGGGCCTCGTGTTCCATACGGCGGCCCTGGCTGTGCGGTGGAAGCTCTCGGGACACGCCCCGATGTCCAACATGTACGAATCCCTTTCTTTTTTTTCCTGGGCCCTCGTGGCGGCGTACCTGATCGCGGACCTTTTCCTGAAGATATCGCGGCTTGGTTTTTTTGTCCTTCTGTGCAACATTGCGATTCTTGTCTACGCCTTTTCCCATGACAAGACGATGAAGCCGCTGATGCCGGCGCTGCAGAGCAATTGGTTGCTCCTTCACGTGTCGTCCTGTTTTCTCAGCTACGGGGCTTTCGCGATCTCCTTTATCGCTGCCGCGATCTATTTATTTCCCGGATCCAAACAGGAGCTGACGCTTGAAAAGCTGGACGCTGTCATGTACAAGGCGATCCTTTTCGGGTTTCCTCTGCTGACTTTCGGGGTGGCATCGGGCGCCATTTGGGCGAACGAGGCGTGGGGGAGGTATTGGAGCTGGGACCCCAAGGAGACCTGGTCGCTCGTCACGTGGTTGATTTACGCCCTGTATCTCCATTTGAGGCTCATGAAGGCCTGGGGCGGAAAAAAACTGGCGTGGGTCGCTATGACCGGGTTTTTATCGGTGATCTTCACCTATATCGGCGTGAATTATTTGATGGCCGGCCTGCACAGTTACGCCCGCTAGGACCCCGAGGCGGCAGGCGAGAGGATAAAAACAGGAAAAAAGTATAAAAATGATTGACCCCCTTTATTTATTCGCTAGAATGCGGTCGTTAATCTTGAAGCGAGTGAGCCGATAATCCCTTTAAGGAAAAACGATTGCACTGCCAAACGAACAAGGTGAATGAGATCGAACGGTTCGCGGGCTTTCATCGCAACAAAATAATCCTCGCTGTTGTTCTTTTCGTGTCGCTGGGTCTCTTCGCTTCCTGCCGTGATGTCGATGTCGAAGCCCTCAAAAAAGTCCTGGAATCCCACAAGATGGAAGGCGCCAAGTATGTCGGTTCCTCGACCTGCGCCGCCTGCCATGAAAAAGAGATGAAGGAATTCAAGAAATCCACCCATGAACGCATTTCCATTCCGATGGAAGGTGTCAAGGTGGAGGGCTGCGAGATGTGTCATGGACCGGGAAGCTTGCACGCGGGGTCCGGCGGCGGCAAGGGCAACAAGATCATCAATCCCAGCAGAGATCCCGCCACGTGTTTTGCCTGCCACATGGAAAAGAAAGCCCAATTCAATCTCCCTTATCACCATCCCGTGGAGGAAGGGCACATGTCCTGCACCGACTGTCATGATCCTCACGGCCTGAATGCCAAACCCTGGTCCGCCACATCCATGCAAGACGTGAACGAGCCGTGTTTCCGGTGTCACAAGCAGCAGCGGGGTCCGTTCGCGATCGAGCATCTCGCGCTGCGGGAAGGATGCACGTCCTGCCACCAGGTCCACGGTTCGATCAACGATAAGATGCTCGTTGCTCGGGATGCCAATTTGTGTATGCGTTGCCATAGCGATACCTATCTGATAGGCGACCATGCTAGCAGGCTCAGACAGGGGACTTGTTTCAGCGGGGAATGCCACGTTGCCGTTCATGGTTCGAATTTCGACAAGCACCTGAGGTATTAGGCGACAGCCTATGAGATCTTTCCACCTTCGTGGTTTATTTCTGGCGGTATGGGTGTTTTTAAGCCAAACTGTTGCTGTTGCCGCCGAAGCAAATCCGCAAGACGCCCAAGCCGTAGCCTCCCAGCAGCCGGTCACTTCCGATTCCTCTGCGACACAAAAAACCACCCAGACGGATAAAACAGATTCGTTAAAGGCGGATGCTGTTGTCCAACCCTTTCAGGTCGCGATGGTAGGCGGGGATTATCACAAATACGAAGCCATGAATTGGAGGAACCGGGGCTATAGTGGCGGTCTTGAGGACTTTAACCTTAATTATAAGTCAGGGGATGATGTCACGGTCGATGTGGACGGACACGCCATTGCTGGGAACAACGATTATAAAGGGTCCTACCAGATCGCCAAAAAAGATGTCGGGTACATAGACGTCGACTTCAAACAGTTCCGGAAATATTATGACACCTATGGCGGGATCTACAACCTTCTTCCGACAATAACCGATAACAGTTTGAGCCGGGATCTGTTCCTCGATATCGGACATATTGGATTTGAAGCGGGGATCACGATGCCGGATCTTCCTAACGTGAGCGTTTATTACGATCACGATTACAAGATCGGGTCAAAATCCATGTTGAATTGGGATATCGTGACCCAGGGGGGAACGACTAAAAAGATCGCCCCATCCTGGGAAGAGATCGATCAGGCGACGGATACTTTCGGTGTCAAAGCGGACTATACGGAAAAGGGTTATCATTTGACCGCCGACCAGCGTTTTGAGATCGCACGATGGAAAACGCGGGGGTATGAACAGAGGATTTCCGACGGTTCCGCCACCGGGACCGCCGCTACGATAGCGACCCAGTTCGATCAACGTCGTCAGGATCAGGTCCAGGAAACAGACGTCATGACGACCACGATGGGTGTGGACAAGTGGTATCTTAACGAAAAAGTTTTTGCTTCAAGCGCCTATCGTTTTGAGCATTTAAAAAATCAGGATCGCCAGAACATCCAGCAGTTTACACCCTCGGGTGATCTCAGCATGGTTGCGGGTGTTGGACAGCTCAATAAACCGGACGGTAGCGCGCACAATGACCAAGACCGGAACTCGTGGGTGATGAATTTGATGGTCAGTCCTTGGAGCTGGCTGAGCGGAACAGGGGGATTCAAGGCTGAAGTCGTGGACCGGAAGGCCAATTCGTATTATCCCACCGACACTTCCGCGACCGGGATGATCGGTGTTCCCGATTACACTCCCAAAACGGATACGGATAGCAACACGTATAAATTCGCCGAATCCTTCGGTTTGCGTTTTAAAGCGATCCCCCGCACGGCGATCTATTCGGACCTCTCCTTCGAACAGTCGCAGAATCATCTGTTTATGGATAGAACGGTTATTGCGGGAGACAGCGTTATTGTGGGAACGACCGATGGGAAGACGGAAAACCAAACTCGCGATGCTGTGATCAACGAACCGGTGACCACGTGGACGGTCGGAGCGGATTTTCAGCCCCTGCGCATGATCAATCTGACATCCCAGTTCCGGTTGCGAGACAAGAATATGGATTTTGACGACCGCTTCAGGGTCAAGCCCTTCAACGGGCAGGTTTTTTTGGAGACACTCCATACGAGGACCTTGGGGTTCAATCAGCGCGTGACCGTACGCCCCTGCAGTTGGACGCAGGCTTCTTTCCGCTACTTGTTCGATAATACGGATTATACGTCCCGTGCCGTCTATGACGACATCAATGAGAAAGCGAATGTTCTCTCGAACACGTTGGTCTATGACCTCAGCGTTTACCCGTTGTCGAATCTTTCCATGACGGGTTCTTTCACCCAGCGGCAAGACGCTACAAAGACCGCGCAGGGAGAGGGTTCCAAAGTTGCGTTCCAGGACGCTACCAAGGTCACCCAATTATACCCGACTTTCACTTCCAATTATTATACGTGGATGTTCAGCACGGACTACCAGCCGCATAAAAAATTAGGTTTCAACGGCTCGCTTTTTTATACCGTTGCGAATAATGCCGGAAATTTTTACGCCTACGATCAAACCCAGTTCGTCTATTACGGCGCGGATTACAATCAGACGGGCCTCTCCGTATCTTGTAAATGGGACATCAATAAAGACCTGGCGGTCCAGCCACAATACTCTTTTCAGCGTTATCAACCCAACGAAAACTCCGGCATCGGAGGCTCTTACGACGCTCAGATCGTCAGCCTTTCGCTCGTCGCGAACTGGGGTTGATTTTAATCCGCTTTCGTTTTTCTCCCCCTCTCCTATATCCGCCACAATGCGTTGGCGGATCAAATGCTCGCAGTAACTTGCGTGCCGCAAGGTTACGCGATTATTTGACTTCAGGTCTTTTCTTGTTTCTGATACCCTATTTGCCTGTCATAACGCCAACCGGAAAGCTGAGTATTGGGAATGAACCCCGGCAATTTCGATTTTAATCAGCGTCCTTTTTTAGTCATCTGGGAGACCACGCACGCTTGCGATCTCGAATGCATCCACTGCCGCGCCTCCGCGGAACCCGATCCCGACCCGGACGAACTCACTCATGAAGAAGGCCTCCGGCTGATCCGGGAGGTCAAGGACATGGGAACCCCGATCTTGATCTTCAGCGGGGGAGATCCTCTCAAGCGGAAGGACCTTTGCGAGCTGATCCGCTACGCGAAATCCCTCGGGCTGCGCACTGGCGCGATCCCCGCAGTGACGCCGCTTTTGACGCGCGGGAAGATCCGGGAACTGAAGGAAACGGGACTGGACCAGATTGCGTTCAGTCTGGACGCGGCGAACGCGCAGGACCACGACGCTTTCCGGAAAGTGGAGGGCGTTTTCAAGCGGACGCTTGAAAGTATCGCGATCGCGAAGGAGCTCGGGCTCGCCGTTCAGATCAATTCGCTCGTCAATGTCCACAACTCCGGGCAACTGGACGCGCTGATCGCGCTGATAGAGCCTCTAGGGATCGTTTTCTGGGAAGTGTTTTTCTTGGTGCCGACCGGCCGGGGAAAAGAACTACCGCTCCTGACCGCGCAAAAGTTCGACGAGGCCTTTGAAAAGATCTATCAGCTGAGCCAGCGGGTCCGGGCGATCATCAAAGTGACCGAGGCGCCGCATTACCGGAAATTTTATATTGAGAAAGAATTGGAAAAGCAGGGGATCTCCACGGATTCACTGGTCCAGGAAGAGGTCGATATGCCCGCCTTTTTGACACAGGCCTGCGGGCCGAAGGGAAGCATCGGCAACGCCCCGCTGGGCGTCAATTCCGGGAAAGGTTTTGTTTTCGTTTCCCATCTCGGCGAGGTGTTCCCGAGCGGGTTCCTGCCGCTTTTGGCGGGAAATCTTCGCGAGAGATCTCTTGCGGATATCTACCGGAATTCTCCCCTGATGAAAGAGCTCCGGGACCCCTCGCTCCTGAAAGGGCGCTGTGGCCTTTGTCCTTACCGGGGCATTTGCGGCGGTTCCAGGTCCCGCGCCTACGCCTTGCGCGGCGATTATCTGGAAGAAGACGACGGCTGTTCCTACCAGCCCGCGCGCGGGACCGCTAAAACATCATGATCATTCCCCGGCAAGAGTCATCTTTTATGAAAGCTTGCCGGCGCGAACAGACGGCGTTCACGCCCGTCTGGCTCATGCGGCAGGCCGGACGCTACATGAAAGAGTACCGGGACATCCGGGCGAAAGTGTCTTTTCTGGACCTTTGCAAGGACCCGGAGTTGTGCGCGGAAGTCGCCGTGACCGCCCAGCAAAGGATCGGCGCGGACGCGGCGATCCTATTTTCCGATCTTCTTCTTATCCTCGAGCCGCTCGGTTTCAAATTGGAATACACGGAGCATAAGGGGCCGGTGATCAACGGCCGGGTCGCGAGCGGGGATGACGTTGTCCGGCTTCCGGAGGTCGATCCCAACGAATCGCTTTCCTTCGTTTTTGAGGCGGTCCAAAAAACCCGCAAGGCTTTAAGGCCGGGGATGCCGCTCATCGGTTTTTCCGGAGCGCCTTTCACGCTGGCGGCCTACGTTCTCGAGGGCGGAAGTTCGCGCGTGTTCGACAAAACAAAAAAATTTATGCGCGAGGAGCCTCTGGCCTGGCACGCTTTGCTCGATAAGATCGGCCGTGCCGTGATCCCTTATCTTAACGGGCAGATCCGGGCCGGCGCCGATGTCGTCCAGTTGTTCGACAGCTGGGTGGGATGCCTCAGCGGGGAGGAGTACCGGGAATATGTCCTGCCGCATACGCGGAAGGTCATCGAGGGGATCCGGAAGGGAGTTCCCGTCATTCATTTCGGAACGGGCACCGGGCCTTTTTTAAAAGAATTCAGCGAGGCCGGCGGCGACGTTTGCGGCGTCGACCATCGCTGGCCGCTCGACCAGGCCTGGAGAGTGATCGGTCACGATAGGGCCGTTCAGGGGAATCTCGATCCGGAGATCCTTCTCGGACCGGTCCCGCAGATGCGTGAACAGGTGAAGAAGCTCCTGGATCTTGCGGCGCGCAGGCCAGGCCACATTTTCAACCTTGGCCACGGAGTTTTGCCGTCGACGCCCGTCGACAACGTGATCGCCCTGATCGATCTTGTTCATGAAATGAGCGCCTCCAGACAGTCTCTATGAAATCAAAAAAGAAAGTCGTCATTATTGGCGGCGGGATCTCGGGACTGGCAACGGCGTACCGTCTCCGGGAACTGGGCCGCGAAGCCGGGAATCCGCCGGAGATCATCCTCGTCGAAGCAACGTCGCGGCTCGGCGGCGTGATCGAAAGCTGTTCCCGGGACGGCTTTCTGCTGGAAGGCGGTCCCGATTCCTTCATCTCGGAAAAGCCCGCCGGCTACGAACTCTCCAAACGTCTGGGCATCGTTCCCGAGATCATCGGGACGAACCATAAATTCCGGCGCAGTTTTATTTATAAAAAGGGCAGGCTGGTCCCGGTCCCGGAAGGTTTTTATCTGATCGCACCTTCTCAGATCCCGGCGTTCCTCACGACGCCGCTTCTGGACTGGCGGACGAAATTCCGCATGGGGTGCGAATTCTTCATTCCCGGACGTGAAAACCAGGGGGATGAGAGCGTCGGCAGTTTTGTGCGCCGCCGTTTCGGGGAAACGACGCTTCAGGAGATCGCGCAACCAATGATCGGCGGTATCTACACGGCGGACCCCGAATTTCTGAGCCTGGCGGCGACCATGCCGCAGTTCCTGGACCTCGAGCGGCAATACGGCAGCGTGATCCGGGGACTGATCACGCGGAAGAAATTAAGGAGCAAGAACGCCACACAGACGGCGAGCGGCCCGCGCTACAGTTTGTTCCTTTCGTTCCGTGAAGGCATGGAATCCCTGACGCGGGCGATCGTCGCGCAGCTGCCCGAAGTTTCGTTCCGGATGAACGCTTTCGCGACGGAGGTCCGGGCCTCTTCCGGGAAATGGAAAGTCGCGCTCCAGCGGGGGGAAGTCCTGGAGGCCGACGCGGTGTGCATCGCTCTTTCCGCTTTTCAGGCGGTGCCCCTACTTTTAAAAGCCGCTCCGGGAATTTCCTGTGATTTGGGGATGATCCCTTATGAGTCGGTGGCCACGGTTAATTTAGCTTACAAGCGTTCGGAGATTCCTCATTCCCTGAACGGCTTCGGATTCGTGGTCCCGGCGGTCACGGGCCGGAAGATCGTGGCATGCAGTTTTTCGAGCGTCAAGTTCGCGGGCCGTGCGCCGCAGGAGATGGTCCTGCTGCGTGTCTTCGCGGGCGGCGCGCTGCACCGGCAGGTGTACGCGATGGACGACGCGATGCTCGATCATACGGTCAAAGAGGAACTGCGCCATTATCTGGGGATTGAAACGCCGCCGCTTTTTTCATCGATCAAGCGGTATCCCAAGACCATGCCGCAATACCGTGTCGGGCACTTGGGGCTCATGAAGTCCGTTCAGTCGAAGCTCGCGGGCTTTCCGGGGCTTTATTTGGCTGGAAATGCCTACCAGGGGATCGGGGTCCCGGACTGCATCAAGTGGGCCGAACTGACCGCGGAATCCATGGGGCAATTTTTGACGGAGCGGGAACGGCCGGAGGTTTCTTAGAATCTCTAACACAGTGTCATTCCCGAATGTTTTTATCGGGAATCCATTTCCTGGATCCCCGCTTTCGCGGGGATGACAAAAACTTATTACGTCAGGAACTTTTATCCGATGGCACGACGGAGCGGAGCGAGAAAAATCGATCATATCCTGTTGATGGGACACGGCGGTCCCCGGAAACGCGAAGAGGTCATGCCCTTTCTCACCTCGATGACCGAGGGAAAGAACGTTTCCAGGGAACGCCTGGATGCCGTCGCCCGCAATTATGAAATGACCGGCGGCGCTTCTCCTTATCATGACGCGGTGACCGGTTTCGCGAAGCGGCTTGAAAAGTCTCTCAAGGACGCGGGCATGGACCTGCCGGTTTTCGTTGGGATGAAGCACTGGCATCCTTTTTTCAAAGATGTTCTCTCGGGGATCCATTTGAAAGGTCACGGAAAAGGGCTGGCGATCGCGCTCAACGCGTTTGGCGGGGCCGCCGCGGGGATCGGTTATCGGGAGAGCCTGGAAACTGCCAGGATCTCTTTGAAAGCTCCGGCACTCGATTATGTTTTTTTGAAGGGTTGGCACGGCGAAAAACTTTTTATTGAGGCGCAGGCGGAAGCGGTCTCTGAAGTCTTCGGTACCGTCCCTGAAAAGGAAAGAAACGGGACGCCCATTCTTTTTTCATTCCATTCGCTGCCCGTGAAGGCAGGCCCGCAGGAGCGGGGAAGCGGTTATGCTGACGAGATCCGCGCCGCGAGCGCGCTTGTAGCGAAGGCGCTGGGACATGACAAATGGTCCGTGGTTTATCAATCCAAACCTCCGGTAACGGGCGAGCCCTGGCTCGGGCCGGACATTGGAGCGGCGATCGAGCGATTGGCGAAAAGCGGCGAAAAAAGAGTCGTTGTTGCTCCCTTGGGGTTCCTTTGTGATCACGTGGAGATCCTCTACGACCTGGACTGTAAGGCGAAGGGAACCGCTGATAAGAACGGCATGGAGTATTTAAGAGCGAAGACCGTGATCGATCAATCCAAGATCACGAGGCTGCTTACCGGGTTGATCGCGGCCGAAGTCTAAAGTTCTGCCCCGGGATCTAGCGTTTACCCCGAGCCACTTTGCGACGTCCGTCGCGTGGTAGGTGATGATCCGGTCCGCCCCGGCGCGTTTGATGGAGACCAGGATCTCAAAAACCATCTTTCTCTCATTCCAGAGTCCATCGCGGGCGCCGTATTTGACGAGCGCGTACTCGCCGCTGACGTTATAAGCGGCCAGCGGAAAATCAAACCTCGTTTTCGCATCCTTCAGGATATCCAAGTAGCTCAGCGCCGGCTTGACCATGACCATGGCCGCTCCTTCCCGGATATCTTCGGCGATCTCCCGGAGCGCGCGCCGGGGATCCGCGTAATTGAGCTGGTAAGCGCTCCGGTCGCCGAATTTTGGCGCGGAGGCGGCCGCGTCGCGGAACGGGCCATAAAAGTTCGAGGCAAATTTCGCGGAATATCCCAGGATCCTGGTTTCCGGATAGCTGTGCCGGTCAAGTTTCCTCCGGATGGCCCGCACTTGCTGATGCGCCATGGCGGAAGGGGCGACCCAGTCCGCGCCCGCACGGGCGTGCGTTAAAGCCATTTCCGAAAGTGCCTCCAGCGTCGGTCTTGAATCGATCGTGCCGGGATTTTTTTTCAAGATCCCGCAGTGGCCATGGTCGGTGTAAGCGCAAAGGCAAATATCGGTGATCACAGAAATGCCTTTGACCTTTTGCTTGATCGCAGTCACGGCGCGGGCGACGACGCTTTCCGCGGAATAGGCGTGATCTCCTGTCGCGTTCTTTTTACGGGAAGGACATATGCCGAAAAGAATGACCTCGCGGATCCCCAGGCCTTTTGCTTTCGCGATCTCCTTGACGAGCAGGTCGATCGACAGCCGCGCGATCCCCGGCATATTTTTCACGGGTTCTTTCTTGCGGTTGCCCTCGACCACAAAATAGGGCATGATGAGATCGCGGACGGAAAGAAGAACCTGGGGCGAACGGCTATTTATCTTTGTCATCATGAGAACGGTCTTTCAGTTTTTTCAGGAACGAGGCACCATGATTTCATTTAGGGAGTCTTCTGTCAAGACGCGACGTGTTCCGCTCAGACTTTCGAGCGGATCTCGGCAACGAAACGTGAAACGGTGGAAAGGCAGCTTCGTAACGGCCTGCCGATAAGGTTGTCGAACGCGTTGGTCAGCCGGGCCGCGTTTTCCAGGTTCGAGAAAACAAGATAGGCCGTTGGCACGACAAAAAGCGTAAGCAGCGTGGAAACGAAAACACCGCCGATCACGCAGATCGCCATCGGGACGCGGGTTTCGGCGCCCGGCCCCAGGGCTAGGGCCGGCGGGATGGCGGCGGCGATGGTGGAAACGGAAGTCATGATGATCGGGCGCAAACGGATAGGGCAAGCGGTCTTCAGGGCTTCTAACGGAGAGAGTCCCTTCTCGCGCATTTGATTCGTGAAATCGACAAGCAGGATGGAATTTTTTTTCACGATGCCCATCAGAAGGATCAGCCCGATAAAACTGAAAATGTTCAACGACTGATTGGTGATG
>CAIJDY010000211.1 GCA_903819565.1 Candidatus Omnitrophota bacterium | reverse complement strand
GTACAGCCCTCGTCGACCATCCAGGAAAAGAAACAAGAGACAAGGGCAGCACTTGCCCTCTTCTGAACAGAAATAAAATCCGGTAGGAAAAGTCCAGACAATCCCGTCCGGCATCTCCCGGCTTACGGGCTACTTTTTTTGGGCGAGAAAATCGCAGATCTCTTGGGCTGCTTTTTCGCTCGCGCCTTTTTCGCCGAGCTTCCCGCGCACCTGCCGGAATTCTTCACGCATTTTTTCCTGAAGTTCCGGACTTTGAAGGAAAACCTTGGCTTCGTGGGCGATCGTTTCGGGGCGGGCGTCTCCTTGGATGAATTCGGGGACCACGCGGTCGTCCGCCAGCAGGTTCACGAGCCCGAGGTAGGGGACTTTGATCAGGTACTTGCCGAGGAAATAGGTCGACCAGCCCGTCTTATAAAGCAAAAAGAACGGCGTGCCGATGAGCGTGGTTTCCAGCGTCGCGGTCCCCGACGTGACGAGCGCGAAGTCCATCGCCTTGACGAGCTCGTAGAAAGGCACGGCGGGACATTCCGGCTTGAGGTCCGACTGGGCAAGGATCTTTTCATAGACCGCCGGGCGGACATTCGAGGACCGCGAAATGAAAAAAGAGGATTCGGGAAAACTTTGCCGCAGAAGAACGGCCGCCTTGAGCATGACCGGAAGGATCCGGTTCACTTCTTTTTCGCGGGATCCCGAGAAAAGCCCGACGGCTTTTTGCCCCGCGGGAATTCCCAGCTTGGCACGGAGCGCGCCCGCGTCCGGCAGTTCCGGGATCGCGTCCAGCAGCGGGTGCCCCACGAATTTGGCGTTCACGCCTTCGTCGGCGTAGAAAGTTTCCTCGAAGGGAAGAATGACCAGCATTTCGCGGACGTGCTTTTTGACGATGTGGATGCGCCGCTTGCCCCAGGCCCAAAGCTGGGGAGAGATGTAATAAAGCACGGGAACGAACGGCGATACCTTTTTGGCGAGCCGCAGATTGAAGGCCGGGGAATCGATGACGACGAGCGCGTCCGGTTTTTCGGTTTGGATGTGCCGGACCGTGTCGTTGAAGATCTTGAGGTACTTGAAATAATTCCGGAGCACGTCCCCGAGCCCGAGCGCAGAGATCGTGGTCATATCGTCAAAGAGTTCTACGCCGGCCGCCCGCATCTTGGCGCCGCCGATGCCGCAGAACGTGACGTCGGGCGCGGTCTTTTTGATCTCAGCGACCAGGTGCGCGCCGTGAAGGTCCGCCGAGGCTTCGCACGCGACGATGAAGAGCTTGCGCGTCATGAGGCGGTCTTGGCCGAAGGCTGGGGCTGATTGGCCTGGACGGTCCTGGCGATCTCGAGAGCGAGCTTCAGGGCGTTACGGGCCGCCGTGTCCGGGTTCCCGAGGCTTTTTCCGGTCCGGATGTTGTTCATGAAGAATTTCAGCTCTTCTTTGAGAGGTTCGGCCTTTTCGATGTCGATCGATTCCTGCGCGATCTCGGCGCCGTTCTTCCGGAAGATCTTGCAGGTTTGCGCGCCGTAGTCGAGCGAGATGTAAGCGTCTTCCTGGAAGATCCGGATCTTCCGCTGTTTTTCGAACGTCAGGCGCGAGGCGGTGATGTCCGCGACCGCGCCGTTCTTGAACTTCATGCGGACGTTGGCGATGTCCTCGAACGGCGTCAGGACGTTCACGCCGATGGCGTCAAAGCTCGCGACCTCGGATTTGACGAGTCCGAGGACGATGTCCAGGTCGTGGATCATGAGGTCCAGCACCACGCCGCAGTCGTTGATGCGTCCGGTGAAAGGGCCGAGGCGGTGGATCTCGAAAAACCGGATGTTCTTGGCGATCTCTTCGATGCGCTTGAACCCGGGATTATGGCGTTCGATATGACCGACCTGCAGGGCACAGTGCTTTTTGCGCGCCAGCTCAAGCAGTTCGTCCGCCTCGTCGAGCTTCAGCGTGATGGGCTTTTCGATCAGGGTATGGATGCCGGCATTGAGGAACTCTTTCGCGACGGTGTAGTGGGTGGAGGTCGGCGTCGCGACGCTGACGGCTTCGACTTTCCCGAGGAGGTCCCGGTAGTCTTTATAGTAGACGGTGCCGAGTTCCTTGGCTTTTTCGGCCTTGGCGGGGTCCAGGTCCGAGATCCCGACGAGCTCCGACTCCGGCAGTTCCCGGTAGATCCTGGCGTGCTCTTTGCCGAGGTGTCCGATGCCGATCACGCCGACCTTCAGAGGCTGTATCATCCTATACTGTTCTCCATTTGATTTTAAGGGTTAACAGTCCTGACTCTCGTTTACTAATTAATGATATCAGGACAGTCCAAACAACCCTAAAAATATAATAATGTTTGGACAGTATCGCACCGCATACCCTTAATTGTAAATATGATGCGGTGCTAACTCCTTCATAAGTCTGGGGTTACCAAGAGCGGGAAAGCAACGTCCTGGAAGATTAAATCATAACCTTGAGCACTGTCAACGAATATGTTACAGTGATGGCCCTTGTGGCCCAAGGGCCCGGGAGGCGGCGGACGGATCGCGGTTTATGGCCCCGTTCTGCGTTCTCTTCGGACCGTTCCCCAAAAGTCAGGAGATCCATGAACGTCTATAAAAGATTGCTTACATATATCTGGCCGCACCGGTGGCGGCTTGTCCTGGCCATTTCTTTCATGCTGGCCTACGCCGCGGCGAATTCGCTGGTCTCGGTCGCGATCTTTATCACGACGAAAGGGCTTTTCCAGAAAGGCGCCATTCGGGTCAGCGCCGCGTCCTTTGATAAATTGCCCCATTGGTTTTCCCAATACCTCCCGCCGATCCCGACGTTCACGGTCCAGTTGATCTGGATCCCGATCAGCATCGTCGGGGTTTTTCTCTTGCGGAGCATTTTTCTGTATATTTCCAATTACCAGATGGCCAGTGTCGGGATCAGCGCCGTCCGTCAGGTCCGCGATGATCTCTACCGCCATCTCGTCTATCTTTCCAGCGACTTTTACGCCAAAGGCCGGACCGGCGATTTCCTGAGCCGTATCATGAACGATGTCGCGCAGATCCAGGGCGCCATCACCGACGTCGTCGTGGACCTTATCGAGCAGCCCTTCGTGCTTCTTTTCAATATCCCGCTGGTTTTTTACTGGGGGAGCTGGTACGCGGTCTACGCGCTGTTGATCTTTCCGATCGTCGCGATCCCGATCATCTATTTCGGACAGCGGTTGCGGCGCATGACCAAGCGGATGCAGGAGCGGGCGGCGGACATCACGGCGTTCATCGGCGAAACCCTTTCCGGCATTCATATCGTCCGTGCTTTCTGCAGCGAGGAGCGTGAGATCCGCCGCTTCGAGGAGATCAACCGGAGCGTTTTTGAATTTTTCAAGAAGACCATGAAGGCCACCATCATCCAGCGGCCGCTGATCGAGGTGATGGGCGCGGTCGGCGCGGGGATCGCGGTTTATTACGGGATCCAGTACCTGCCGCCGGACCGTTTCGCCGCGTTCGCGACCTCGCTTTATCTTTGCTACGAGCCCCTGAAGAAGATCAGCAAGGTCAACAGCGTCATCCAGCAGGCGATCGCCTCCGGGACGCGTATCTTCGAGATCCTGGACGCCAAGCCGTCGATCAAGGACAGGCCGGACGCCTTCAAGTTCAGCGAGCCGGTCCACGAGGTTTTTTATGATCACATTAGTTTCGCTTATGAACAGGACGCGTGGGTGCTCGAAGACATTATGATCCGCGCGAAGCACAATGAAGTGATCGCCATCGTCGGAGCGAGCGGCTCCGGCAAAACGACACTCGTGAACCTTCTGCTCCGTTCCTACGATCCGCCGAAGGGCGTGATCAAGATCAACGGCCGCGATATCCGGGACATGACGATCTGGTCCCTGCGCGGGCTCATCGGGATCGTGTCACAGGAAACGGTGCTTTTCAACGCCAGTATCCGCGACAATATCGCCTACGGGAGGCCGGACGCGAGCTTGGCGGACGTCAAAAAGGCCGCGGAGTTCGCGTATGCCGACCATTTCATCGAAGCACTTCCGCAAAGTTATGATACGCAGCTCGGCGAAAGAGGGCTGAAGCTCTCCGGCGGCGAACGCCAGAGGATCGCGATCGCCCGTGCGCTGCTCAAGGACCCGCCCATTCTCATTCTGGATGAAGCGACGTCGCACCTGGACACGCAAAGCGAAAAAGAGGTCCAGGGCGCGCTGGAAAACCTGATGAAGGCCCGCACGGTGTTCGTGATCGCGCACCGGCTCAGTACCGTCCAGAAAGCCGACCGGATCCTCGTGATGGACAAGGGCCGGATCGTTCAGGAAGGGACGAACGACGCGCTGCTCGCCCAGGGCGGCGTTTACAAGAACCTCTACGACCTGCAGTTCAATCTCTGATCAGTTCTTAGCGCGGCCCGCCGGTTTCTGTTTTAAATGTTCTGGTTTTGGGCGCGGGTTTCGGCGGCCTTTTTCAGCTGGCTTTTTGCGCGGGCAAGCGCGTTTAGCGGCACGCTGGGCGTGAATGAATCAAGAAAAGACGGGCCTTGGGAGACGGCGGGAGCCTTTTCCCCGGCGGAAGGCACGCTGCGGGAAAACAGGCTGTCTTCAGGGGAAAACGTGATCCAGGGCCGTCTCTGAAGATCCCTGGCCTCTCCGGCCGGGGGCGTGTTCCCGAGGGAGGTGAGCCTCCCGATTTCGGAGTTCGTGAAGCTGACGGGAACGCCCTGCCATTTAAAAAGGATCCCGGTCCCTTTTTTTTCGATCAACTCTCCGGTCAGACTCTTTCCGTTCACAAGATCGAGGCGGTAATACTCTTTTGTTCTTTGAGAGGAAAGGTCCCGAAGGACTTCGGGGTGAATACGGACCCCCAGCCCCCGGGCGCAAACGCCCAGAAGGACCAGAAAGCACACGACCGCAAAAAGTTTTTTCATGGGGGACCTCTTTTAGGCCGGCCCAGTATACCATTTCAGGTAAATATACAGAAAGCCGCATTTGTGTTCCCGGAAGCGCCGGACCTTCGCGGCGTTTTTTTGTTTGACGGAGGCGCACTGCGGGGGTACCCTAGTTCCTATGCCGCACTGATCACCCCGGCGTACCTCGAGCCATGATTTTTTGAACGGCCCCTGTGGATCAAAAATTTTATCAGATGGGTGTTTAACCTAGGAGGAACCAAAGATGGACAATTACACGAGCCCCCGCACTGCCAGCAAGCCTTCAGCGCCGAAACTTTCGGATGCGGAACTTAACGCGCGCATTCAAAAAAAGGCCAAAGAGCTCTGGGAACGCAGCGGATGCGTTCAGGGCAAAGATCTTGCGAACTGGCTTGAAGCGGAAAAACTGGTCAAGAGCGGCAAGGCTTAAATACATTCCGTAAAAGGAAGGGATCAACGGACGGCTTCGCGGGGGAAGGGCGAGATCTTAAGGTGAGGTTACACGCTCCCGCCGGATGCCGTCCGTTTATTTTTTTGTAAGTCAAATCCGGAGGAGAAAAATGTTCGATCTCAGCAAGCTGGGCGATATGGCGAAGATCGCCAGCGAAGCGAAGAATATGCAGGAAAAGCAGGACAGGATGTCGCTGGAGCAGCTGGACCTTCTGAAAAAGATCTCCGGGCAAATGGACGTTCTTATTTCTCTCGTAAAAGAGGCGAAGGCTTCGAAGTCATAATAGAAGCGGGATCTTCCGGTAAAGCGTTGGACCTATTGAAAAGGAGCGGCCTGGCCCTATGAAAAAACAAGCGAGAACGAAAGCGTCGAAAGCGGAAAGAACGGATCTGCCGGAGCTTGTGACCGTGATGGCGAAACTCGTCGAACGGCTCGAGGCCCTGGAGAAAAAAACGGACCTGGTGATCAGCCGGCTGGCGTCCCTGCCGCAGGAGATGAGGCGCGTTTCCCAGGACGTCCGGCGGCCGGAGCCCTCCCATCCCGTTCAGCCGCTCCCGCATTCCGGGCAAGCCGCCCCGCAGAACCACGGGCCTCGGGAGAGGACCCTGTACCAGGCGGTCTGTGCGGACTGCCGCAATCATTGCGAAGTCCCCTTCAAACCTTCCGGAGAACGTCCGGTCTACTGTAAGGAATGTTTCGCCCGCCGCAAATCCGGCAACGCGCCGAAGGCGCCCGTCGCGCCGGCGATGACCCCACCGCAGCAAAAAGCGCCGTCCATTCCCCAGAAGCCCGCGTCCAAGCAGGATGACAAAAGTAAAAAAACAAAGTCCCCGAAGAAAAAGAAGAAGCGGTAAAAAAAGACGCGCGGGATCCGCGGCGCGGAAGAACGGGCGGGTTTTCTTTAGCGATCAGAACTTGAAGAGTTTGATCTTGGCGGCATCGCCGGAATGATCGGTCGGCTCTTCCACCGTGTAGCTGTCATCCTTGGCATACCCCAGCGAAACCACTTTCTTGACGCCCTTGATGGTATTGTCGATCACTTTGGAGCCGCCTTTTTGGGCGCCGTCCAGCGTTCCGACGACGGGTTTTTCATGGGTCGTGCCTTCCGCGGTATCGGAGAGAGCGTCCCTTGCGTTATCGACGGTCATTTCCTTGACGCCGGACGCGAAATTCCTCATGGGTTGGCGCGGCTCCGTGGTCTGGGTCTCCGCGTCCAGCTGCTTCTGGGCTTTTTCCTGCTCGCGGGCTTCCTGATCGTATTGATCGCTGCTTCGTGCGCCCAGGTTGAGGGCGGCGGCCACGATCATTAAGAAAACGGTGTACTTGAGGTTTTTACCCATGCCAGGATCCTCTCATTTCAAAAATTGAAGAACGGACCACCGAAAACTTCGTGTGGGGACGTAGTATACAATATCTTCCCGGAAAGTAAAACCCGTTAAAAAATCAATTTGACCAACAACCCCACATCCCGGCTTTCCCGAAGAGACGCGGCCCTTAGATTGAAAATATAACCCCTCGGGGAAATTTTTTAACGGATTAAACCCCGTTAGAAAATCCGGCCCGAAGAGGACATTTCCGGTTCGTGAGATATTCATTTTACACAAATAAAACCGGAGAGGATCACCGCCGAAGTCGATCGACCGGCGGGGGGAAGCTCCGGCGGGCGTGCTCTTCAAGGGCTGTTTGATTTTTGGTTGGGTGTGGGATATACTACCCCGACTCTCGTCAAAAATTTAAGGGTGTCGGGATTGTCCCGACTTCCAGTTCGTTTTAAGAGAGAAAAGTCAGGACTACCCCGACTCTCGTCAAAAATTTAAGGGTGTCGGTACCGTCCTGATTTCCTGTAAATTTTTTACAAGTGGAAAAATCAGGGCTTCCCCGGCTTCTTAAGATTTTACGGCTGTTGAACTTGGAACATTTATTCCGGAGAAAAATGAAAAAGATCCATATCGGTCTTTTGGGCCTCGGCCAGATCGGCGGCGGGCTTTATGAGATCCTGCACGCGAAAAAAGCGCTTTTTGCCCGCCAACTCGGCGTGTCGCTCGAGATCCGGCGGATCGCGGAAAAATTCCCGAACCGCAAGCGGAAGGTCCGGCCCCCGAAAAGCCTCATGACGAAGGACGCTTTTTCCGTCGTGCGCGATCCGTCCATCGACGTGATCGTGGAACTGATCGGCGGCACCCGGGTCGCCCGCGAACTTATCAAGGAAGCGCTGCGGAACGGCAAACATGTCGTGACCGCCAACAAGGCGCTCCTGGCCGAATACGGCGACGAGATCTTCGAACTCGCGCACCGGAAGCGGCGCTGGCTTTGTTTCGAGGCGAGCGTTGGCGGGGGCATCCCGTGCATCAAGGCGCTCCGCGAAGGCCTGATCGCCAACCGGATCGATTCGATCCACGCGATCATCAACGGGACCACGAATTATATCCTGACGCAAATGACGACCAGGGGTACCGGTTTTGCCGCCGCTTTGGCGGAGGCGCAGCACCATGGCTACGCGGAGGCCGATCCGACGCTCGACATTCAGGGCATCGACGCGGCGCATAAGCTGGCGATCCTGGCGCGGCTCGCGTTCGGCGGCAAGGTGAGGTTCAAAGACATCCATTGCGAAGGGATCACGCAGATCTCGAGCGAGGACATTGCGTTCGCCAAGGAATTCGGCTACACGATCAAACTGCTCGCCATCGCGAAAAAAACCAAGGACGGGATGGAGGCACGGGTCCAACCGACGCTTTTGCCGAACTCCCACATCCTCGCGAGCGTGAACGGATCGTTCAACGCGATCCTGATGCGCGGCGACGAGACCGGGGACGTGCTTTTCTACGGCCGCGGGGCCGGGCCGCATCCGACCGCGAGCGCGATCATCGCGGACCTGGTGGATATCGCGAAGGCCGGGGTCGCGGGACCGGCGGAAGACCGTTTTCTCATGCGCGCGCTCGGGAAGACGATCCCCGTCAAGAGCATCGCCTCGATCCTGTCGCGTTATTATTTGCGGTTCCATGTGATCGACCAGCCGCGGGTGCTGGCCGGGATCTCGAAGATTCTCGGGAACCACGGGATCAGTATTTCGGACGTCATCCAGCGCGAACGCAGCGCCGGCCGCGCCGTGCCGCTCATTCTGCTGACGCACGACGCGCACGAAAAAGATCTGCGGGCCGCGATCCGCGAGATCGACCGCCTGCCTTATGTCCGGAGCAGGTCGCAGGTCATCCGGATCGAAGAGGCCTAGAACCCATGTCCAAGTACGCGGTCAAAAAGATCGGGATCATCGAGCGTTACCAGGAATATCTTCCGGTCACCGAACAAACGCCGATCATTTCGCTGAACGAAGGCAACACGCCGCTCATTCTGGCGGAGGCGCTGCCCGTCGAGCTCGGGCTCAAGAACATCCGGATCTATTACAAGTTCGAGGGGCTGAAT
>CAIJDY010000210.1 GCA_903819565.1 Candidatus Omnitrophota bacterium | reverse complement strand
GGCTTTTGTTCTTGGCATGGTCATCATGGTCGTTATTTATGTCCTTTTTGATATGTCGACCAATTCGGAATACCGGACAAGGACCGCGACATCGTCGGGTTCCACGAGCAGCCTTCAATTAACCAAGGGGACTTCAAGCAGCATTACGCAAACGGCGGGAGACACGACGGATACGTCCGCCCCCAAAGTATACCTCGGGGTCGAGGTGATGGATCTCAATGACATCATGGCCGAGCAACTTGGCATTCAAAACTCCAAGGGGGTTCTAATTAACGCAGTGATCCCTAAATCTCCGGCGGCTTTAGCGGGGCTTAAGCGAGGGGATGTGATCACCTTTATGAATAACCGGGCTGTCCGCGATCTGGAAGGTTTTAAGAAGGTTCTGTCCAGCGTCGAACCTGGAGACAAGGTCCGCATTGTGTATGTGAGGAATAAAGAGAAAGCATCCGCGTATGCGATCGTGATCGCACCTCCGTCCGCGACTACGGTGGCGGCCTCATCGAGCAGCGCCACTCTGCAATGGGGTGTGACGGTATCTCCTTTGACCGCGGCTCTGCGAATCTCCTTGAGTGTTCCGGACAATATTTCAGGGGTGGTTATATGTTGCGTGACGGTGGGCGGCCTGGCGGATCAGGTGGGTTTGAAATCGGGGGATATTATCGTCGCGATCGATAAAACCGCGATCAAGGATATGGATGATTTTTTTAGGGCCATTGATCAGGACGCGAACACGACGGCGCTGCTCAGTATCTATTCGCAGGGAACACTGCGCTACGTTTCTTTGAGTGATGCGATCATCAAGATTGCAGACCAAGTTCAGACGCAATCTAAGCTGACATTAACCGCCGGACCTTCTTCGTCTTCGGCGGATACAACCACGGCGACAGCAACAACGGATACCACAACTTCAACGGGTAGCAGTCCCTCCACCGCGGGCACGTCGGCGAATCGTCCGTCCTCGGTCCCGCCGCCGCAGGCAGGTGGCGGTCCCCTCAGCGACACGGTGCTTTTTATCGGGCTTTTGGTCGCACTGATCCTTTATTTGGCCTACCGGGAATTCCACCGGCCTTCGGAAGTCAGTTTATCTGAAAAGGATGACTAGACCGTGAAACCCCATTTACCGTCACCCGTTGACAAGACGAAGCGATCCGTATCTTTTCTGAAGAAACTCATCTTTATTCTCGTTTTGACACCGTTCATATTTTTGGGAGTATATCTTGCGATCGTTTCCCGAAGCATCATCAACACAGATCCCATTACGGTTGACCAGCGTTTTGCGTTGTCCTCATCTCTGAAGTCACCCTACGCCGATATCTTGAAAGGCGCTTTCGAGTATTCGTTTGTTTTTTGTGGCGATCCGCATATGCACGCCGAAGGAGACGGCAATTTCCCTCAGCTTGATGAATTTATCAGAGCGAACCGCGCCAATTTCGCCATTTTCGGAGGGGATCTGACCTTTTTGGGAGAGGAGCCGGAGTATAAGAATTTTGTCAAACACGCCAAGGCGCTGACCGTTTCCGCCTATCCGGCGATCGGAACTCACGAGTTGTACAACAACGGATGGGAATATTACTGGAGAAACCTGGGTCCCTCCTCATACGCCTTTAACGGCGGGAATGCGCGATTTATCGTGATCGATACGGCCAGCGGGGCGATCGGGACGAAACAAATGGAATGGATCCACAAAGAACT
>CAIJDY010000209.1 GCA_903819565.1 Candidatus Omnitrophota bacterium | reverse complement strand
CGGTGAATAAGAACATGATCCCATTCGACAAGGAATCGCCCTTTAAAGGTTCGGGCGTGCGCCTCGGAACGCCAGCGGTAACGACCCGCGGCATGAAGGAATCTGAGATGGAGCTGATCGCTTCGCTGATCGATGAATGCCTGGAGGCGCCGGAAGACGCGGGGAACATCGCGAAGGTCCGCGCCAAGGTCGAGGACCTGACGGGGAAATTCCCGCTTTACCCGGAACTGTTATAGAAGGAAGAGGATCCCATGCGCTGCCCTTATTGTAAGAAAGATTCCGACAAGGTGATCGATTCGCGGGCGGCGAACGAGGGAGAATTGATCCGTCGCCGCCGGGAATGCACGGCGTGCGATAAAAGATTTACCACTTACGAGAGGGTCGAAGAGATCCCGATGTTTGTGGTGAAGAAGGATCAACGGCGCGAAGCGTACGAACGCCCGAAAGTCCTCGCGGGAGTTTACAAGGCGTGCGAAAAACGGCCGGTCCCTCTGGCGGCGCAGGAGCAGATCGCCGTGGACTTGGAGATCATGACGCGCGAGAAATACGACCGGGAGATCCCGTCCAGGGTCATCGGCGAGTTCATCATGCAGCGGCTCGCGAAGATCGATCAGGTGGCGTACGTGAGGTTCGCTAGCGTGTACCGTGATTTTCAGGACGTAAGCCACTTCATGAAGGAGCTGAAGTTTTTGCTGGCGAAGCCGAAATAGTCCCGTAATCACCGCGGGAAAGAAAGAAAAAGACGGAAAAGCTTTATTGTCGTCTTTGAATCTGTATTGTATGATACTAACCCAATACGGTCGCAAGTGAGGCCCTCAGTTTTTGGGAGCCGCGGGTGCAACCGAAACCAAAAGGAGAAAGTGCTATGGCGAAAGCGAATGCAGCGTTTATGAAACCGATGACCGTGAGCGCGGAACTTGCAGCGGTTGTTGGCAAGGGACCGATGCCTCGTAGCGAAGTCGTCAAGAAGCTTTGGGTCTACATCAAGAAGAACAAGCTTCAGGATGACAAGAACAAGCGCAACATCAATGCGGATGCTAATCTCAAAGCCGTGTTCGCCGGCAAATCGGTCGTCAATATGTTCGAGATGACCAAACTCGTCAGCAAACACCTGTCTTAGGTTTCATTCGATTTTTCATTGCTCCGGCAGGTACCGCAAGGTGCCCGCGGGGGGTTATGTAAAAAAAAGGATGTTGGGAGAAGGTCTGTAAGACTATTTACAGACCTTCTCCTTCCTAAGATCAGGTCGTTCCTGAGGCAGCAAAAGAAAGTATGCAGGGAAGAGGTAGGGATCGCTCGGGTTCTCGGGAGAATCGGGGCCCTTTTAAATTTTCGGGGGTGTGATCGTTATGGGGGCAAGGTTAGGGATCATTGTTGCGTTTCTTCTTTCGATCGTTGCGGCTGGCGGCTCTTACTATCTTTACAAGGGAGTGGTCGAAGAGCGCTGGAAGCGTGAGAGTGTTGAGGCCAAGTACGACCAGATCAAGGAGAAAATGCTGGTCGTGCAGTCCGAAAAAGAACAGACCAACACCGAGAAGGAGAAATACAAGGCGGAGAGCGAAGAATATCGTAACCGGGCCCAGGCGATGCAAGGACAGATCGAACAGCTTCAGAACGATCAGTCCAAGAGCAAAGAGGCCCAGGACGCGCTCGAAAAACAGATCAACGATAACCTGACGACGATGGCAGCGCTCCAGAAAAAGGTTGAGGAACTCGACAAGAAGGCGAAAGAGGCCCAGCAGGCTTGTGTGGCGAAACCGGAAGACCTTTTGCCCGCAGCCCAGCCGTTTGGGTCTCCGGCGGTCGTTCCTGCAACGGCTCCCACAGCGGCCCGGGGGGAGCCTGCTACTATCGTGTTTTCTCCTTCGATCTCCAGTCCTCCTCCAATAGGACCTCCCGCGACAACGGTGAATCCTGCCGGCGCCGCAAAGACCGCGGCGGAAACACCCGTAAAGGTCGAAGCTCCGGCCCAGGAAGTTTTGAAAGGTCCGAGGGTTTTGACGGTCAACCGGAAATTCAACTTCGTCGTTGTCAATCAGGGGATCCAAGACGGCCTCAAAATGGGGGACAAATTGACGGTCGTTAATCAAGATAAGGGGACCAATGTTACCCTTCAGGTCGAAAAACTTTACGACAAGTTCTGCGCCGCGACCATCCTCGAAGAAAATCCTCAGCATCAGGTCGCCGAGGGCGATGAAGTTCGCAGGGGCTAGGGCGCTTTTTTTTCTCCCGTTTTTTTTCCTCGGGATCTTTTTTTCCCGGGACGCGGCAGCCCAGGAAGGCGGGAGCGGCCAGGTCCAGCAGCAGATTGAGGAGATCCAGACCCGCCTTGCGGCTATCGAGACTCAGCAGCAGGCGCTTCTTGCGCAGAAGGACAAGATCCTTGAGCAGATCGACCAGCTTCGAATTTGGGTGCGGCACAGCGGGTGATAAGGGGAGACCGTTATGAAAAAAAAATTCGATGTATTTCTTTTCTTTTCGGCGCTTTTTTTGGCCGGACTTCTTCCCGCCGGAAATGCCGCGGACAGCGCGGCGAACGACCCGCTTCAGGGTCAATTCGGCGAGATCAAAACCCGCCTTGAGGCCGTGGAAAAATCTCAGCAGGAGCTTTCGGCCAAGGACGACAAGATCATCGAAGAGCTTGACCGCTTGCGCGTTTGGGTCCACCGGAAGTAATTTCTTCCAGCATGAGCCAACTTTCCTTTTCCGGGCCGGGACAGTTCCGCGGCACCTGCACCCCACCGGGCGATAAGTCCATTTCCCATAGGGCCCTCCTCTTCGGCGCTTTGGCCGACGGCGAGAGTCAATATGAGAACTTCCTTGAGGCGGAAGACTGCCTCCATACCCTTGAAGCGTTGCGCCGGATGGGCGTGGAGATCGGACATGAAAAGGGAAGCGGGCGTATTTGCGTTCTGGGCTCAGGGCTTGGCGGTCTCAGGGCTCCGGCGAACGAACTTTATCTTGGGAATTCCGGAACTTCGATGCGGCTTTTATT
This sequence comes from Candidatus Omnitrophota bacterium, assembly GCA_903819565.1. Lineage (GTDB taxonomy): Bacteria > Omnitrophota > Omnitrophia > Omnitrophales > Aquincolibacteriaceae > Pegaeibacterium. The sequence continues at coordinate 9,420 of CAIJDY010000209.1, read as the reverse complement.
GGGGATCTTGGCGGGGCAGAGGTTCGAGACAGTGCTCACAGGGGATCCCTCGCTTTCTGGCCGGCCGATGCGCCGCGTAACTGATCCTCTGAAGCGGATGGGGGCGCAGATCAGAGGACGCGAGGACGCGAACTTTGCGCCTCTGACGATCCGCGGCGGGAAGCTCCGGGGAATGGAGTTCGATAACAAGCTCAGCAGCGCGCAGGTCAAATCCGCGCTCCTTTTCGCGGGAATGTACGCGGAAGGCAAGACCGTGATCCGCGAGGCGATCCCGTCACGCGATCACACCGAAAGGTTCCTGGAGGCCGCGGGAGCGCGTTTCCGGAAAACGGGCGACCAGCTGATCATCGAGCGCACGGAAAAGCTTTTACCGCTGCAGGCGCGTATCGCGGGCGACATTTCCTCCGCGGCTTTTTTTATTGTCGGGGCCGCCATGCGCGAAGGCTCGGAAGTGACCCTGCAGGACGTCGGCCTGAATCCCACGCGCGCCGGCGTTTTGGAAGTTCTGAAACGCATGGGTGCCCGGATCGTAACGCAGGTGACGCAAACCGTTCCCGAGCCGATGGGAAATATTTACGTTCGCGGGGCCCGGCTCAAAGGGACGGGCATTACGCACCGCGAGATCCCGTCGCTGATCGACGAACTTCCGGTGCTGATGGTCGCGATGGCGCTCGCGGAAGGGGAAAGCCTGATCTCCGGCGCCGCGGAACTGCGCGTCAAGGAAACGGACCGGATTCATTCGATGGTCGGGAACCTGAAGGCGATCGGGGCTTCGATCGAAGAACTACCCGACGGTTCCCTGGTGCGCGGTGTGGACGGTTTTCACAGTGCGACCGTGCAAAGTTTCGGGGACCACCGCACGGCGATGAGTATGGGCGTGGCCAGTTTGGCGACAAAGGGAACGATCCTCGTGCAGGATACCGACTGTGTCGCGACATCGTACCCGTCGTTCATGGACCATTTTCGGGGATTGACCGGCGGCTGAAAAAGCGCAAGCGTTTTGGTTTGACAGTGCCTAGGGCTTTCGTTATACTACGACCCGCTACAACCACATGCCCTCGATAAAGTTACGCAAAGGTAAAACGAATGTTTCTACTCGACAGATTGTTAGGTTTTTTCTCTAGTGACATCGGGATCGACCTAGGTACCGCAAACACCCTCGTGTATGTTAAAGGACAAGGCGTTGTTTTGTGCGAACCTTCCGTCGTCGCGATCGATCGCACCACCCACCAGGTGCTCGCGGTCGGGGAAGAGGCCAAGCGCATGCTCGGCCGTACCCCTGGGAACATTACCGCCATCCGCCCCATGAAGGACGGCGTGATCGCCGATTTTGACATCACCGAAGCCATGCTCCGCTATTTCATCCGCAAGGTCCACCGCCGCAAGACAGGCATCAGCCCTCGTGTGGTCATTGCCGTTCCGAGCGGGATCACGGAAGTCGAGAAACGCGCCGTGAAGGATTCCGCCGAAAGAGCCGGGGCCCGGACGCCCGTTTATCTCGTTGAAGAACCCATCGCCGCGGCGATCGGCGTCGGACTCCCGATCCATGAGCCGGCCGGTAACATGATCATCGATATCGGCGGCGGGACGACCGAGATCGCGGTCATTTCCCTTTCCGGGATCGTGTTCGCCAAGAGCATCCGCATCGGCGGCGATGAGTTCGATGAGTCGATCATGTCGCACCTCAAGAAAGCCTACAATTTGATGATCGGCGAACGGACCGCGGAAGAGATCAAGATCCGCATCGGTTCGGCCTATCCTCTGGACGAAGAAACGACGCTGGATGTCAAAGGCCGCGACGTGCTGGCCGGACTTCCGAAAACGATCAGCGTGACCAGTGAAGAGATCCGGGAAGCCCTTTCCGAACCGCTTTCGGCCATTCTCGAAGCCGTTCGTATCGCGCTGGAGCGGACACCGCCGGAATTATCGGCCGATCTGATCGATCGGGGCTTGATCTTGGCAGGGGGAGGATCCCTTTTGCGGGGTTTGGATAAATTGATCAGCGAGGAAACAGGGTTGCCTGTTCATATCGCGGATGACCCTCTCACCGCGGTGGCGCTTGGCACGGGACGGTATTTGAGCGATTTTCACCTTCTCAAGCGTTTGGCGGTGAACAGCAATACCGCCCGGGAATATTAAAGTCCTTCTTCACTGTTTCAGCGGGTCTTCTCCGCGTGATTCCCTCCTGCAGGTCGTAGCACGGAAATTTTAAACCCTTTTTGACTTTTCATCGAGGATCGGAGATTCGGCCCCATGCGGCGCTGGCGTTCGTATTATTTCCTGGCGGTTCCCATCGTCTTCCTCATCCTTTCCTTCCAGTACTCCCGCTTGAATGAAGCCGCACGGTCCATTTTCTACAGCCTCGCGCGTCCGCTGCTGGTCGCGGGTTCGGGGGTCCGTCAGGTCGCTTACAATGTCCGCTACAACGCGGGGACCTTCTGGGACGCGGTCGCCAAACAGCAGGAACATCTTGCCCTCATCCAGGACCTCGAGACCAAGCTTTTGCACTATCGTGAAATGGAAAAAGAGAACCAGCGCCTCAAGAAGCTCCTGAATTTTAGCCAGGCGCCCGCCACAAAATCCATCGGGGCGCGGGTCATCGGGGAAGACATGACTCCGTGGAAAAAGGTCATCGTGCTCGACAAGGGGAGCCGCAACGGCATCAAAAAAGACATGGTCCTGGTGGCGCCCGAGGGGCTGGTGGGACGCGTGTTGGAAGTGGAGCCGTACACGGCGCGCGCAATCCTGCTGCCTGATCCGGATTCCCGCGTGAGCGCACTGACGTCCGCGGGCCGGTCCCAGGGCGTTATCGCTGGGAGCGGGATGGACAAACTTCAGATGAAGTATCTCGCGCTCGATACTGAGGTGGCGATCGGCGAGGAAGTGGTCACCTCCGGGATCGAAAGCCTTTTTCCCAAGGGGCTATTGATCGGAAAGATCGAATTGATCGAGAAGGACAGCGATGGCCTGCATCTCCTCGCGGTCGTGACGCCCGCGGTGCCGTTCTCCAAACTTGAGGAGGTGCTATGCCTCGTCTCTTCTCCGCAAAAGTAATCTTCTACTTTCTTTTCTTGTTCGTTCTGGACGGGGCCGTCCTGCCCGTTTTTCACATTCACCACGCCTATCCGAGCTTTCTTTGCCTTTTGATCTGCTACAGCGCGTTCGAATGGGGACCGCAGCGGACGATCTATGTGGCTTTTTGGGCGGGGCTTTTGCGGGATTTTCTGGGAGGCGGATTTCTCGGCCTGGAGGCGGGCCTTTACGTGACGCTGGCCCTGGCGCTCAGTTTCGTGGTCCAGAAGATCGAGAGGGAATTCCCCGGGATCTATTTCCTGATCACGTTCCTTTTTATTTTTATCGCGGGGGCCCTGAGGCTTTTGTGCTCCTGCGCCGAGGAACTTCCCGTGTCGATGGTCTGGAATTATCTCGGGCTCATCGCCCTGACGGCCGTCTACAGTGCCGCACTCCTGCCTTTTTTTTATTTTCTGACGGACCGGTGGCTAGGGCAATCCAACATTAAACAATACGAGCTTTTCCGGTAATGTTCACGCGATTCCATTTTTTTCAGGCGTTCGTTTTCCTCATGCTGGCGGTCCTCGGACTAGGGCTTTTTAATACCCAGGTCGTGCGAGGCCATTACTTTTATGAGCTAAGCAAGCGCAATCATATCCGTCTGATCCCGCTGGAAGCGCCGCGCGGCCGGGTGTTCGACCGGATGAACCGCCTGCTGGCGACGAACCGGGCTTCGTACAACGTGGTGGCGATCCCCGAAGACGTGACGCCGGAGGTTTATCCGCTTCTCGCCAAATTGCTCAATATGCCCGAACGTGATCTTCGTCTGCGGATGAGCGCCGGACGGGAATACCCGTTTGCGCCGGCTATTATCCGGGAGGATGTCACGCAGGAACTGGCGTTCAAGATCGAGGAGCGGCAGCCTGAACTTCCCGGCGTGAGCATCCGGGTGGACGGGATCCGCTATTACCCGTATGGGGAAACGGCTTCGCATGTAATCGGATACATCGGTGCGGTCACCCAAAACGAATACCAGAACCTCGATCACGATCGTTACGGGATGGACTCCATGGTCGGCAGGGCGGGGATCGAGAAGGTCTTTGATGAATCGCTTCGCGGCTGGCGGGGAGGCGAACAGATCGAGGTGAATGCACGCGGTCAGAGGGTCCAGGTACTTTCGGACCGAAAGCCCGAACCCGGCGAAGACATCAAACTGACGATCGATCTCGAGTTCCAGAAGCGGATCATGGACATGATCAAGGGCCAGCACGCGAGCATTGCCGTTCTGGACCTGGAGACGAACGGCCTTTTGGCGTTGGCGAGTGCGCCCGCTTACGACCCGAATATCTTTGTATCTCCGGCGACCAGCGATCAGCGAATGGCCGTGCTGAAGGACCAAAACTCTCCCTTGCTGGACCGCGGGATCAACGCCGCTTATCCTCCGGGATCGGTCTTCAAGCTCGTGACGGCGCTTGCCGCGCTCGATCTCGGAAAGATCACTCCGGAAACGCGTTTCAGCTGCAAAGGTTCTTTCCGGCTGGGCCCCAAATCCAAACCCGCGCACTGCTGGTTCAAGGCAGGGCACGGCAGTATCAATCTTTATGAAGCGCTTGAGCGTTCCTGTAACGTTTACTTTTTTAATGTGGCAAAGCGCCTGTCCCCGGAAGACATCGCGCATTACGCTCACGAGCTGGGACTCGGGGAACCGATGCGGCTCGAGATCGGGCGCCTGGCACCGGGGTTCATTCCCGATTCCACTTGGAAGAGGGCGAAATTCCACCAGCCGTGGTTCCAGGGTGAAACGCTCAATATGGCGATCGGGCAGGGGTATGTGCTCGTGACGCCGCTTGAGATCCTTCGCCTGACGTCAATCATCGCCAAGAACGGCCAGGTCGTGGAGCCGCACATTGTCGCGACGGACCGGTCGGTCATGCCCGAGAAGGCGCATGTGGCCATCCAGGAGCAGAACCTGGACGTTATTCGAAGGGCGATGCTGCAGGTGGTGGAATCCGAGTACGGGACGGGACAGCTGGCGCGCGTCGATTTTGAAAAACTGGCCGGGAAGACCGGGACGGCCCAGGCGCCGCCCAATAAGTCCCACAGCTGGATGACCGGTTTTTTCCCTTATAAGGACCCAAAGCTTGCCTTCGTGGTCTTCGTTGAGCATGGCGGGTCGGGAGGGATCACGAGCGCGCGGTTGGTCAAGCAGGTGCTCGAGACCTGGAGGGAGCTCCATGCTGCGCCGGTTGCTTAGCGGGATCCATTTTCCCCTTGTTTTTTCCGTCATCGCCCTGGCCGCGGTCGGCATGCTCTTTATTTATAGCGCGTCATATCGGGATGCGGGGAATTTTGAAGGCAAGCAGATCTTCTGGGTGCTGATCGGACTGGCGGTCATGGTCGGGATCCCTTTCATCGGGTACCGGCCGTTCCTGAGCGTTTCCTATTTTTTTTATGCGTTTACGCTGGTCCTTTTAGTGCTTGTGGATTTTTTTGGGCACAAGCATCTTGGCGCTCAGCGGTGGTTGAGTTTGGGACCGGTCGCGCTCCAGCCTTCGGAATTCGCGAAGTTAGCGACGCTTCTCGCGGTCGTTAATTTTCTGGGGGTCCATCATCCCTGGGAGGGACAGACCAAAACCGTAACCGTCGCGCTGCTGTTGCTCGTGGTCCCGTTCGCATTGATCGTCAAACAGCCGGATCTTGGAACGGCGCTTCTTTTTATCCCGATGTCGCTCGTCATGCTTTTTCTCTGGGGGGTGCGCAAGCGTTTTTTTATCGCGGCCTTTAGTGCCGCCGCGTTGGCCGTTCCTTTAGGGTGGGAATTCTTGAAGGAGTACCAGAAAAAGAGGCTTTGGGTCTTTCTGGACCCGAACCGTGATCCGTTAGGCTCGGGCTATACGGCGCTCCAGGCCAAGATCGCCGTTGGCTCCGGGGGCCTTTGGGGAAAAGGGTATCTGGCCGGAACGCAGGCCCAGCTTCATTTCGTGCCGGAACACCACACGGACTTCATTTTTTGCGTGATCGGCGAGGAATGGGGATTCATGGGGAGCCTTTTGCTGCTGTGTCTTTACGGTTTTTTGTTCCACGCGATCTTTTTGATCATGCAGCATACGACGGACGTGAAAGCGAAAATGCTTTGCGGGGGGGTGCTGGCGCTTTTACTGTCGCAAGTCGTGATCAATATCGGGATGACGTTCGGGCTAATGCCGATCGCGGGGCTTCCGCTTCCGTTGATCAGCTATGGAGGCTCTTCGTTCGTGATGACGTGTATTGCGCTTGGGCTCGTCCTGAGCGTCTATCGCGAGCGCTCGATCTTTTGAGAGGCATTGCCTTCCGTAGTTTCTGTAGATACAATGACGTTCTCATCGGGGTGCCTTGATTCTTTATTAAAAAGAGTCTAAGGAAATCAAGACTGCCCGAGGTTCCGATTGATTTTCTTGAAGAAGATACATCGGGGTGTAGCTCAGATGGCTAGAGCGCTTGCTTTGGGATAAGAAAAACCTGTTTTTGTAACCCATTGAAATTCCACGCATTCCATTTCCTCTCTTACACTTACAAAAAAATCTCCCGTTGAATGAGATTCATTAAAATGACGTTATTTTCATAAGTTAAGGCACACGGGCGGCACAAAATTGCGCTCGGAAGAAAGGCATTTTCTATTTTGTAGAACGAGGACAGGAATAATAGCTATTTTGTTCGTCGCGTTCCGCCTGTAACGCATCAACTATTGATAATGCATCGGACTTAAAAACGGACTGGGCCCTTTTCTGTAACTCCTTCAAAACATTAACAAATCGTTTCTCCTGCTAAAGTTAGCGGTTTCGTATACGTTCTTATCCGCACGTCTGAAACCGTGTGATTTCTTCTCAGAGTAGTCACCCTATGGTCACCAAGCCGAAGTTGAATTATCCTCTTTGAGCTAGCGGAGTTATAAGATGGAGAGAAAATCATAATGTCGTATTTCTTAAAGAGAGGCGGGAAAAAAAGATGCACAATATAGGGGCTCTCCGGTGCTTTTTAAATAACCTTGTATTTTAGCCGATGATGGTACGTGATGTCCTTGTATATTAGCCAAGATTAATGGGGGTTCTATGCAAAGAGACTTGGAAAGAGATTGTTTCCCCTTATCCCTCAGCCACTTTCAACATCCCCTCAACAGTTAATACGAAAGAACCGTTCAAAAGTTTCTTTTTTTTATATTATCATAAGGCCTCCTTTTGGAGGCTAAAATTATTAAATAATGACACATGGCATCTAAAAAGATGCAATATGACTTGCAATGAAAGACATCTTGTGGTAGCTTTTTGTTGTAGCGGATATACACAAGGCAGGAGGCGCCAATGGATTTCCAGGCTATGAATGACAAAGCGATTCTTCGAGAATTAGGGATTCGGATCCAACGTCGACGATTGGCTCTGAATATTTCCCAGGCTGAATTGATGCGTAAGGCGGGTGTCGCGCGTAAGGTAATTCAAAACATCGAAAGCGGCCAGGGGGCGAGTTTGAAAGGATTTGTCCGTACCTTGAGAGCCTTGGGACTTACAACAGAGCTGGGGCTCCTTTTTCCGGAGCCGGGGCCGAGTCCTCTGGAATTAGCCAAATTGAAAGGGCGGGAACGCCTAAGGGCCTCCGGACTTCGGGCAGGCCATGGCTCAAAAGGCGGTGGGGCGTGAGGAACAAGGGAGCCAGACGTGTTGATGTCGCCTACGTTCATCTTTGGGGGCAGCGGTTAGGCGCCGTCGCATGGAATGAAAATCGCGGATGTGCTGATTTTGAATACGATCCCGCGTTCATCAAACGGGGGATCGAAGTTTCTCCTTTCATGATGCCGCTTGGAAAACAGATCTACTCTTTTCCGGGACTCAAGAAAGAAACTTACCATGGTCTCCCCGGAATGTTGGCGGACGCGCTTCCGGATCGGTTCGGAAATAGTCTCATTGATCTCTGGCTTCAAAGGCAGGGACGCGCTTCCAGTGATTTTTCCCCGGTGGAACGCTTGTGCTATATGGGAACACGGGCTTTGGGGGCGCTCGAATTTAAACCCGCGTTGGATTCAAGATCGAGAGGATCGGACCCCATAGAAATAGCCGAACTCGTTGAGCTTGCTTCCAGAATTCTTGAGCATAAGAAGAGTCTAACGGCGAATTTTCTGGAGGATAAGCAAGACGCTTTAAAAACAATCATCCGTGTGGGAACCTCCGCCGGAGGAAACCGGGCCAAGGCGGTCATTGCCTGGAATCCCAACACGGGAGAGGTCCGTTCAGGGCAGGTTGGTATCCCTCCGGGGTTTGAACCATGGATCTTGAAATTCGACGGGGTGAGCGACGAATCTCTCGGAGATCCCAATGGTTTTGGTCGCGTTGAATACGCGTATTACCTGATGGCGTTGAAGGCCGGTATCCGGATGAATCTTTGCCGGTTGCTTGAGGAGAATGGGCGGGCGCATTTTATGACCCGTCGATTTGATCGCGATGATGATGGCGGCAAGATCCATGTTCAGTCGCTTTGCGCCATGGCCCATTATGATTTTAACGCCGCCGGGGAATACGGCTACGAACAGGCGTTCAACATTATCTTGCGCCTCAATCTTGGTCATGAAGTTTTGCAGGAAATGTACAGGCGGATGGTTTTTAACGTGCTCGCGCGGAATCAAGATGATCATACAAGGAATATTGCTTTTTTGATGGACCAAGACGGGACCTGGTGTCTTTCGCCCGCCTTCGATATGGTCTGGGCTTTCAATCCGGTGGGGCGGTGGACAGACCGACATCAAATGAGTATTAACGGGAAACGGGTTGGTTTTTCGCTGGAGGATCTTGAAGCTCCGGCCAAGGGATACGATATCCGGGATGCTGCAAAAATCCGGGAAGAAGTCGCCGAAGCTGTGGCGATGTGGCCGGAATTTGCGCGTCGCGCCGAAGTGGACGCCCTGATGTCTCAAGAGATTGGAAAGAAACATCTGTTCGGAATTGTCTCGGGGAAGTAATACCTGCAGGATATTGACTTTTTATAGTGGGTTGGCAAAACTGGACCAGAGGGGTTAGGGTGTAAAATTGGCCCTCAAACAGGAGGTCCAGATGGGTACACGAAAGCATTTTGACAACGGTTTCAAGGCGAAGGTTTATTTTTCCCTCCTGCCCTCAACAGCCGATATATCTTTTGCAATTCCGAAGGAATCCCTTATAATTTCGGAGCTTCATTCTTGACGGCGTTAAAGAACGTGGAGATCAAAGGTTTCCGCTTTCATGATTTGAGGCATACCGCGGTTTCTTATTTGGCAATGTCAGGCGTTGATTTGAATACGATTAGAGATGTCTTGGGCCACAAGTCGCTTGATATGCTTCTTAGATAGGCCCATTTGTCGCCGGCGCATAAAACCAATACGATGAGTCGTTTAGATGTTCAAATGGG
>CAIJDY010000208.1 GCA_903819565.1 Candidatus Omnitrophota bacterium | reverse complement strand
GCGGGTGATCCGCGAGAACCACAAGCAGGGGATTACGCATTTTTTCATCACCGACGATAATTTCGCCAGGAACCGCGAATGGGAAGCGATCGCGGACCGGCTGATCTACCTGAAGGAGAAAGAGGGGCTGCGTTCCTCCCTGATGCTCCAGACGGACACACTGGCCCACAAGATCCCGCGCTTCATCGAGAAGATGACCCATGCTGGATGCCGGCGGGTTTTTATCGGGATGGAAAGCGTGAATCCCGCCAATCTGGATGCCTGCGGGAAGAGTCAGAACAAGCTCGAAGAATACCGCGGGATGCTGCAGGCCTGGCGCGACCATGGGGCGATCACCTGCGCCGGGTACATCATCGGTTTTCCGAACGACACCTACGAATCGATCATGAAAGACGTCGCGTTCCTGAAGCGCGAACTGCCGCTGGACCTTGCCGAATTTTTTGTTTGGACGCCGCTTCCGGGTTCCGAGGACCATCAGAAGATGACGCGGCAGGGCGTCTGGATGGATCCCGACATGAACCGTTACGATGCCGACCACCCCGTGACGGAACACCCGAAAATGTCCCGCGAGGAATGGGTGCGCGCCTACCGCGACGCCTGGAAGGCCTTTTACAGCCGCGAACATTGCCTCACCCTCTTAAAGCGGCGGAAGGGCCCGCGGCGGCGGCTGCTTTTTTCCTCATTGATCTGGTTCCGCAGCGCTTTTTTTCTTACGGGAGTTCATCCTTTACTGAGCGGGTACTTCCGCGTCAAAAGAAGAAAGGACCGGCGGCCCGGTCTCTCGCGGGAACCGATCCTGGTCTACATCGCGAAACGGTTTTTGGAATTTTTCCGGTACAGTTATGGAATGATCCAGCTTCTTTGTGAGTTGTGGTGGCTTGGCCGCGAAGCCAAGCGGCCGGAAAACGCGAACTACACGGATACCGCCATCCGGGCCGAAACCGCGGGGCTTATTTCTAAATAAGAGGAATTCACTCGAGTGATCGAACGTCAACAAAAGATCGTGCTTCTGGCCGGAGCGTTGTTCCTGGCAATCGGGATCCTTGGAAATCCCTGGTTCCTTGGGGTGCATTCGCCGCTGTTTACCACTTTTTTTTGCGCCGCAGACCTGCTCCTGATCTTCGCCGGAGTCCTGCTGGTCCGGTACCGGGAAAAATTCCTCAGAGAGATCGCGCTGCTGTTCGGGACTTTGCTGTGTTGTTTTCTTGTCGCGGAGGCTTCCGTCAGGATCTTCGACCCTTTTCCGTACATCAGTCCGTGGGAACAGAATCATACCGAATACGGGAATCTGGTGCGCTACGACCCTCTTTTCGGGTGGAGCGGCATCCCGAGCGAAACGACCGAATTCATCAGTGATAACAGCCGGACGTCCCTGCGGCACAATGCTCAGGGATTCCGGGACATCGAGCATAACGTTCCCAATACGGATCCCGCGATCGTTTTTTTGGGGGACTCGTTCACCTGGGGTTATGAGGTCGACCAGGACGCCATGTTCGTGAACCGTTTACGGAAAAAGCTGCCGCGTTATGAGATCTTCAACCTGTCCATGCGGGGCTACGGGACGGACCAGGAGATGATCGCTTTCAGGCGGTTCCCCCCGAAGGGCCCGGTCAAATTTGTCTTCGTGATGTTCTGCGAGAATGACTTTGGAGACAACGTCCAGTTCATCAAATACGGAAAATTGAAGCCGCTGTTCGTCATGAGCGGCGGGCAACTGGTCCTGACCCGCGTTCCCGTTCCCAGGATCGGTCTCTGGAGGACGGGCGCGAAGGTCCTTCCGCGCCGGCCCTCGCTTCATGAACGGATCAAAGGGCTGTTCCTTCAGTCGCAGTTCCTGAACGAGCTGTACTTCAGGCTTACGAACCCGAAAGTTCCCGGGGCGGGCGTGGTGGCACCGCCCGATGCCGGCGTGGAGGCTTACGAAGATCAGATGACCGGCTGGCTCCTGAGCGCCTTGGACCAGGACGTCGCGAAAAAAGGCGCGAGGCTGGTGGTAGTGGCGATCCCCTCAAAACAACAATTCATGGGAAAGACCGGTTGGGTCCCGTACCAACGGCGGCTCGAGAGGGTCTGTAAAGACCTGAAAGACGTTGATTACATTGATCTGGCTCCCGCCTTCCAAAAAACGCCTTTCCGGACCTTTTATCGCCGGGGGATCCATCTTAATGCGTATGGCAATAAAGTCGTCGCGGATACGCTTTATGGCTATCTCAAAGGGCGCTCCTGAAGAATTCGGCGGACAGACAATCATTTAATGTCTGTCCCCCTTTAGGTGTGCTGTGTGTGTAACACCGAGACCCGGTCTCGGTAAGTCCACAGGGGCGATATTTCCTTTTGCGGCGTTTGGGGACAAGTGTAGTATAGAAAGTATTGCAGGGATAACGGAGCGCCTCTCCTACGATACAGGGGCTCCGGTGCGGAGCCGGTGATAGCTTCCGAAACATCATCCAAACGTTCCGAAGACAAGAGAAACGGTCCATGATGGAACTCCCGACGGGAAAAAACAAAGCCTCTGCCGACAAGGGCGGAGGTTTTTCTTTTTCAGGAGCCGATGGCCGAGGTCTCGCGGAGGGAAACCGCAAGTTGTGGACGCCCCTTAATAAGCGGGAGGGGGGGATTGCCGTCCAGCCTACTCCGCGTCGCCGTACGCGTGCGGCAGGCGTTTGCGAGGACCTTTCAGCAGCACTGAGCGTCTTGATATTTATTAGTGCGTGCCTGGTTTTGGCGGGCTGGGTTTGGGATGTCCCCGCGCTGAAAAGTGTTCTTCCCGGTTTTGTTTCCATGAAGGCGAACACCGCTCTGGGATTCATGTTGCTGGGTCTTTCGCTGTGGCTGCTGCAAGCCAAGCGGTCCGATCGGGTCCTGAACCGCCGGATCGCCCGGGGTTGTTCCTTGGCCGTCTTCCTCATCGGTACTCTGACCGTGATAGAATATACCACTCGCCTGGATTTCGGGATCGACCAATGCATCGTCAGAAGCGCAGGAGATGTTCTCATGGCCGCGTTCCCGGGAAGAATGGCCATCAACTCGGCGGCTAACTTCATTTTTGCCGGGAGCGCTTTCTTTTTGATGACCTGGAGGAACCCCCGTTATTCCACCGCCGCCCAGTTTCTCTTGATCCCTTTGGGAGCGCTCTCCCTTTTGTCCCTGACCGGTTATCTTTATGGCGCACAGCCTTTTTTCCTTGTCGGCCGGTACAGCACGGCAGAAGCGCTTCATACGGTCGTGTTATTTCTCGCTGTTTTTTTGGGGGGCATGCTTTGCCGCACCGACAGCGGTTTTGCGAGACATCTGACAAGCGACCGGATCGGCGGCCGTTTCCTGCGCTGGATCCTGCCTCTTGCGATATTGATCCCTTTGTTCCTCGCCTGGCTCAAAGTGCGCGCGGAAGATATGGGATTTCTCCCGCCCCGGTTCGGGGTTACCTTCGTCGCCGTCGCGAATTTGCTCGCTGCGAGCACGTACATTTTTGTGATGGGGATCTTTTTGAACAGGCGGGACGCCCGGGGACAAGCGGCGCAGCAGGCGCTGGAGATCTCTGAGCGCAGTTACCGCACGCTCTTCGAGACCGCCAAGGACGGGATCTTGATCCTCGACGGAGAAACGGGGGAGATCGTCGATAGCAATCCTTTCCTTTGGGAGATCACGGGCTATTCTTTTGATGAAATGTTCGGAAAAAAACTCTGGGAGGCCGGTTTTTTAAAGGGGAAATCGTTTGGTGAAGGAGCTTTCGCGGAAATGAAGGACAAAGAATATTTCCGCCATGAAAACCTGCTGCT
>CAIJDY010000207.1 GCA_903819565.1 Candidatus Omnitrophota bacterium | reverse complement strand
GGCTTAAAGTCGGCCGTCTACGGCGTCCGCGCGGGAATCGAAGGGAGCCCCGAAGACAAAGAGGACGGGGTCCTCTTCGTGGGGCGGGTGGCCGACCGGAGCGTAGCGAAGGCGCCGATTCCCGCTGCCCGCTTTGTTTTTTATGAAACAAATGCGGCACCGTGGCCGCCGGCTCCATATATTCACGGGTTCTTCTCCCGAAAAACGAGGTGCAAGCCGTTTTTTCTATGGATGGGTCTAGATATCTTTTGTTCGGCATGGAATACGGCCTTTTCCGGGCCCTTGCGTTTGTCCTGTCCTTCATCCCACTCAGTGGCTGTTACAAAATGGCGGACTTTTTCGGTGCGTTCGCTTTCCGCGTTCTCGGGATCCGCCGCGGGATCATGCTTCAAAATCTGCGGTCGGCTTTCGGCTCTGGGAAAAGCGAATCGGAACTTTACGCGATCGCCGAAGCCTCGATGCGGAACCTGCTGAAGCTCGCGCTCGAATTCATCCGGACGCCGCAAGTTTCCAAAAACCCCGAACGATATATCGAACCGCCGGACATGAGCCCGCTGCTCGACGCGGTGGCAAAACACGGGAACTTCATCGCGGTGGTGTCTCACTTCGGAAATTGGGAATGGCTGGCCATTCCGCTGAAACCCTTCGGGCTTTTCACGCACGCGATCGGCCGTCCCTTGAAGAACCCCTACCTTTATCGCTACATAAAAAAAACGCGCGAGGCCGCCAATCTTAAAAATATCGATAAGGCGGGAGCCGTCGGTGAATCGATCCGGGTCCTGAAGCAAAAGGGGATTCTTGCGGTGCTCATCGACCAGCACGAGAGTCGGGGCGCCGTTTGGGTCGATTTTTTCGGTCGTAAGGCTTCCACGAGTACGTTGCCGGCCATGCTGGCCCTCAAATACGGATGTCCCGTGCTGCCAGCCTTTTTTTACCGCAACGAAAACGGGTGCTCGAGGATCCAGTACGGCCCAGCGTTCCCGCTGATCAGGAGCGGACACCTGCAGGAAGACCTTCTGGCGAACACCCAGCAATATGTTTCGAAGATTGAGGAAGAGATCCGCAAAAGGCCCGGAGATTGGCTTTGGGCCCATCGGCGATGGAGGAAGCCCAAGGAAAGGGCGCTTCGGCAACCGGTTTCCCAAAAGCGGAATAAATCATAACTTATTTCAAAACAGTAACTTAGGTTGATCCTCCCGAAGTATTATCCCTTCCAGCGTGCCGCGTGCCGCACGGACATTCGTTGACTTTCGGAGAAATCCTTCTATAATGGGCACATAAATTTGAAGCATGCGAGAGAAGTGGGTTTTCGCCCACTTTTTTTTTTTCCAAAAATTCGGATGTCATAATCCTTGGATCATGAAGTGCGGCGCAAGGCGTAAGGGGCAAAATGTCACAGGATCTGCTGGCTTCACTGGAATACATCGAAAAAGAGAAGGGGATCTCCAAAGAGGTTCTGCTGGAGGCCCTCCGTCATGCCCTTCTATCCGCCTGCCGCAAGACTTTCCCGGAAAAAGGCGATGTTTTTGAAGTGCAGATAGATCCACGGACTTACCGGATCCTCGTTTTGAGCGAAGGGAAGGAAGTCGTTGACCCGCGTTTCGGACGCATTGCGGCCCAGACCGCGAAGCAGGTCATTGTCCAGAAGATCCGCGAAGCCGAACGCGATGCCGTTTTTACTGAATACAGCCACAAGCAGGGAGATATCGTTTCCGGAAGCGTCCATCGCATCGAGTCCAAGGCCATTGTCGTGGACTTCGGGAAAACGGAAGGGATCCTTCCCGCCCGCGAGCAGTCCCCCCTGGACAGTTTCAAGCAGGGCCATATCGTCCGTGCGCTGGTGACGGAAGTTAAAAAGACATCGAAAGGGACGGAAGTGATCCTTTCAAGGACGCACCCGGACCTTGTGACGAAATTTTTTGAAATGGAAGTTCCGGAGATCCATGACGGCGTGGTCAGGATCAAGGCCGCGGCGCGCGAAGCGGGATCCCGGACCAAGATCGCCGTGACTTCCAGCGATGACAAGATCGATTGCGTGGGTTCCTGCGTGGGGGTTCGCGGCCAACGCGTGAAAAATATCGTGAGAGAACTGGGTGGCGAGAAGATTGACATTATCCGCCATAGCGACGATGTCGAGACCTACATCCGGAACGCGATGGCGCCGGCTGAACTGAAGTCGATCAAGCTTGATCCCGAGAAGCAAAGCGCCGAGATCCTCGTGGAGGATGAGCAGCTTTCGCTTGCGATCGGCAAGAAGGGGCAGAACGTGCGGCTCGCTTCGAAAATGATCGGATGGAACCTGGACGTGCGCAGCGTCAGCCAGAAGATCTCGCTCCAGTCTCTTGACGGGGTCGGCGAAAAGACCGAAGCCGCGCTCAAAGAGGCGGGGATCCGTACGGTCAGGGACATTCTCAAAATGACCCCGGAAGATCTGGCCAAGCTTCCCGGCGTCGGTGTCAAAACGGCGGAGAAGATCTTTGCGGCGGCACAAAAAGCCGTTGCTCCGAAAAATACCGAACAAAAAGTCTTAACGGAAGCCGTCGTGGCAGAGGATGTTCTTGAAGAAACGGCGAGCGAGACGGCAGGAAAGGATCCTGAAAATGCGGGTTCATGAACTAGCCAAGAAACTTAATATCACCAGCAAGGATCTGATCGCCCTGCTCGCGGGCAAGGGTGTAAGCGTCAAGAACCATATGGTCGTGCTCGAGGAGGAGGTTGTCCAGAAAGTCCTGAAGGGCGCGCATGGCGGCACGACGGCCGGAGCGAAAGAGCCGGCCCCCAAAGTCGAGGCCGCTGCCGAGAAAAAAAGCAAAGAAAAGGCGGCGTCGAAAAAAAAGGAGACTGCCGCGAAAGCGGAAGCTCCCAAGCCGGTTGCCGCTCCCGTTGCTCCCATAAAAAAAGAAGAGCCCAAATCCGTCAGCGCCGCTGAAAAGAAAAGCGAACCGGCGCCTGCCGTTGCGGTAGAGAAAAAGGTTGAAGTTAAAGCCGCCGTTCAAAAGGCTCCGGAGGTCCAGCGACCGAAGCCGGTAACTCCGGTCGCAAAGCCACCCGTAACACCCCCGGTGCCCGCGGCACCCGTAGCGCCCTCGAAGCCGGTGGTGGAGATCCGTTTTCCGATCACGGTCGGGGATCTCGCGAAAAGGATCCGGCGCACGATCCCGGAAGTCATTAAAACACTCATGAATGTCGGCATTTTCGCTAACGTCAACCAGCTTTTAAATGAGGAGCTTGTTTACGCAGCGGCGACGCCCCTGGGCGTCGAGATCAAAAAGATGCAGGATGAGGCCCAAGAGATCCTTCTTGGGGAAAAGGCCGAAGACCCGTCCAAATTAAAACCGCGTCCGCCGGTCGTGACGATGATGGGCCACGTGGACCACGGGAAAACGTCCTTGCTGGATGCCATCCGCAGCACGAATGTGGCCGCCAAGGAAAAGGGATTCATCACCCAGCATATCGGCGCATACGGCGTGGATATTCCGGGCAAGGGACATGTGACCTTCTTGGACACGCCAGGTCATGAGGCTTTTACGGCCATGCGCGCCCGCGGCGCGAACGTTACGGACATCGTAGTGCTCGTGGTTGCCGCAGATGACGGCGTGATGCCGCAAACGATCGAGGCGGTCGACCATGCCCGTGAGGCGGGCTGTCCTATCGTGGTGGCCATGAACAAGATCGACCTTCCGTCCGCGAACCCCGCGAAAGTTTTGGGGGAACTTCAGAAGATCGACCTGCTTCCCGAGGAGTATGGGGGAAAAACGATCTGCGTGAAAGTTTCCGCGAAAACAGGCAAGGGTATCGAGCAGCTTCTTGAAATGCTTCTTCTTGAAGCGGAAGTCCTCGAGCTGAAAGCGAACCCGGACCGTCTCGCCACCGGAGTGGTCATTGAAAGTCATATTTCAAGAGGCAGTGGTCCTGTCGCGAGCGTGATTGTTCAAAAAGGAACGCTGAAGCTGGGGGATATCGTGGTCGCCGGACAGTTCGAAGGACGCATCCGGGCCATGAAGAACGACCTCGGGAAAACGGTCCGCGAGGCTGGTCCGGCTTATGCCGTGGAACTCAGCGGCCTGAGCGGCGTGCCTGAAGCCGGAGAAAGATTGTATGCGGTCGAGGACGAGAAAACCGCCCAAAAGATCACCGAGCAGAAGACCCTGGAGCTCCGGGAACGTCAGATGCGGGGAATCCATAAGCACATGTCCCTCGAAAGCCTGTACAACAAGATCTCGGACGGTAGCTTCAAAGAGCTGAAGATCATTATCAAGGCGGACGTGCAGGGTTCCATCGAAGCGTTGACGCAATCCCTTGAAAAATTGAGTACGGACAAGTGCCGTCTCCATGTGATCCACGGGATCGTCGGCGGGATCAACGAATCGGACGTGATGCTGGCCGCGGCCTCAGACGCCATTATCATCGGGTTCCACGTCAAGGCGGATCCCAAGGCGCAGGTGCTGGCCGAGAAAGAGGCCGTCGACATTCATTTTTACAATATCATTTACGATGCCGTGGAGCAGATCCGGAAAGCCATGGAAGGGATCCTGGAGCCGGAGCTGAAAGAAGTGTCCGAAGGGAAGGCGAAGATCCGCCAGATCTTCAAGTCCTCCAAGGCCGGGGTTATCGGAGGAGCCATCATCACGAAGGGGCGCGTTACGCGGCAACACCATGTACGGCTCGTTCGTGACAATGTGGTTATTTTCGAAGGCCGCTTGTCTTCGCTGAAACGTTTCAAAGACGATGTCAAAGAGGTCGCCGAAGGATACGAGTGCGGCCTTTCTTTGGCGGGATTCAATGATCTGCGCGAAGGCGATGTCCTGGAATCTTTCCGTATTGATAAGATGGCCGCGAAGTTATAACCTCAAAGGCGATCACTCTCCCAAAGCGAGGTTTACCCCGTTAAAGACCGCGAGTGAGGCATGTATCATAGTGGCCTAATTTTGCAAGAGAAACGAAAGACAGTATTTAAATTTATAAACGGAAGCGCTTTAAAAAACGCTTCCTGTCTTTAGCGGGGTGGAACATGCAAGGAAAACGAACCGAACGCGTCAGCTCACTGCTTCAAATGGAACTTAGCAACCTCATTCTGGAACGGGTCAAGGACCCGCGGTTGGGTTTTGTGACGGTGACGCACGTGAAGATCACCGCCGACCTGAAATCCGCCGTGGTTTTTTTGAGCGTCCTGGGCGACAAAAAGAAAAAAGAAGAAACCTTCAAAGTCCTCCAGCACGCCGCCGGTTTTCTCCAGCACGAGGTCGGTATCGCGTTGAAGTTGCGGTATACCCCGAAGCTTCAGTTCGAACTGGACGATTCCCTGGACAAGGATTTCGAGATCGGGGAGGTCATCCGGAAGATCGAGGACCGCGAGAAACCCGCCGGCGAGACGCACAATGAACCCGAACGGTGACGGTATCCTGCTGGTCGACAAGCCGGAGGATTGGACTTCCCATGACGTGTGCGCCTACGTGCGCCGCCGTTTCGGGATAAAAAAGGTCGGTCATGCCGGAACCCTCGATCCGCTAGCCACGGGACTTCTCGTGCTACTCCTCGGAAGGGCGACCAAGATCTCCATGCCGCTGAGTTCATGCAATAAGGAATATCTCGGCGTGATGGAACTGGGCATTCAGACGGATTCTCACGACCGTCACGGAAAAGTGATCGCCGAAGCGCCGTGGG
>CAIJDY010000206.1 GCA_903819565.1 Candidatus Omnitrophota bacterium | reverse complement strand
CCATTCCTTGACGTCCTTGATCGGGTCCATGGTCGCCCAGCGAACGTATCCGCTGTAGTTGTGATACGCCACCCAAGTGACCTCCTGAACGTGCGCGCCGATCTCCTGGACCGTTCTTTCAAAGATGCCGAAGATCCGCGCCCTGTCGGCAGCGTCCTTGATCAACGCGAATCCGGCCCCGCCGATCAAATACGCGAACGCTTCTACCGTGACAAGCGAAGCCTTTCCCGCGGCTCCGGGGATCTTGTTCGCGATCTCCAGGATCCTGACACGCTCCGCGTGATCCGCCGCTTTGGCCATAAGAGCGTTCAATACTCGCCGATAATCCTTAGCACCCGTCTGGAGATCTTCCTTCAGATAGCGGTCATAAAAATTGTCTTCGAACACGGCTATCAAACTCTCTAATTGCGCTTTTTGTGGGGTGTCCTTGATGGCCCTGAACCAGCCGGACCGTTCAAGGTCGATCCGCATCTCCGAACGGACGAAGGTATCAAGCCAAATGTCCTCTTCTTCTTCGGTCTCCGCCTTCGGATGCTTGACCTCGATCCCGTCGCGGGCCGCGATCTGCTTTGCGCGGCTGACGAGCGTGCGGAAAGCTTCTGCCCCCGCCGCGGTCACCGCCCGTTCATCCGCGTTCCTGGTGTCGTCCTCGTATTTCTCGAGAATGGTCTCAAGATCGGGCTTGCCGGCGATGACTTCCAACGCGTCGCTAAACTCCATCAGTCTATCGCCGCTGGCTTTGCCGGCCCCTTCCACGGTTTCCCGTATGATCTCCAAAACGCTCTTGTAATGCGCGAAGTCAGTCACCTTGTTAAATCCTTCGCCTCTGAGCAGTGTCCCGAGCCAACGATACGCTTCCTCGCTGGATTCACCTTCCGCGAATTTCGCTATGGTCCTGTCGATCCTGAGAAATTCCGCCAACACAGTCACCCGGTCCTCCGGATCCGCGATCCGTTTGTAGCCGGCCTCTTTAAGTAACGATCCGAACGCTCGGAATTGATGCTTCCAATGGACGGTGCCGCCCGGCCACGTCTTCACGATCCGCCGGCTAAACACGATCGAATTCTGAAGCATCACTTTCAAGATCTCCAGCACGAGCCGCTTCTCCGCGAAATTCTCGATGCCGTTAAATCCTTTCCAGCCCAAAAATTTCCAAACGCCGCGAAAGACCTTCTTTCCCAATCTGAGAGCCGATAGAAGGACCGTGATCTCCCGTACCTCCAACAGCCCTGTTTTGTATGTCCGCTCCGCGCCCGCCAGGAACCCGCCGCGGCCGTTCAGACCCGACCGCGCTTCGGAGCGGGCGGCAACTGCAGGCAAGCCCATCCACAGGTCGCCCGCGCCATCGAGTCCCGAGCCCGGAGGCGTGATCCTCGTGGGTTGAATTTCCGTTCCCGCGCGGGCTTTGCGTTGTCCCGCGCGCCTGCGAAGCTCGCTGAGAGCACCCTCTGCCGCCAGGATCTTCGATGGCTCGTCCGCGCCATTGATCGCGTTCGAGAAAGTAGCGAGGATCGGGGCGAATTCCTCGTCGCCTTCGACTTCCGAAAGGAGGACGCCAAGCACGTCCAATATATGGTACATTTCGGTCCCAGCCCCTCTTACAATTTGCTGCGTCAACTTGAGAACGATCATCCGCTTTGCAGCCCCAGCCCGTCCAGATTCTTTCTTAACAAACAATCCCCCGTAATCGCTGCGAGAACTTGCGGAAACTTCTCCCGTCAGGAGACGTTCAAAATGATAAAAAATCCACTCGGGGTAGGGCCAAGCGTAATTTGCGATGTCTTTTGCGATCTCCAGAACCATGACCCTCTCCGCGTGATCGGATGTCTTGGCAAAAGATCCTTTTACCAGCTCATAAAAATGATCGAGAGAACTTTCCCTTGTGCGGGTGATTCCCAGATCGATATCGTTTGTGCCGAAGGGGTTCGTCATGATCGCGTTCTCCACCTCTGCGATCATTTTTTTTAATTCCTCGCGCCGCTTCGGATGGAAGATCGTCGAAACCCAATACATAGCTTCCACGGTCCAGCTCCGGACCGTGTTCTCCAGGTCGCGCCGCATCTCGGACCGCGCGAGATCCCACACTCCCGTTTCCGCTGTTTGCGCCCACAAGTCTCCGCCCGTCTCGGGCTCCGCGGGCCGTTCCTTCAATTCCAGCGCCACGCGAATCTTGATCTGATCCTCCAGATGGTGTATTTTTTTAAAGGCTACCTGAAGCGCGTCGGCGCTAGCCTGTGCGTCCTCAAATTCCCGGAGAATATACGGAAATTCCCTGTTCCCGGCGACATTCGTGAGGGACACATTCAGCACTCTTAGTTCTGCCGTGCTATTGATCCCGGCCCAGTTCACCGTCTGCCGCATGAGCTCCAATACCCTCCCTTGATCCTCGGCATCTTCGATCCGCGCATATCCCGCCCCACCGATTATTGTAGTCAGCATTTCGAACGCATCCGCCTGGCCTAGCCAGCCCTTGTAAGCGAACTCGATATCTTTAACGAGCGCAAGAAATTGATCCATCGCCCATATTCGCACACCGGGGGTCCCGGACTGCCTCAACCCCTGAACGGCAAGTAACTTATCAAAAGCGACGAACGCTTGGTTATAATTACCCAAAGAGGCGAAGATCTCACTGGCGATCTCAAGGATCCGTATCCGCTCCGCGGCGTCAGTAACCCCCGCGAACGCTTTCCCATCGAGCAGTACCGTGAAAGCTCTGAATGCGTTCCTGCTATCTCCTTTCGCCTGTTTTGGGATCTTCCCGAGAATTTCCCAAACCATCGATCTCTCTTTAGGGTCCGAGATGCGGTTAAATCCGGTACTCCGGAATAACTCCTGCAGACTCTCAAAGGCTTCCCAGCTGTCATTGATCACATTTCCCGCGATCTCTTTGACTAGCTCAAGGAATTTGTCCATTACCCCTATCATCTCCGAGGGGTCCGTCGTTCCGGTGAATCCTTCCCCCTTAAGCAATGTTCCAAAGACAGCTATTGCGTCATAATTGAAATTTTTTGTGCCTCCGGTAATTCCCTGGATGATTTTCATAAATTCATCCAGTAACCGCGTTCGGTCCGCAGGGTCCGCGATCCGACCGAATCCGTTCCCGCCCAGCAGTGCCCCGTACGCCTCGAATGCCTCCCCACTATTTACTTTCGCGTGCCCAGAGATTTCACTAACCATCGCTGTTACCAACTGCTCAAGTTTCGCTTTCTCAGCCTTATCCTTAATATCCTGGAACCAATCCTTCTTTCAGACCTAAGAATTTTGTAAGATTTTCATTTGCCTTTATTCTTACACTAATATTACAAATACTTGTTAATAAATCATTGTATTTGGTAGATAAAGACT
>CAIJDY010000205.1 GCA_903819565.1 Candidatus Omnitrophota bacterium | reverse complement strand
GGCCTTGACTTCCATGACCGTCAGGCCAGCCAAACGCCCCATGCCTTTTGCGAATTCGCGCACCGCCACCATCGCGCCGCCGCTGAGATCAAAAAGTTCACGGAACGGTTTCAGGACCGGTTTGCGTCCCTGACCCCAAAGCCAGATCATGTTCGCCGGGTTCTCGCCGAGGTCCACGCGCACTTGGTTGATCTCATGGTCCTGCAGAAGTAGTTTGGCGTCGAACATCAACTTCCGCATCAATTCATCACCCGGCCCGCTGGGGAGACAATCCTCGATCTTCTGCCCCGTCACGTTCTCGGGAGGATGGGTCTTGGCGGACAGCGCTTCAAACCCGTGCGCGTCCTTGAGGACCGCGATGTGCCGATGCCCCGATCCCGGGAAAAACCTCACAAAATCGCTCGCGACCTTTTTGTTCAGGAAATTCACGAGGGCCTTGGCTTCCTTGGTGGTGATGTTGCCCGCGGTCGGGTCCGCCAGCGTGCCGGCGGCCTCAGTGATAAAGTTCATGCAGAACGCCACTTCCTTTTCCTCGAGCGTCAGCTCCAGGTTCGCGGCCTCCAGCGGTCCGCGGCCCGTGTAAAGTTTGGACGCGTCATAGCCCAACAGATCGAAAAGGCTCACGTCGGAAGAAAGCGGCATCCGGTCCGAGACCAGCTTCGCCGTGCCGACTTTTCCGCTCTTCGCGAAAAAATTCAAATTGGGGACTTTGGCGGCCTCCAGAGGGGTTTTCCCCCCGAGTTCCTCGGTCGGATGATCTGCGGCTCCTGCGAGTACCACGACGATGTACTTCATGACTCGATCACCTCCTTGACAGCCTTGACGGTCGATTTGACCTTGAAAACGGGATCTTCGAAACTGAGCGCGAAATCCGGGTCCTTCAATCCGGAGCCGGTCAGGGTGATCACAATGCGCGTCCCCTCCTTGAAAAAATTCTTTTTGGCGAGCTTGATCACTCCCGCCACGCCCGCCGCCGAAGCCGGTTCCGCGAAAACGCCGTCCCGCTCCGCGATGAAGCGGTACGCCCGCGTGATCTCTTCGTCGGTCACGGAATCAATGAGCCCCCCGGACTCGTCGCGCGCGGCGGTGGCGCCCTGCCAGCTGGCGGGATTCCCGATCCGGATCGCCGTCGCCAGCGTTTCCGGCTTCTCGACGCGTTTCCCGAGAACGATCGGCGCCGACCCCGCGGCCTGGAACCCGAGCATTTGGGGAAGTTTTTCAAACTTTCCCGCTTTTTTATATTCCTTATAACCTTTCCAGTACGCCGTGATATTTCCGGCGTTCCCGACCGGGATCGCGTGATATTCGGGCGCGTCGCCAAGATCGTCGACGACCTCGAACGCCCCGGTCTTTTGTCCTTCGATGCGGAACGGATTGATGGAATTGACCAGCGTGATCTTGCCGTCCCGGGTCATTTCCTTGACGAGCTCGAGCGCCTCGTCGAAATTCCCTTCGACCATGATCACCTTCGCGCCGTAGCGGTACGCCTGCAGGAGTTTCCCTTTGGCGATCTTGCCTTCCGGGATCAGCACAAAACATTTCAGACCACACCGGCACGCGTAAGCGGCCGCGGATGCGGAAGTGTTCCCGGTCGAAGCGCACATTACGGCCTTCGAACCCGCCTCCACCGCCTTCGAGATCGCCATGGTCATGCCGCGGTCTTTGAAGGAGCCCGTGGGATTCAGCCCCTCGAACTTGTAATAGATCCGGATGTTCGTGAGCCCGAGCTCAAGAGGCAGCGCCTCCGCCAGAATAAGCGGCGTGTTGCCTTCGTTCAGCGAAATGATCGGCGTTTGTTCGGTGACAGGAAGATATTCCTGGTAACGCTCGATGATCCCGATCTTTTTGACCGCGTACTTGGACATGGGTTCT
>CAIJDY010000204.1 GCA_903819565.1 Candidatus Omnitrophota bacterium | reverse complement strand
TATCCTGGAGGAGCTTATGCGAAAGCCTGAAGATGAACAATTCTCGGTAAGCCGTATGCCTCGAATAGGGCACGTACGGTTTGAAAGGGGGACTTTGGAAACCGGGTCGTAAGACAACGGCGCCAAATTTCTACCAATGGAGATTCACACCGCGGCTAGAATTCCAGGGCCCGAAAAGTGAGGGTATTTGGGCGATACCAGAAGAACGGTTATAGCTTGTATTGCGCGCGGATCCTTTTAGATATTTCCGAGGCATCGTAAACAGCCGATCGGGCATCAGCAGGGCGGTCATTAAAGCATTGGACGATAAGGGTGTTCATCGGAAGGTCGCTTGAAGCAGGGGTGTTGTCCGGCGCGGTTCCGGTCACTCCCGGCGATGTTACAAAATATTTGCTGATCATGAAATACTTGTATCCATTCTTCGTTGCGATCGCGGCGCTCTGCAGCCTGGCAAAATCCGCCGATGTTGCGTTCGCTGTCACGCTCTTCCCGAAAAAGACGATCCGGTAGGTCCCTTCGTCCAGCTTGATGCTTGAATATTCGGCGATGGAAAAGGCGTCCTCGGGCGGCGTCTCGCGCAGGTTAGCCGATGCGCAGCCGCTTAGAACGAAAATTCCGATGATCAGTCGTGACAGTTTTTTCATGCTCCGGATCCCGCTCGAAGTGCTTTGGACGGCTGCTGCGCTCCTGGATTTAGGGTGGTCCTCAACGAATCCGGTTGTAGTGTAAACCGAATATCAGTAATGTCGCAATGAATTCAGTGGAGAAGGTCTGTGGAAGCGCCCGGGTCCAGTGGGGTGGGGGATGCGCTCTGAGGAAAACGCCCGGGGGACGGAAGCCCCAGGCGTTCGATTATTGATAATTATCGGATCGCAACCTTCTGTACGGCTTGGCCGTTTTTTATTTTCGGCAAACTGACGGTCAGGACGCCGTTCTTGTACTCCGCGTTGACCTTTGTTTCATCGACCGGCCCCGGCAAGCTCAGACTTCTTGAAAACGACCCATAGCTTCGTTCCTGCGAGTAATAGCCTTTCTTCGAATCCTGGGACTCATTCGTCGTTTCGCGCATGCCCTCCAGAGTCAGGATATTATTTTTGACCGTGACGCTGATCTTGTCTTTATCCAGGCCGGGGAGATCGCCGCGCAGAATGTAGGCGTTTTCCGTTTCTTCCAGGTCCACGGCAGGCGTGAAATCAAACCCGCCGGTCGCGCCCAAGGAGCGCATGAGAGGGGCGCTCGACATGAACGCCCGGCGCATCATGTTGCTCATCCGGCGAGACACAGCGTCGAATTCCTCAAAGGGATCTTCCGCGCGGGGGTCCGCAAATAATAGCGGCGCCGCGGGGGGAATGCCCCGTGCTACGACGGCGGTGGTTCTGGCGGGCAAAACATTCGCGGCGACCGCGTGCCGCTGATGCTGGATAACGAGCGCTGCGGCCTGTGCGAGTGATGCGACGGCGAGAACGGCAATGATGATGTGCAATGTTCGGAGCTTCTTCTTTTCCGTGCCCGATGTAAGTTCTGACATTACAGGCTCCTTTCTGATGGGGCGTCCTCTACCGGAAGGATGTCCGGCAGAGGAACGCGTTCCGGTCTTTACTTAACGTCCACTTTGATCTGTTTGGGTTTGGCTTTTTCCGATTTCGGAATGACCAATTCGAGAACGCCGTCTTTGTAATTGGCGGCGATCTTTTCGCTTTCGACCTCCGAAGGGAGCTGGATCGAGCGCTGGAAGCTGCCGTAGCTGCGCTCGGAATAAAAAGATCCCTTCTCTTTCTTTTTGACGTCCTCGCTGCGTTCGCCCTTGACGATCAGTGTGTTGCCGGTGACCGAGATGTCGATGTTCTTGCGGTCAATGCCGGGAACATCGATGCTCATGGTGAACTGGTTCTCCTCCTCGTGAATTTCCAGCGAGGGGGTGAGTAGCCGGCCCCCGTTCGCACCGTTTGTGCGAAGTGTCGGGGAAAACAGCCGCCCGAAGTCGTCCTGAAGATCATTGAGAAGATCGAAAGGATCGTGCCATCGGTGACCTTGTCGTGTTAGCGCATTCATGGTGAATTCCTCCTATTTTTCAGAATGGTGTTCACATCTACCTATCACTGTAGGCTACAAAATTTATGCCACTTTACACGATTCGCAACTTGTTGCTATTAAATGAATTGAGCGTTTATTAGAAAATTTCAGCTATGCCATTGTCTAATAATGACACATGGCGATGTGAAAAGATTTCACAGCAGCTATTATTTCCGTCTCCCTGCGAGCTATTTCTTCTTGACGCTGTTCACTTAATTCAAAAGAGGCAAAGGGGTTAGGAAAAGAGTTGCGAGTTCAGGAGTCCGATTGTACAATACGGACCGATTGACAGACAGGCAACAAGGCGCCCTATTTTGGTAACTTATTTCCAAGCCATTCATTCTGTCGACGGCAGAATAATGGGGTTTCCGCCACACAGCCGCGTAATCATTTGATAACCGTGATGGAGGAATTTAATTGAGGGACGGTTTTATCGTCCCACCCTGAGGGCGCTGGGAAGCGCCGGAGGGGATCTCATTAAAATGAAACAGCATGTCAGACGATAAGAATTACGAACCTCTCTACCGGCTGCGGCATTCCGCGTCGCACATTCTTGCCCAATCCGTTCTCGATCTTTTCCCGGGTACCAAGCTTGCGATCGGGCCTGTGATCGATGAGGGATTTTACTACGACTTTGATTCGAAGACGGCGTTCCAGGACGAGGACCTTCCGAAGATCGAAAAGCGGATGCGCGAGATCGTCAATGAACGTCAGGCGTTCAAGCAGTGGTCCGTTCCCAAGAAGGAGGCGCGGCAGATCTTTCAGGAAAAGCAGGAGCCGTATAAGCTCGAGATCATTGACGGCATCGCCGGCGACACCGTGAATTTTGTCCAGAACGGACCTTTCACGGATCTCTGCGAAGGCGGGCATATCGCGAATACCCAGGAGCTGAAGGCCTTCAAATTGCTGTCCGTGGCCGGGGCTTACTGGCGGGGCAATGAAAAAAATCCGATGCTGCAGCGCATCTACGGCACGGCGTTCCTGTCGCAAATGGAGCTGGACGCGTACGTGACCCAGCGGGAGGAAGCCCAGAAGCGCGACCACCGCAAGGTCGGCAAACAGCTCGGACTGTTCAGCTTTCATGAGGAAGGTCCGGGCCTTCCGTTCTGGAAACCCAAGGGGCTGATCCTTAAAAATCTTTTGATCGCGTTCATGCGGGAGAAGCTTTCCGCGTATGGCTACGTCGAAGTCGAGACCCCGACGATCTTGCGGGACAAACTTTGGCGGACGTCTGGGCACTGGGACAATTATCGCGAGAATATGTTCTTCCTCGAGCGGGAAGAGGAAGTTTACGCTCTGAAGCCCATGAACTGTCCGGGGGGGATGCTGATGTACAAGGAGGACAAGCATTCCTACCGCGAGTTGCCGCTGAAAGTGGCGGAGTTCGGAAAGGTCCACCGTTATGAGCGTTCCGGCGTTTTAGCCGGGCTTTTCCGCGTGCGCGGGTTCACGCAGGATGACGCGCATGTTTTTTCGACGCCCGAGGCCTTGCAGGCAAGCGTTGTGGAGATCATCCGTTTTACGGATGAGGTATACAAAACTTTCAATTTTGATTATCATGTGGAGCTTTCGACGCGTCCGCCCAAGTCTCTGGGAACGGACGAGCAGTGGAAGATCGCGACCGAAGGGCTTCGGAATGCCCTTGAAGAGATCAAAATGCCCTATAAGGTCAACGAGGGCGACGGGGCTTTTTACGGACCGAAGATCGACTTTCACCTGAAAGACGCGATCGGGCGGACGCTCCAGTGCGGGACGATCCAACTGGATATGAGTTTGCCGGAGCGATTCGACCTGAACTATGTCGGCGAGGACGGCCGTGATCACCGCGTGATCATGCTGCATCGCGCGATCTTCGGGAGCATGGAACGTTTTATCGGTATACTGATTGAGCATTACGCGGGGGTTTTTCCGCTTTGGCTTTCGCCCGAGCAGGTGCGTGTGCTGACGATCGCGGAACGTCACAGCGCGTATGCGGGCACCTTGATCGAGAGACTTAAGAGGGAAGGGATCCGTGCCGATGTGGACCTGCGGGCCGAAAAGATCGGCTACAAGATTCGAGAAGCCGAAATGATGAAAGTCCCTTATGTTTTTGTCGTGGGGGACAAGGAAATGGAAGCGGGACAGGTTGCTGTGCGCATGCGCGGGCGCCAGGACCTGGGGGTTCAGGATCCGGAGGCCATGATCCAAAGGATTAAGCAAGAGACCGCTCAAAAAATTTAACACAACCCAATAAGGAGGATCATTGGCACTCAGTCCACAAAAAGTTCGGGCAAATGAGCGTATCCGCTCGGCGCAGATCCGTTTGATCGGGGCTGCGGGAGAACAGTTCGGCATCGTGACGCCGCAGGAAGGTTTGCAGCGCGCCCAGGAGGCGGGCTTGGACCTTGTCGAAGTCGCGGCCGCCACGACGCCGCCGGTATGCCGCATCATGGATCTCGGGAAATACCTTTACACGCTCGGCAAAAAGGAAAAGGAATCCCGCAAGAAGCAGAAAGTTATCGACATCAAGGAGGTCAAGATGACCACCAAGATCGATGATCACGATTACCAGACCAAGCTCCGCAATGCGCGCCGTTTCATCGAGCGGGGTGACAAGGTGAAGCTGGTGGTGTTTTTCCGGGGCCGCGAGATTGTTTATGTGAATACCGGGCGGCAGCTTGTGGACCGCTTTATCCAGGACCTTGCGGACATCGCGGTAGTGGAGCGTAATGACGGGCTGGAAGGAAAGGCGATCCAGGTCTACCTGACCAAGGGAGCGCCCGTGAAGAAAAAAGAGGCTTCATCCAATGAACCGGCGAGCGGAAACCCGCCGCCGCAGAAGACAGAATGAGGAAAGAAAAATGCCAAAGCTGAAAACGAAAAAAGCTATGAAGAAGCGGTACCGGATCACCAACAGCGGGAAAGTACTGGCTCCGCGGTCCAAGCGGCGCCATATGATGACCGACCGGACACCGAAGAGCAAGCGTCAATCCCGGCGGATGCTCTCAGTCGAGCCCATGCATCGCAACGCGATCAAGCGGTGCATGCCGTACGACCGTTAACAGGTTGACGGCCGCATTCATCTAAAAAGGAGTTATCCATGCCAAGAACCACACACGCAGTCTCGACACGTAAACGAAAGAACAAGATCTTCAAGCGCGCCAAAGGATTTGTTGGCGGACGCGGCAGCCTTTTGCGGACGGCCAAAGAGACCATCGCGCGCGCGATGGCATTTGCCACGCGGGACCGCAAGCAGCGCAAACGCCATTTCCGGACGCTCTGGAACGCCCGCATCAACGCGGCTTGCCGCGCCAACGGGACGACTTATTCCCGGCTTATCGATGCCCTGAAAAAGGCGCACATCACGCTGAACCGCAAATCTCTCGCGGAGATCGCGGCCCGTGATGAAAAGACTTTCCAGGAGATCGTTAAGTTCGTCAAAAAGGCCTGAGCACACCGCCCTGTTCCTGCGGCAGTGCGCGCGGCGCAAGTACAGTCCTTGACTTCCCGGATCGGTCCCGGACAGACGGGACTGGAGGATGGGCTTCGGAGTGACCACCATGAAGGATCAGATCAGCCGGCTTGAAAATGAAGCGAAGGAGGAGCTTGCCCGCGCCGACTCTTTCGAGACAATTGAATCCTTCCGCGTTGCGTATCTCGGAAAAAAAGGGAAGCTGACCGAGCTCTTCAAGCAACTGGGAACTGTTTCCGCGGAAGAAAAAAAATCCGTAGGCGCGGAACTCAACCGTCTGAAGCAGTGGCTCGAGGAAGCGGTCGAAAAGGGGAAGGGGAACGTCCCGCAGGCGAACGCCTTCCGGGAGACGTTCGACGAGACCTTGCCGGGTGTCCAACCGCCCAAGGGCAGCATTCACATCCTCCAACAGACCATCCAGGAGATCAGCGCGATCTTCAACCGCATGGGCTTCGAGATCGTGGAAGGGCCCGAGATCGAGACCGAGTTCCATAATTTTACAGCACTCAATATCCCGCTCGACCATCCGTCGCGCGACGCCTTCGATACTTTTTACACGCCCCAGGGACAGTTGCTGCGTTCGCAGACTTCCACCGTTCAGATCCGCGTGATGAAGGACCGCAAGCCCCCGCTCAGGATCATCGCCCCCGGGCGCGTCTACCGGCCGGACACCGTGGATGCCAGCCATTCTTTCATGTTCCATCAGATCGAGGGATTGATGGTGGACGGAAGCGTGACGTTCAGCGACCTCAAAGGCGTGCTGCATCTCTTCCTGCGCGAACTTTTCGGCGCCCAGACCAAGATCCGTTTCCGCCCTCATTTCTTTCCGTTCACCGAACCCAGCGTGGAAGTGGATATCCAGTGGGGAAAAGGCTGGCTGGAGATCCTCGGGGCCGGCAGCGTGGACCCGAATGTTTTTCAGGAGGTCGGCTATGATAAGGCCGTCACGAAAGGGTTTGCGTTCGGCCTCGGCGTCGAGCGCATCGCCATGCTTTGCCACGGCATCAATGACATTCGGCATTTTTACGAGAACGATCTGCGGTTCCTGAGACAATTTTAAGAACCAGGTGACAGGCAGTCAGCTAATGCTTGTCTCCTGTAATTTCAAAGGGTTAGTCTGATGAAAATTAGCACGAACTGGTTAAAGGATTTTGTGACGCTCGCGCCGCCGTTCGCGCGGATCGCGGAGCGGCTCACGCTCGCGGGCCTTGAGGTCAAAAAATGCGAGGCGCTGACGCAGCCGGCGGATACGCTTTTCGAGATCGAGATCACGTCCAACCGTCCCGATTGGCTTTCCCATTGGGGCGTGGCGCGCGAGATCGCGGCGGTCGAGAATATTTCCTTGAAGAATCCCGTGGTCGACCCGGACACCGGACGGACGCCGCCTCCGGGCTGGAAGATCCACATCAAGGACGCGGCGGGGTGTCCTTATTACACGGGCGTGCTGATCGAAGGCATCACCGAGAACAAGACACCGGATTTTATCGTGAACCGTCTCCTGGCCTGCGGGATCCGCAGCATCAATCTCGTTGTGGATATCACGAACTACGTCCTTCTGGAGGTCGGCCAGCCGCTCCACGCGTTTGACGCGGACCTGATCCAGGGCAAAGAGATCCTGGTCCGCAAACCCAAGCAGGGAGAAAAATTCACCGTGATCAACGGTGCCCAGATCGAGCTGAAGGCCGATGATCTTGTAATCGCTGACAGCGAGCGGGCCGTGGCGTTGGCCGGTGTGATGGGCGGAAAAGATTCCGAGATCAACGAGCGGACGCGGAATGTGTTCCTGGAGTCCGCTTTCTTTAATCCCGGGCGCATCCGCAAGACCTCGCGCGCCCACCAGCTTTCGTCAGAATCCTCTTACCGTTTTGAGCGCCGCGTGGACCCCGAGGCCGTCGATGTGGGCCGGAGCCGCGCCGTCTCGCTGATCCAGAAGTACGGAAAGCCCCGCCACATCAGCGCGGTTATCAAGGCGGGCGAGAAGCCCCAGTTGGAAGTGAAAACCATTCATCTGCGGTCTGAAGATGTCACACAGGTCCTGGGTGTGGAAGTGAAGCCCAGCCAGATCGCGCTGATCCTGACGCGCCTAGGGCTTCAGGTCAAGCAGCACGGCTCAGAAGCGCCCGCCGTTTCCAATAGGGAGCGGGGAGGTAGTTGGACCGTCGGCATTCCGTCATACCGGCCCGATCTCACCCGGGCCATTGACCTCGTGGAAGAGATCGCGAGGATCTACGGTTTTGAAAATATCCCGGAAACGCTGCCGGCGCGTCCGCCGTTTTCGGTGAGCGAAAATCCGCGGCTTTCGCTGGAGCGCAAGGTCCGGTATTTCCTGAGCGGGGCCGGGCTCTCGGAGACCGTGACCTTCAGCCTTGTTTCCGAGGACGGGCTTGATCCTAAACAAGATCTGCAACAAGCCGTTCAGATCGTGAACCCGCTGCAGCACGGCCTTCACTGGATGCGGCCGACGCTCGTGACGAGCCTCCTGAACGTGATCAAGAAGAACGTGAACGCCGGCGCGGATTCCATCCAGATCTTCGAGATCGCGAATATTTACGGAGCGCCGCCCGCTTCCAAGCATCCGGTGGAAGAGCGCACCTGCGCGATCGCGCTTTACGGCAAGAAAGCGGCGCAGACCTGGCTCGATGCGGCGCGGGCCGTGACTTTTTACGATCTCAAAGGTTATGTTGAGGCGATCCTCGCGAGCGCGGGGTGCCAGGAGCTCTGTGTCGCGAAGATTGAAAAAAGCTATTTCGCGGGACAAAGCGCCGAAGCGATCCGGCTATGGCAGACGCCGCTCGCCTTTTTGGGGGAGGTTTCCGGCGATCTTCTCAAGAAATGGGACCTCAAAGAACCGGTGTATTATGCCGAGATTTCGCTGGAAAATCTCGTGCAGCACGCCTGCCGGACGCCGACCTTCAAGGAATGGCCGCGGTATCCCGCGATCGAACGCGATCTGTCACTGGTGGTGAAGGAGGCCGTGAAAAGCGGGGACCTGATGCGGGAGATCCAGGGAATGGGGCAGGGATTGATCCGTGAGGTCGCGCTTTTCGACCTGTTCCGCGGAAAGCGCGTTCCCGAGGGCTGCAAGAACCTCGCCTTCCGCGTCGTGTATCAATCGCCCGAGCGGACGCTTGTTTCCGAGGATGTCCAGCAGCTGCACGAAAAAATCGCGCAGACTTTGGTCCAAAAATATCAGGCCTCCTTTCAATCATAATTCGCCTAACAACAAGCGGGGCGCGTTCGATGCCGGACATTTTCGGTCGCCGAGGTTCTCATGACACCCTCTGATGAGTTATTCAGCCAATCCGAAGTCGAAGACCTCTTTCAGGTTCCCGCCGACGCTCCTCTGGCCGTCAGGATGCGGCCGTCCTCGCTCGATGAGATCCTGGGGCAGGATCATCTGCTCGGGAAAGGGAAGCTGCTGCGGCGGACGCTCGAGTCCGACAGGCTGAATTCGCTCATTCTTTACGGCCCTCCGGGGATCGGGAAGACCACGCTCGCGCTGGTCGTTGCCAAGATGACCTCTGCGCGCTATGTGTCCATCAACGCGGTGTTGAGCAATGTCGCGGAAATGCGCAAGATCCAGGATGATGCGCGGAAGCTCCGCAAGCATTCCCTGCGGAAGACGGTGCTTTTCATCGACGAGATCCACCGCTTTAACAAGGCCCAGCAGGACATTCTGATGCCGGACGTCGAAACGGGTGTGATCATTCTGGTTGGCGCGACGACGCAGAACCCTTCGTTCGCGATCCGCGGTCCGCTGCTCTCGCGTTCGCTCGTTTGTGAATTGAAGCCGGTGGAAGATCCAGAGCTGCTGCAATTAATGAAGCGCGCCCTTGAGGACAAGCCGCGCGGCTTCGGGAATCTGAAAGTTCTTGCGGATCCCGCGGCGCTCGCGCATATCGCCCGTCAGGCGTCCGGGGACGCGCGCCGGTCCCTCAACGCGCTTGAGGTGGGCGTTCTGACGACGCCGCCGGACGGGAACGGCGTCATTCATTTCACGACGGCGGTCGCGGAGGAATCCTGCCAAAAAAAGATCGTTCATTATGATTGGGACGAGGATTTTCACTACGACACGATCAGCGCGTTCATCAAAAGCCTTCGCGGCTCGGATGTCGACGCGGCGATCTACTGGCTCGCGAAAATGCTTTATGCCGGCGAAGAGCCGCGATTCATCGTCCGCCGCCTTTTGATCTTCGCGAGCGAAGATATCGGCAATGCGGACCCTCAGGCCCTGATCCTTGCGGCGAGCGGTTTCACGGCCGTCGAGTTCGTCGGGATGCCGGAGGCGCGGATCATTCTCGCGCAGTTGGTTACC
>CAIJDY010000203.1 GCA_903819565.1 Candidatus Omnitrophota bacterium | reverse complement strand
CCTCCCGGATTCGATCTGACCGATCCTTATGAAAAGGACGGGAAAACAGCCGATTCCAAATTCTGGGTCGAAGCACAACATTGGCTGGATTCCCTGGGATTTTCGCGTGTCCGTCAGATGACCTCGCTGAAGATCGAGGGACGCGTGACCCTCCACAACGCGGAGTTTATCGGAGACGTTGAGATCATTAACCGGTTCGGGCGTCAGAACACAGCGCAGCCGGCCCAAAGGGTTGACTTGAGCGGCGGGCGTTACCTTGATCAACTTAAGGCGCGCGGATTTTGGAACACGGACCATCTCCGGCTGGAAAATATCCGTATCACGATCGATGAAGCAGGCAATCTTATGACGACGGCGATCTCGACAATCCGTACCCAGGAAGGCGCCTTGAGGATCCGCAATACGGAAAATGCCAAATGGCTTTTGGAGGATCTGAGGACGCAAGGGGCCAGCGTTCTCATGGGACGCGGGTTTGAGATAAAAAACGGCGGCGAGTTGGACATCCTCCCAGGCGATTTCCGCCAAGGAGTGGATTTTTTTGTCGAACCCCACGTGGTGATCGACGGCGCCACCGTCAGCTTGCGTCTTGGCGGACAGAATCACGTTGTTGTCGACAGCGGGACGGTTTTTCAGGGTCCTCCGGGGCTGAAACTGGATCTGACGATGAAGGAAGGCGACTGGCTTCATATTAAAAAAGGCGTTTTGCAGAATGTGATCAAGAGCCTGGAAGAGCAGGAAACTCCGGACGGTGGCGGGGCGGCCTCGGTGGTCGCTTCCTACATGGAGCATTTGAAATTTGAGGAGCTTGGAAAAGCATTCTACATCCGCAAGATCGTAGACTCTCTGGTCGCTTATCCCCTGGAGGACAACCGGATCCTCGCGAACGCTCAGTGGGTGAAAAGTCGGATCGATGAGTTTGAGAGCACGCGGTTTTCCGCCCGTTCCGAATCGAGGACTTCGGATTTTCAAGATATGTTGACTCCCGAGAAGATCACGCTGATCAAATATTTTTATTTCAGCATTCTTCCGGCGCAACTTCTTGGCCTGGCTGGAATTGCGGGCGGCCGCGATGCCGTTCTTGAGACGCTCCGGCGCGCGACCGGTATCACGGTCGATGGCGTAGCGGCGGAGCTGCCGGAATCCAACGCCCTGGGGGAGTTATTCTCTCCGGAAGCGTCCCTTTCGATCCCGGAAACGATTGGTCGGGGGTTGTCCGTTGCAAAAGCGGCAACGCCGGCTGTCGCGAATCTGGGCGGCAAGGTTTTCCTCGGGCAGGACGCTTTGTCCCGGCTTATGGGTGAAAATCCTCGAGCCCTTTTCTATCTCCTGAAGGCGTATGCCGTTTTCGCCGATCAGAACGAACCGCCGGTCCTTTTGACATTGGGTTCACCGGACCTTTTAAAGCGGATAGAGCTTTCTTTGGTCAACAAGGACTCAAGCCTTACCGGATTTGAAATCGTTGAGCGTGGCACGTTGCTGAAGTTTCTCAAGGAAGGGAAAATCCTCCAGGTGATCGAGCCGGTTGCGGGCAAGAGTGAAGCGCAGGTCATTAATGAGCTCGCGGCTACGACCCAGGGCGGGATCGCATCGCTCCATCTGGGCGTCGGAATGTTGCCACAGCTTTCGGAGGGGATCCATTTCGCGTTTGGTGAGAACGTCGGGTCCAAGGACCTCATGGTGGCTTCTGTTCTTGCGATCGTTCTCAAATCCGCGGCCGATCTCATCCGTAACGTTCCCGATGCGAACGTCAGAGCCGGGCTTCTCGGCAAGTTCATGGCGGACAATCTTCCGGGCGTGAGCGCCCAAGGAAAGTGGGGCAATTCTTTTGTGATCACCCAGATCGCGAAGCTTGCTCAGGAATTCGTGGCGCAGGCCCGCATCGCGACGATGGCCTAACACCGCGTTTCTGCTGTCGGCGTCCGAGTTTTTTACTTTTAACTTTCCGCTTTACTGGTTACAATACCCCCGAGTGCTAACCCCTTGTCAAATTGAGACTTAGTACCGTTTAAAAATTCATATTATCAGCCCGTAAAGTCAAACAGAAGGCAGCATCGAAAAATGTTCAAGTCTGTCCAGGAACAGCTCGAAGTCTTCAAGGAAAACACCGTTGATCTTATTTCCGAAAAAGAACTCGCCATAAAGCTCGAAGCCTCCGCCCAAAAAAATATTCCCCTCCGGATCAAATATGGTGCGGACCCTTCGTCGCCGGACCTTCATCTCGGACACACCGTTCCTCTTCGCAAGTTGCGGCAGTTGCAGGACTTGGGACATCTCGTGGTTTTCATTATCGGGGACTTTACTGCTCGGATCGGAGACCCTTCCGGAAAATCCGAGACGCGGCCCATGCTTTCGGAAGCCCAGGTAAAGCTGAACGCCAAGACCTATCAGGAACAGGTTTTCCGCATCTTGGACAAGAAAAGAACTGAGGTCCGGTATAATTCCGAATGGCTCGGCAGGATGCGTCCCGAAGATTTTTTAAAACTCACGGGGCAGTACACGGTCGCGCGGATCCTGGAACGCGACGACTTCAGCAAACGGTACAAGGCCGGCCAGCCGATCGCTCTCGTGGAATTTTTGTACCCGCTGCTTCAGGGGCACGATTCCGTAATCGTTCGCGCGGACCTCGAGATTGGCGGGACGGACCAGATGTTCAACCTCTTGGTGGGACGCGAGCTTCAGAAGCTGGACGGGCAGGAGCCGCAGGCCGTGATGACGCTGCCGCTCATCGAAGGAACGGACGGCGTCCAGAAGATGTCGAAAAGTTTGAATAATCATATTGCGCTCCAGGACACGCCGCGCGAAATGTTCGGCAAGATCATGTCGCTTTCGGACGGGATGATGGAACGTTACTACCGTTATGTGGCGGCCATGCCCCAGGCGGATGTCGCGGCGCTTCTCGAAAGCCTGAAAAAAGGGGATCTACACCCCCGGGAAATGAAGGCGCGGCTGGCGGAACGGATCGTGGCGCTTTTTTATTCACAGGATACGGCGATCCTGGCGCGCCAGGAATTTGACGAGATCTTCAAAAATAAAGGCCTGCCCGACGAAGTGCCTGTCGTGAGGATCGCCCATATATCGATCGATATCGTAAGCCTTCTCGT
>CAIJDY010000202.1 GCA_903819565.1 Candidatus Omnitrophota bacterium | reverse complement strand
TGTTCCGCGTAGGTCTCTCCGGGAAGGCCGATCATATTGAACACGCAGAACTTGAGGCCGGCTTTACGTGCCCCGGACGCGGTCTCCAAGACATCTTTGTTCGAATAGTTCCGCTTGAGTATTTCCCTGCGAACGCGCTCGCTGCCCGACTCAATGCCGAAATTGATCCTGTAAAAGTTCGCTTTTTTGAGGGCAAGGAATATTTCTTCGTCCAGGGACTGCGGGGAGATCCGGAAATTGCATCCGTAGGCAATGGCGTTGTTGATCGTAGCGTTAAACGCCTCGATTTGTTTACAGAAAGCCATCATCCAGGATTTGTCCGAGTTGATGGATTCCACTTCGAAATAGATCCTTGATCGGGCGGGGTACGTGGCATGTATCAAAGAGATCTCTTTGATGA
Organism: Candidatus Omnitrophota bacterium; assembly: GCA_903819565.1. Classification (GTDB taxonomy): domain Bacteria; phylum Omnitrophota; class Omnitrophia; order Omnitrophales; family Aquincolibacteriaceae; genus Pegaeibacterium. The sequence goes on along the minus strand of CAIJDY010000202.1, from coordinate 17,924 downwards.
TATTTTCCGGGGAACGGAAGCGCACGTATTTCCCCGAAGCGATTTTTCTGAGGGCGTGATTGCAGCAATACGTACAATCGTAAGGACAGCCCCGGCCGAGCAATACGGCCATTTCCTCACCGGGCTCTTCCTTGATCCAGGGCGTCCACAGGGATCTGTCCGGAAAAGGCAGACTGTCAATGTCCTGAAGGAAGGGTCGCGGAGGGTTTTTTTCGATATTTCCGTCCCGAGATTTTAACCACAGGTTTGCAATCCCGTGAGGGACGACGCCGGTTTCGATTTGGCGACACAGTTCAAGAAGGGGATATTCGCCTTCTCCCACGCAAACGGCATCAAAAGGGTCGCTGATCGCCTCCGAAGGATTCAAGGTGGCGTGGATTCCGCCAATGATGACGTATTTATCGGGCCACCGGTTTTTGATCTCAGTCGTGATTTCTTTGATGAAGGGATATTCGGAGGCCACTGCGGTAAGGCAAATAAGTCGTGGGGAGAACGCTTCCATAGAGGTGTTCAAGGTTTGGAGGTTGTCTCGCCAGCGATTATTGCTTCCTAATACGACCAATTGGGTCTGGTGACCGTCGGTCTTTAACGCGGACGAAATGTAGGAAATTCCAAACTGGATGCTTGACCAGGACCACAGAGGTTTGGACAGGGATTGGGTGTCAAATAACGAATAGATGAAAAGGACCTTCATGCCCTGTGATCTCTTCCCGTCATTGTTTCACCGCTGAGAGATTCTCCCGGAAGCCTTGATCTGTGTTTGGGTATGCAAAATCGATCTGATGGTTCGCAGCGCTGGACAATGATCTTATTGAGAGGAGCACCGCGGCCCGTAGTATAGACCGCGATGCAATTTCATTCCAGAAAAAGGCGTTCTTACCGGTGGTGCTATATGTCGCAAAGGGAGCCGCGGAGGTGCGTTGGGGAAGATCTGAGAGGCCTTATATTGATTGACCCCATACCCGAGTGCCTCGTTGATTGACCCCGCATGGAAACTAACATATAATAGCCGCGCAAATCGTCTTAAATCATGAGAGGTCGAGGGTTTGCGACCACTCACCCAGCCCAGCCTATTATTAGAGTTTATAGGGAGGCAGGGTAGCACTCGTAATCAATAAATGTTTTAGTAGAAACGGGTGCGGAGGGGGAGCTTTCATAAAGAAGCGACCCCGTGGGTTTCCACAAGGAAAAAATCAAATGAGCATTTCGGATTACGGGCAAAGGTTCCTCCCGAAGGATTCCCTGGAGGAGATCCGGGCCAATTTTCAGGAAGGGCGCAAGGTCCGCGTGGCGGGCCGTGTCATGACGCGCCGGGAAATGGGAAAGAGCACGTTCTGCGATCTGAAGGACGGGTCCGGCCGGATGCAGCTTTACGCCAAAAAAGATATTCTCGGAGAAGAGGGCTACAAAACCTTCAGGGACCTTTCACTCGGTGATATCATCGGGCTTGAGGGCGAGCTCTTCACTTCCAAAATGGGGGAGCATACCATCAAGATCGAGAAGTTCGAGCGGCTTTCCAAGATCGTCCGCACCTTGCCGGAAAAATGGCACGGACTGAAGGATGTGGAAACCCGTTACCGCCAGCGCTATGTGGACCTGATCTCCAACGATGATGTACGGGCGACTTTTCGCGCGCGCAGCCGGATCATCCGCGAGATCCGCGCGTATCTGGACGGGCAGGGTTTCATGGAAGTGGAAACTCCCATGATGCAGTCGATCGCCGGCGGCGCCCGGGCCAAGCCTTTTGTCACACATCACCATGCCCTTCACGCGGACCTTTTCCTCCGTGTGGCGCCGGAGCTTTATTTGAAGCGGCTTCTCGTGGGCGGGTTCGAGAAGGTTTTTGAGATCAACCGCAACTTCCGCAACGAGGGGCTCTCGATCCGGCACAACCCGGAGTTCACGATGCTCGAACTTTATCAGGCGTACGCGGATTACACGGACATGATGGACATCACGGAAGCCATGGTCCATCACCTTGTGGTCATGCTTTACGGCAAAGAAGAGATTCCGTACGGGGACAAAACGTTGAATTTTAAGAGGCCCTGGAAACGCGGCACTTTTTATGGCGCGCTGCAGGAGGCGACGGGCATGGACCTCCGGAAGGGCGACGTGCGCGAAGCCGCGAAGCAACTTCAAGTGGAAGTTTCGAAGGAGATGGACGACATCGATGTGCTCAATGAGATCTTCGGGGAAAAGGTCGAAAAAGACCTTTGGGAACCGTGTTTTGTGGTCGATTATCCGACTGTCATGACGCCGCTTGCCAAGGCGAAGGCCGAGGACCCGGAACTGGTGTACCGCTTTGAGCTGTTTATAGCGAAGATGGAGATCGCCAATGCCTTTTCTGAGCTCAATGACCCGGTCATCCAGCGGCAGCGGCTTACGGAACAAAAGGAGCTTATCGGAGAGCACAAGGAGCTCGACGAGGATTTTTTGACGGCTTTGGAATTTGCCATGCCGCCCGCGGGCGGACTGGGGATCGGGATCGACCGTTTGATCATGCTTCTCACGAACCAGAATTCGATTCGCGATGTGATCCTGTTCCCGCAGTTAAGGCCGGAAAAGAAAGCGGCGGAGAACGACGCGGGAACCGGAGAGGAGGGCTGACATTATGGGGTTCGAATTTTTTATCGCCAAACGGCATCTGACGCGGCGCCGCAAAACCGGTTTCATTTCCCTCATTTCTCTTATTTCCGTGGGGGGCGTGGCGATCGGCGTGATGGCTTTGATCGTGGTGCTGGCCGTCATGAGCGGGTTCGACCGCGAATTGAAGAATAAGATCGTCGGCGTTCAGCCGCATCTCCGCATCGACAAGACGGACGGGATGCAGGACTCCGAAAAGGATCTCGCCACGATCCGCAGCCATAATATCCCGGGACTTGTTTCGATATCGCGTTTCGTGGAGGGGCAGGCCATTTTGCGCAGCACCAAGAACGCGACCGGTGTCGTCGTGAAGGGCGTGGACCCCGCGAGCGAAGATCTGAGCATTTTTGAAAAGCATATGGTCTCGGGGACGCTCAACTTTCAGGATTCCGTGCAGGTCGAGCGCAAGCGGGTCTTCTGGTTCTTTAAAAAACGCGTCGAGACGCGTTACGGCAGCATTTTCCTCGGGGAGAACCTTGCGCGTTCTCTGGGTGTGGAGGTCGGGGATGTGATCAATCTGATTACGCCGATCCCTGAGAAGCCGAACCCGCTGGTGCCGCTCCCGATGCACGTGCGGAGCTGGTCCTATCTGGTGCGCGGCGTCTATCGCGTGGGGATGAACGATTTCGACACGTCGCTTGCTCTCGTCAATATCGAGCAGGCCCAAAAAGTTTATCAGCTCGGCAATAAAGTCACGGGGATCAGCCTCCGGTTCCAGAACGTGGACGAGGCCGAGAAGTGGAAATGGATCCTGGCGGGCGATTTTTCGAACCAGTACTTTTTCCGCTCCTGGTACGACATGAACCAGAATTTTTTTCAGGCGCTGAAAGTTGAAAAAAGCGTGATGACGATTCTGCTGGCGCTCATCATCATGGTGGCGGCCTTCAATATCATTTCGACCCTGACGATGGTGGTGATGGAAAAAACGAAAGATATCGGGATCCTTCGGGCGCTGGGCGCGACGCGGGCGGGGATCCGCAAGATCTTTGTGATTGAAGGCTTCAGTATCGGTTTCTGGGGGATCATGTCGGGCGCGACGCTCGGACTTCTCCTGGCGTTTAACCTGAATCCCGTGGCGGATTTTCTCAAAGAGACCACCGGCCTCGAGGTTTTCCCGAGCGACATCTATCTATTTGACCGGATCCCTTCGGAAGTGCATATGGCCGACGTGACGACCATCGTGATCTTTGCGCTGATCGCGGCGGTCTTTGCCGGGCTCTATCCGGCGCACCGCGCGGCGAACTTGAACCCCGTGGAGGCGCTCCGCTATGAGTAACCTCGTCGAAGCCCCTTTGCTCAGCGCTTTTGATGTCAAAAAAGAATACGATACCCCCGTCGGGGTTCTGGAGATCCTCCGTTCCGTCCAGTTGATCATCCGCAAGGGAGAGATGGTTTTTGTCACGGGAAAATCGGGTTCCGGGAAATCGACGTTGCTCCATCTTTTGGGGGGCCTTGACCGGCCTTCGCAGGGAAAGATCCTTTTTGAAGGCAAGGACATGACGGAGATGTCGGAAAAAGAATTGGCGAAGATCCGGAGCCGCCACATCGGCTACGTTTTCCAGTTCTATCACCTGCTGCCGGAGCTGACGGTCTATGAGAACGTGCTCCTGCCGACGCTGATTGCCGGAAAGCCCAATAAGATCTGGGTCAAAGAGGTGCTCAAGCGGGTGAGGCTTTGGAACCGGCGGACGCATTTTCCGTCCGAACTTTCCGGCGGGGAGCAGCAACGGGTCGCGGTCGCGCGAGCGCTTGTGAACCATCCGGCGGTGGTTCTGTGCGATGAGCCGACCGGAAATCTCGACGCCGAAAATGCGGCGTCCATCATGGCGCTTATCCATGAACTCAACGCCCAGGAGGGGCAGGCCTTTCTGATTGTGACGCATGATGAAGAAATGGCGTCGCGCCATGAGCGTACGTACCGGCTCCACGAAGGCGTTCTGGTGCCGGGACAGCGGTTCACGCCGCACCCGGAAGTGAGTCCTTCCCCGAAACAGATATTATAAATTTCAAGCTAACAGGAGATCCTCATGGAATTACAGATCTATATCGACGGCAAGTGGTACCCTAAGAGCGAGGCGAAGATCTCGATCTTCGATCACGGACTTCTTTACGGGGACGGGGTTTTTGAAGGGATCCGTGCGTACGAGGGGCTTATTTTCAAGCTGGACGATCATCTCAAGCGGCTTTGGGAATCCGCGCACACGATCATGCTGAAGGTTCCTATGGAAGTGAAGGAGATGAAGGCCGCGATCATTGAAACACTCAAGCGGAACCGACTCACCGATGCCTATATCCGCGTCGTCGTGACGCGCGGGGTGGGGGACCTGGGGCTTTCTCCCTGGCTCTGCAAAAAAGCCACGGTCTTTATCATCACGGACAAAATCTCTCTTTATCCCAAGAGCTTTTATCAGAAGGGTCTTGAGATCATCACGGTGCCGACCGTCCGCAATCTTCCGGAGGCCGTGAATCCTTCGATCAAGAGCCTGAACTACCTCAACAACATCATGGCGAAGATCGAGGCGAAGAACGGCGGCTGCATGGAAGCCCTGATGCTCAATCATCAGGGTTACGTTGCGGAGTGTACGGGCGACAATGTTTTCATGGCCAAAAGGACCGGCAAGGGGAGCGCCTTGAAGGATTTCGTGCTTCTTACCCCGCCCACCTATTTAGGCTCTCTGAAAGGGATCACGCGCCAGGCCATTCTTGAGATCGCGGAGAAGATCAAACTGCCGTCCGAGGAAAGGGTGATCACGCGGCACGACCTTTTCAACGCGGACGAGGTTTTTCTGACGGGCACGGCGGCGGAGGTCATTCCGGTGGTCAAGATCGACGGCCGGGGCATCGGGGACGGAATTCCCGGGAAGATCACGAAGCTGCTCTTGAAGCATTTCCACGAGTTGACCCACAAGGATGGCGTCTGCTACACGCTGTAACCCTTTTGGGACGGGAGATTTTTTTCTATGATCTGCAATATCTGCGGCACCAAGGAAGCGACCGTGCATCTGACCGAGATCACCAACGGCCAGATGGTCGAAGTCCACATCTGCGAATCCTGCGCGGAAGAAAAAGGGACCGAGTTCAAGACCTATTTTAATTTCGGGGACCTGTTGTCGAACGTGCCGGGCCTCGAGGATCTTCTTGAACCTTCCGGAAAAAAAACGCCGCTTGTTTGCAAATCTTGCGGCATGTCCTATGAAGAGTTCGGCAAGAACGGCCGTCTCGGTTGCGCCGATTGCTACGAAACTTTCCGTAAGCCGCTTGCCGCGGTGATCAAACAGGTCCAGCGCGCGGGGTATCACGTCGGCAAAAAACCTTCCAAGATCACGAAGAGCGCGCGCAACGTTCATGACCTGCGGAAGCTCCAGGAGCGTCTCCGCAAGAGCGTGGAATCGGAAGCGTTCGAGGAGGCCGCCCGCTTGCGGGACGAGATCAAGCAGATGGAAGACAAACTGAAGAAGGGAAAAAAAGAGAAGTGAAAGAGATCGATCGTTTTCTCGAACAGCCGGTTGGTTGGCTTCATGCCACCGGTCCGGAAAGTGACATTGTGATCAGTTCCCGACTGCGTTTGGCGCGGAATCTCGCGAACTTTCCTTTTCTGACGCGCCTGACGACTGCGCAGAGGACCGAAGTGATCCAGGAGATCGAACAAGCAGTTAAAGAGTGCAATTTTTTGAGGCAAGCCTACTACGTCACTTCAGACAAGCTTACGGAGCTCGACAAGCAGTTCCTCCTGGAGCGACATCTGGTAAGCCGCGAGTTGATTACCGAAGAAGGAAAAAGCGCGGTCGCGATCACTCCGGATGAAATGGTAAGCTTGATGGTGATCGAAGAGGATCACCTCCGGCTCCAGGTTTTCGAGTCCGGGTTGAATCTCGTGGAAGCCTGGCGCATTGCGGACGAGATCGACACCGAATTGGAAAAGCGGCTCGATTATGCATTCGACGCCAACATGGGCTACCTGACAGCTTGCCCGACCAATGTCGGGACCGGCATCCGCGCGTCGTGCATGTTGCATCTGCCGAGTCTGGTGCTGACCAAGCAGGTCCATAAAGTGTTGCAGGCTCTTTCGAAGTTGAATCTGGCGGTCCGGGGACTTTACGGGGAAGGGACGCAGGCGAGCGGCAATTTTTTCCAGTTCTCGAACCAGATCACGCTCGGCCAGCCGGAAGACGAAATCATCAGCAACCTTGAGGGCGTGATCCGTCAGGTGATCGCTCACGAGCGGGAATCGCGCGATTACCTCCGGAAGAAAAAAAAGAACAAGATGGAGGACCAGATCTGGCGAGCGCTCGCGATCCTGAAGGCCGCGCGCATGATCTCGTCGTCGGAAGCGATCCAGCTGCTTTCCCTTGTGCAGGTCGGGGTCGACGTGCAGGTCCTTGAGGGACAGGTGACGCATACGGACCTGAACCAGCTTTTTCTTTTGATCCAGCCGGCGCATCTTCAGAAGATGGCGGGTAAGGAACTGAGTGCGACGGAACGGGACATCCGGCGTGCGGAACGCATTCGCGAGTATTTTTCAAAAGTCGTACTTTAGAGCTTTGGAAAGGGACTGAATTTATGAAAAAGATTTCCGGGATTCTTCTGTTGGTTTTGGGGATCGTGGGATCTGCGTCCGCTTCGGAGGTGAATGCGCCCTCGCGGATCAGCCAGGTGACCGTGTATGCCTCCAGCGCTTTTGTCACGCGTTCTGCGACGGTTCCGGTGACACCCGGGGACACGCGCGTGGTCTTTGCCGCGATCGTTCCGGAGATCGACGAGAATTCTCTGCGGGTCAAAGGGCGGGGAACTGCGGAAGTCAAGATCCTCGGTGCCCAACTCAAGCGGGAATTCACGGCGGACGTTCCGGTCGAGAAGGTCCAGCAGCTGACGGACGAGATCCAGGCGTTGGAGGACCAGAATGCGAAATGCGACAACGAAAAACAAGTTCTCGACGACGAGAAGAAGTATTTGGATTCCGTGCGGCTTTTTGCGGACAAGAAGATCCCTGAAGACCTTGTGACCAAGATGCCGACCACGCAGGAGCTTGAAGACATAAGGGTCTTTTTAAACCTGAGGCTCAAGGAGAATTTAAATGGCAGGCAGGAGATCGATATCACGATCCGGAAGAATCAAAAAAGGCTGGAAGCCCTGAGGCGCGAACTGGAGCAGATCGCGGGTCCTGGCCAGAAAGTGAAACGGTCGATCCTCGTGGAAGTGGAAGTTGCCCGGGAGGGGAATCTCGACTTGGAAGTTTCCTACGGGGTCAACGGGGCCTCGTGGAACGCTCTTTATGATGCCCGCGCCAGTTTTGAAAAGTCACAGGTCGAACTCGTTTCGTACGGGATCGTCCGCCAGAATACAGGCGAGGATTGGGACGACGTGGACATGGTCCTTTCCACCGCGCGGGTGACCGGGAATGGGAACATGCCGGAAGCGGATCCGTGGTTCATTCGTCCGTATCAGCCGCCGGTGCCGCGGCGTGCGTACCCCATGAAGGCAAAGGCTGCGGGCGGGATGGGCCGGGCCGGAATGGCGGAAAGTGCTCCCATGGCTGCCGATGCCATGATGCTTGCTGCCGCTCCCTTGGAGGAGGCCGCGAACGTTTATGCCCAGGCCGAAGCCAAGGGCGTGTCGGTCGCTTATAAACTTTCCCGAAAGGTCACGGTCAAGTCGGACGGCGAGGAGCACAAACTGCCGATCTCTTCGCAAACCCTAGCCGCGCATTTCGAATATTCCGCTTACCCGCGCGCGGCGGCCTTGGCTTACTTGCGGAGTCGTGTCTCGAATGACAAGGACCTTCAATTGCTCGCTGGGCGGGTGAACGTGTTCATGGAAGGGGATTTCGTGGGGACTTCCGGCATAGCGAGCATCGCCCCGGGGCAGGAATTCGATCTTTATATGGGCATCGATGAGAACGTGAAGATCAAGCGGGAACTGCTGGAGAGAAAGAAGGACGATGTGCTGCTTGGCGGGATCCCGTCTCCGACCATGAAAGAAACTTTCAAATACAAACTCACGGTCGAAAATTACAAGGCCGCGGCCAGCACCGTGAATCTGTTTGAGGCGATCCCCGTTTCGGAAGACGAACGGATCAAAGCCAAGGTTTCCCAGACCAGTCTGGAGCCCAAGGAAAAGGACTGGAAGGACCGCAAGGGGATTTGGCGCTGGGAGTTTTCGCTGGAGCCTAAAGGGAAACAAGAAATTTTCTATACCATCGTGGTAGAATACCCGCGGGGTATGCGTGTCGAGGGGCTGGACTAAATATTCATTTTTTGATGATCATCAATTCGGAGGTTTCCAATGTTCGATCGTTTCACGGAAAGAGCGCGTAAAGTTATTATCCTGGCCAAGGAAGAGGCCAAGCGTTTCAATCACGATTATATCGGGACCGAACACATTCTGCTCGGCCTTATCAAAGAAGGCGAGAGCGTCGCGGCGGCGGTGCTTCAGAATCTCGGGCTGTCGCTGGACACGATCCGTCTCGAGGTCGAAAAGCTCGTTCAGTTCGGACCCAGCACGGTAGTTTCGGGGGACATCCCGTTTACGCCGAAAGCCAAAAAAGTCATCGAGCTCGCGATGGATGAGGCGCGGCGTCTCGGGCACAACTACATCGGGACCGAACATTTGCTCCTCGGCCTCATCAAGGAAGGCGAAGGCGTGGCAAGCCATGTGTTGATGAATGTCGGTCTTGATCTTAACAAGGTCCGCGCGGAGGTCATTAAACTTTTGGGCTCCACGACTCCGAGCGGTGAGCCGGGAGCGCCCCCACCGTCGATGGGCGGACCGGGCGGGAAATCGAAGACCAAGACACCGGCGCTTGACGCGTTCGGACGCGATCTGTCGCAGTTGGCCCGCGAAGGGAAGCTGGATCCGGTCGTGGGACGCAATGATGAGATCGAGCGCGTGATCCAGATCCTGGCGCGCCGCACCAAGAATAATCCGGTGTTGCTCGGAGAAGCCGGCGTCGGAAAGACCGCGATCGTTGAAGGTCTCGCGCAGAAGATCATCGCGGGGGATATCCCGGAAATCCTGATCGATAAACGGATCGTGGTGCTGGACCTTGCTCTCATGGTGGCGGGAACCAAATACCGCGGTCAATTCGAGGAACGCATCAAGGCGGTGATGGATGAGATCCGCCGCACGGAAAATATCATGATCTTCATTGACGAACTGCACACGCTGGTCGGTGCCGGCGGCGCGGAAGGCGCGATTGACGCCTCCAACATCCTGAAGCCGTCGCTTTCCCGCGGGGAGATCCAGTGCATCGGGGCGACGACGCTGGACGAATACCGGAAATACATTGAAAAGGACGCCGCGCTGGCCCGCCGTTTTCAGACGGTGGTCGTGGAACCTCCGTCCGTGGACGACACGATCCAGATCCTTAAAGGACTGCGGGACAAGTATGAGGCGCACCACCGCGTGAAGATCACGGACCAGGCGTTGGAGGCCGCGGCCAAACTTTCGGACCGTTATATTTCGGGTCGATTCCTGCCGGATAAAGCCATCGACATTATTGATGAGGCCGCTTCTCGCGCGCGGCTTTCCGTGACGACCATGCCGAAAGACCTTAAAAAGGCAGAGACCGAGATCGAAGCGCTTCGCCGCGAAAAAGAATCCTCGATCAAAGCCCAGGATTTTGAAAAGGCCGCCCGGATGCGCGATGAAGAGCGCAAGGCCAAAGAAGAGCTCCAGCGGATGAAAAAAAGCTGGAAGGAATCCAAGTCCGAGGTCGAGGTCCAGGTGACCGACGAGGATATTGCCTACATCGTTTCGAAGTGGACGGGCGTGCCGTTGGCCCGGCTGGAAGAGAAGGAAACCTCCCGTCTGTTGAAGATGGAGGACGAGATGCACCAGCGGGTCATCGGACAAGAAGAAGCCATCCGCGCGATCGCGCACGCGGTTCGGCGTTCAAGGTCCGGGCTTCGTAACCCGCGCCGTCCGATCGGCACGTTCATCTTTTTGGGGCCGACCGGCGTCGGAAAAACGCTGCTCGCCCGCGCGCTGGCGGATTTCATGTTCGGGGACGAAGACTCCGTGATTGTGGTGGATTGTTCCGAGTATAGCGAAAAATTCAATGTCTCGCGCCTCGTCGGAGCGCCTCCCGGCTACGTGGGGTATGAAGAAGGCGGGCAGCTGACCGAGAAGGTGCGGCGCCGTCCGTATTCCGTAGTGCTTCTCGATGAGATCGAGAAAGCGCATCCGGATGTTTTTAATATTCTTTTGCAGCTGATGGAGGAAGGGCGCCTGACGGACTCTTTCGGCCGCAAGGTCGATTTCCGCAATACGATCGTGATCATGACGTCGAACGTCGGGGCAGACCTGATCAAAAAACAGGGAGACATGGGGTTTTCGCCGCGAAAAGATGACATGAATTACGACGCGTTGAAGCAAAGGTTGTTGGACGAAACGAAGAAGGTGTTTCGTCCGGAATTTTTGAATCGTGTGGATGACATCATCGTTTTCCATCCTCTGACGCGGCAGGACCTTGAGCAGATCATCAATATCGAATTGAAGGAAGTGAAGGAACGGCTCAAGGATAAGAAGATCGAGATCATCCTGTCGGAAGAAGTGCTCCGGTTCCTCATCGACCAAGGGTATGACCCTGTTTTCGGGGCGCGGCCGCTGAAGCGAACGATCCAGCGCTATGTCGAGAACGTGCTGGCGGAAGAGATCCTGGGAGGCAAGTTCCAGGAAGGGGATAAGATACGGGCGGAGATCCGGGGAGAACGGGTTGTCTTTGAAAAAGCGACTTGAACCTAGAGGCTCCCGCATATGCGTTTTTCGCTGAAGTTCTTTCTGCTGGGTCTTGCGCTCCTGCTGGCCGCCGGCGCCGTCCTCGCGACCGTTTTGCTCGGGAAGATCGCGAAGTCGGAGGAATTCAAAAGCTTCGCCGAACAAAAGGTCGGCGAGTACCTGAAGGCCAAAGTCCACATCGGCGTGATCAAGCCTTACAGCTTCAACCAGATCGCGCTCGAGAAGATCATCATCGAGACTGTCACTCCCGGGAATAGGTCGCAGCTCCTCAGCGTGGACCGTCTTCTTTTCCGTTACCGATTGAGTCAGTTGTGGAGCCGCCGCTTCGATACGCCCTCGGCCGTCGTGCTCAAGAATTCCTCGATCCTGATCGAACAGGACCAATTTCCTTACCGCTATTTCGAGAGCGGACAGAGCGCACAAGGCGGACTTTCCGTGCCTTCCCTGGATTTCAAAGGAGGGGAGATCCGTTACCTTCTTCCGTCGATCGGCAAGGAGATCCTGCTGACGGAGGTTGACGGCAAGATCAAACCGTCCGTGGACGGACAGGTCCTGGTGGACGTCCGCGCGAAGGCGTCGGGACTCCTGGAAGGGAAAGTCGCGATCCGCGGGAACATTCAGCCTTTCAAGAACACTCATGACCTCTGGCTGGAGCTGGGGTCGATGAAATTTTCGCAGGATATTCCGTTGCCGTTCAAGGAACTGAAAGGCAAGGTCCATTGGGTCGGGCGAGACCTTTTTTTCGACGATCTCCAGACCCTGCTGTACGGCTGGCAGGCGAACCTTTCCGGGGCGATCTTGAATCACGATGGCCAGCCGGAAGTTTCCTGTCACGTGCGGGTCGGAAAAGAAAAGCCGTGGATCAAACTGGGTTTTTTGCTGAACCTTTCCGGGCAGAATTTGCAGGGGGATTTTCAGGTGGTGGGTGGGCGGTCGGGTCATTTTGACGGAAAAGTCCATCTGGAGGGCAAGAGGTTTATCATGGATTCGCTCCAGATGGACCGGGGTTACCGGGGACGCGGCGAACTGGATTTTACCTCCGGTAATTACGACCTGATCTTTGAAAAAGGGAAGGCGAAGCGGGCCGAAGTCCATTCGAACCTGCGGGGGCTGGAGTTCGCGATCTCGTTTCATATCGAGCATTTTCGGGTGCTTAATCTGGACGTTGTCACGCAGGGGAAGATCTTCCTGCACGCGGTGTCGACCCGCTGGAAGGACCGGAGTTTTATGTTCAAAGGAGCTCTGGAAACGGATTATTTCATCCTGGAGCAACAGCCCTTTGACGATCTGAAAGGCGTGTTCGATGTGAGTCCGTACGGGATATCGGGGATCGAGGCCAGCTGGGGAAAAAAATTCCAGATGACCGGGCAAGTGGTATTTCCCGGCAGACAGCCTCACGGAAAATTGACGGTGCGCGTCGATGATTTTGATCTCAGCCTGGTGAAGGAATTCGATTCCAAGCCTTTGCCCAAGGAACTTGGCGGGCTTTTGGGCGGGAGGCTTATCCTTGAAGGCGAGCTTTCGAAGCCGGAGCTTGACGGCGTTTTCAACGTACGTGACGGAAGGTGGGGACGGCTTCATTACGACCGCGGGATTATCCAGTTGCGGGGGTTCCTGCCGTATTTGCCGCTCCGGGATTCCAAGGTTTGGAAGGGGCGAACGACGTTCTACCTGAACGGCGCGCTGGATTTGCGGCTTGACAATATATTTGCAGGCGTAAAAATAGAGACTCCCGACAACCTTGTGATCTGGAAGGGTCTTGAAGCGGTCGCTCATCCCAAGGAAGGAAACCTGGAAGTGAACCGTTCCAAGGTCGGGGAGTGGGGGGGAATTTTCGCTCCTGGAGGCGGACACGGAAACGACTGATGCCGCGAAAGATCCAGGGAACAAGGATGAAGAGAAATCGACCGTCAAGTTCGGTCCCAAATTAAAGTTCTGATAAGGGATACAGTATGACTCACTGGCAAAACATGAAAAAATGGGTATCGGTGCGGAGCTGGTTGAAAGAATTTGGACGGTTGAGCCTCGACATCTTTCAGGGGGCTGGCGGGATTGCCCTGCTGTTCCGGGATACCTGCTCTCTTTTGCTGGAGGGGAAGATCCGCTGGAAAGCGACGATCTCGCAGATGAACAAGATCGGCGTTACATCGCTCCCGCTCGTTTTTTTGACGGCGCTTTTCACCGGGATGGTCTTGGCGCTTCAGTCCGCCTATCAGCTGCGTCTGTTTGCCGCCGAAAAATTCACGTCCGACCTGATCTCCGTATCCCTTTGCCGTGAACTCGGGCCGGTTTTGACCGCTATGGTTGTGGCCGGTCGCGTGGGCGCCTCCATCGCCGCGGAGCTGGGGACCATGAAGGTCACGGAGCAGATTGACGCCCTGAAGGCCCTGGCGACCAATCCCATCCGGTATCTTGTGATCCCGCGTTTTATCGCGGCCCTTTTCATGCTTTTTATCCTGACGATCTATGCGGACTGCATCGGGATGTTCGGCGGGTATTTGATCTCTGTTTTCAAGCTCGGGATGAGTTCGCATATGTACATCAAGCGCGGGATCGACGCGCTGGTGGTCAAGGACGTTGTGACCGGGCTCATCAAGGCATTTTTCTTTGGCGGTTTTATCTCGATCGTGGGTTGTTATTTCGGCTTTAACGCGCGCGGCGGTGCGGAAGGGGTGGGGCGGGCGACGATGTTAGCCGTGGTGGTTTCGCTCATCCTTGTAATCTCTTCCGACGGTCTTTTTTCGGCGATCTTTTATTTCTTTTGAGGGGGCTGGGCTTTTTCAGCCCCACTCACCCAGAGATTGAGCCTCCATAGAGGCTCAACCGTGGGGTTACCATAAAGTATCGGGAAAGGAATGAAGTGATTCAGATCCAGGGTATTCATAAGTGGTTCGGACAGAACCATGTTCTTCAGGGCGTAGACCTGACGATCAAAGAAGGCGAGACGCTCGTTATTATCGGTCGCTCGGGATGCGGGAAGAGCGTGCTTTTGAAGCATATCATCGGGATCCTGGAACCGGAAGAGGGGGATATCAAGATCGACGGACGGTCCGTGAGGACCATGCCGCAGGGCGAGCAGGATCAGTTTCGCCTGCAACTCGGAATGCTTTTCCAGGGTGCAGCCCTCTTTGATTCATTGACGGTCCGTGAAAATGTTGGGTTTTCCCTTTATGAACACACGAAATTGTCCGAAGAAGTGATAAGCCAGAAGGTTCGCGAGAAACTGGGACTGGTGGGCTTGCGGGATATCGAGAACCTTATGCCGGCGAGCCTTTCGGGCGGCATGAAAAAACGTGTGGGGCTCGCGCGGGCGATCTGCAGCGAGCCGAAGATCATCCTGTATGATGAGCCGACGACGGGCTTGGACCCGATCAACGCAGACGTCATTAATGATCTTATCCTGAGGATGCAGGAGCAGCTGAAGGTGATCTCGATCGTGGTGACCCATGACATGACGAGCGCTTACAAGGTCGCGGACAGGATCGCGATGCTTTATGACGGGAAGATTATCGGGGTAGGAACACCCGATGAGATTAAAAATTCTAAGGATCCAATCATTCAGCAATTTATTACCGGGTCGGCGCGTGGCCCGATCACGGATCAGGAAAAAAAGGAAACGGAGCTTTTATGAAGAAGAGTAATCATGAAGTAGCGGTGGGTGTTTTTGTCATCGTCGGTTTTATCTTTCTGACGCTGGTTCTGTTTTTCGTGAGTGGGGTTTACCTTTTCCGTTCCGGTTTTACGGTCAATGTTCTGTATGAATATGTCGACATCCTGAATAAGGGGGCGCCGGTCCGAATGGCGGGCGTCAAGGTAGGGGAAGTCAGTGATGTCCAGCTTTATTATGATGAGGCAAAGCAGGTGAGCCGCGTCAAAATCAAGCTGTTCATCGAGAAGGGAGTGGAAATCAGGGAGAATTACCAGTTTTCGGTGCGGGGAACGCATGTTCTCAGTGAACCCCATATCGAAATTACGCCGAAGGTCGGGCATTTTCCGGTTCTTCACGACGGGGATGTGGTGGAAGGTGTTCGGCTGGTAGCGGTTGAAACGCTCATGGAAAGAGCTCATGAGATCATGAACAATCTGGCGACCATCACGGCATCGGAAGGGGATGTCCGCCAGAGCCTTAAGAACATTGAGTCTTCTTCGTCTTCCCTGGAGGCGGTTCTCTCCAAAATGAAGAACGGAGAGGGAACGGTCGGGTCCTTGCTCATGAAGGACGATCTTTACAACGATATGGATGCTTTTGTCAAAGATCTCCGCGCCCATCCCTGGAAACTCCTGAAGAAGGATTCAAGCGCGAACCATCGCAAGTGGTACTTTCTTTTCTTAGCATAACCCATGATGGCTAACCATTTATTGCTCGATACTTAAAGGAGTGTAGATCATGATCTTGGTCGTTCGATTACTGTTCATTTTGATATGTGGGGTTTTTGGTTATTTTTTGCAGGTGCCGTGGCTTTTGCAGCTTCAAGTTCCCCATACCGCCTGGATCTCTGCGGTGATCGCCGGTTTGGCGGGTTCGATCATCGTGCTGATCGACGTTTTTTTCAAGCAATACACCGTGCGCAACATCCTTTCCATCATCGCGGGGTTTGCGCTCGGGCTTATGACGCAGCGCCTTTTTATGATGGTCCTGGCGTACGCGGATTTTCCTGCGGACGTGAACCGGAATTTCGGCATCGCGACGGCGATCATCTTCTGCTACCTCGGGATCATTACGATCCTCCGCGGACAGGACGAGTTCAGTCTGATGATCCCGTTCGTTCACCTGGATTCCAAAGGGCCGGGCGAAGAGATGATTCTTTTGGACACGAGCGTGATCATTGATGGCCGCATTTCCGATATCGCGAACACGCATTTCCTCTCGGGGAAGCTGATCCTGCCGCGGTTCGTTCTTAAGGAACTTCAGCTCATCGCCGACTCTTCGGACCCGCTGAAACGTAATCGCGGACGGCGCGGTCTTGATGTGCTGAACGCCATCCAGTCCAACCCGAACATCCAGGTCAAGATCCACGAGCTTGATTTCCCGGAGTTTAACACAGTCGACGCCAAGCTCGTCAAGATGGGACAGGTCCTTCAGGCCAAGGTTTTCACGAATGACTATAATCTGAACAAGGTTGCGGAGCTCCAGGGCGTCAAAGTCCTGAACATCAACGATCTCGCGAACGCGCTCAAGCCTGTCGTCATGCCGGGAGAGGAGATGGAGATCAAGATCCTCAAGGAAGGCAAGGAGCACGAGCAGGGTGTGGCCTATCTCGATGACGGGACGATGGTCGTCGTGGATAACGGGAAACGCCGCCTCGGGCATGCCGTGAAAGTGACGATCACAAGCGTTCTGCAGACGCAGGCGGGCCGCATGATCTTCGCAAAACTCTCCGATGATAATGACCCGCGCTCGGACCGCGGGGGGGACCGTTGGCGCGAAAACCGCGGGGAACGTCACGGCCAGGATTTTCGACGGCAAAAGAACGGTTTTGATCGGTCGAACCATCAAAATCACCAGAGCCTCCCAGCGCATCCAAGCCCCGAGGGAGGGAGGTAGATGAATGCGGGTCTCCCTGATCATACCGGCGGCCGGGCTCGGTAGCCGGTTCCAACAGAGCCTGCCCGGTCGCGGGAAAAAGAAGCCGCCTTTTAGCTCGAAGCTTTCTTATCAGCTCGGCGGAGAGCCCGTGCTTCTCCGGACGCTTCGGGCTTTTGCCGGGTTCCCGCAGATTCGTGAAACGATCGTCGCGGTCAGCCTGGAAATGCGCGCGGAGACCGGTCGCTGGTCGCGGCAGCTCAAAGGGCAGAAGGTCCGATGGATTCTGGGCGGGAAAACACGCGCCGCGTCGGTCCTCACGGCATTGAAAAGAACGTCTCCGCGCTCGAATTGGGCGATGGTGCACGACGGAGCTCGGCCACTGATTTCGAAAGCCTCGATTGGAAAAGTTCTGCAGGCCGCGAACGGCTGGGATGGCGTCATTTTGGCTCGCAAGGTTATTCCGACGATCAAGAAGGTCCTGACGATGGACGGGCGCATTCAGGAAACAGTCGATCGCAATTCTCTTTACGAAGCCGAAACGCCTCAACTTGTGCGCCGGGACGTGATCCTGAAGGCCTACCGGGAGAACCCCAGGGCCTTGGAATCCACGGACGAGGCCGGTCTTTTGGAGCAGATCGGCGCCCGGGTCCGCGTGGTACCGCATGGAGATTGGAACCCCAAATTGACGACTTTACAGGATCTGTTACTCGCGAAAGCCATGTCGGAAAAAGCCAACGCTCCTGATGTGAGGGTCGGAATCGGCTTTGACACGCACCGGTTGGTCAAGGGCCGGAAACTCTATCTGGGCGGTATCGTGATCCCTTCGCCCAAAGGGACGTTGGGTCATTCGGACGGGGACGCTCTGCTGCATGCGCTTACGGACGCCATGCTGGGCGCCATCGGCGCCGGCGACATCGGCGAATGGTTCCCGGACCGCGATCCTAAATTCAAGAATATGCGGAGCGCGATTTTTCTAAAAACCGTAATCGGGGAAGCGAAGCGGCAGGGCTGGGTGCCG
>CAIJDY010000201.1 GCA_903819565.1 Candidatus Omnitrophota bacterium | reverse complement strand
GGCGTAAGGGCGCCCGAGTTACCGACCTTTTCCACATAGGCGGCGAGCTTCGCGTCGCGCTCTTGCAGGATCTTGAGAATGTTCTGATTTTCTTGGATAATCTGTTTTAATTCCGAAACCCTCAGAAAGATCCGGTCCCGGACCGCCTGAAGCTCCGCGTCGCCCACGCCAACCTTCAACGCCGCGACGGTCCTGTCCGCATGCGCTCCCTTCCCGAAGGACGCCTCGCCCTCAAAACCTATCGCGTTTTTATCCTTCGTGCGCTTATCCGCCGGCGGATAGATCGCCGTCTTGAAATCACCGGAAGGATTAGACCCGTAACGATCCAGAAAAGAGAACCCTCCCAGCCCGAAAGTAACCCCGTCTTTGACCCCTTCCAAACGCGCGGCCGTCGTCGCCGCCAAACGGGCCGCGTAACCCCGCGCCAGCGCACGGTTGGACGGAAACTCCTTGCCGGTTTTTTGTGTCGCTTTGTCGCGAAGGGCTTTCTCCTGATCGGCCGTGATCCCTAAACTGTCGCCCACATCGACATATTTCATAGGAAACAGAAACGTCGTTTTCCCGACGGCCCCGGGAGCGTAAAGGTTCAACAATTCAGCCTTGGCCTTTTCTGACGCCGCCCGCAGCGCATTGAGACGCAAAAGCGATTCGCTTTGAAGGTCCTTGAGAGCTTGGCGCTTTTCTTCTGTCGTTTGACGATTTTTCAGGGAGAATTCGATCGCCTGACCGATCATTTTCAACGAGGCTTCAAGGATCAGGATCTGTTCCTCGGCCGTTTTGACCTCATATCCGAGATCCAAATAATGGAGATACCGCTCCCCAAGAACCGCCTGCTGGTCAAGACGGGCGATCTCGATCATCTGCTCCGCCAGTTCTTTCGCGAAAAGGTCCTTTCCCTTCAAATAGTTGCTGAGGACCGCGGCCAGATCGATCGCCGCACTGGCGGCGCTGCCGACGCTAAATCCGGTGACTCCCACGCCCCCCAATCCGGGGATATTTCCCTCAACCCTGAGACCGAGCACCGGCTTCCCATCCGCCAGGCCGATCATCGGCTTGATCGAAATACTTTTGGCAAGGCGGCCTTTTCCAGCTTGCTGGACCATGATCTCGTATTGGGTCTTTTGGACGACAGGATCGTTGGCCAACAGTTGAAGCGCCAGGGAATTTTCGTCCACGACGATGCCCGCAGGCAGAGGGGCATTCCTCGAAGGCAAGGAATATTCCCGGTCAGATTGGATCTGTTGCTTCACCTGGACGCGTGAAGAAACAGCGCAGGAGCCCAAGAAAGCCGCCAGGCCGATCATGAAAACCATCCGCACGAACACTCCCTTGTAGCGGGAAAAATTTGACTTCGCTCGTTCCTGAAGCCGGGGGGTCTTGGGAGGAGCTGAAGGCGCCAGCGAACGCTTGATTTTCTCTAAAGCCTTCCAATAATTCCCGAAAGCCGTGCTCCCCACCATGTCCCGAGCTTCGGAGCGATTGGGCATCACGGCAAGCTGCGCAGGCCCTAACGTCGAGAGCTCTGAATAATCCCCCATCATTAATTTCTGATAGGGCAACAAATTTTCCCCAACCCCGAGGCGCGGCGTGATCACTCCGTAAGGGATATGAAACTTATCCAGTTTTCGTTTCAATCCCTCCTTGTGATAACCTCCGACAACGATCACAACATGTCGGACGGCGGAAAATCTCCCCGAGGCATTGTTTGTCAGCAACCTTCTGGCCAGCGCTGAAAAAAACGCGGTCTCGCGCGATTCCGCCTGGACATAGAATTCCAGGATCTTCCCCACGAGCGACGCCACGACATTTTCCTGTGGCAGGGAGTCTTTGCCCAAAAACCGTTTGTAAGCCTTCATCCAATTTCCCTTAAAATGTTCCCGGAAATGCGGGATCTGTTCCCGACGAAGCTCGAGGGAAAGGGCCTGTTTCAGGAGGAAAAAATCCTGGTAAAATCCCATCCAGGCTCCCGCGCCCGGATCACGGCTGAGGGACTCGAAAACTTTTCGTTCGAGCGTCTGGATTTCACCGAAAAGCTCCTCGGGAACGATCTCATCCTGGAAGATCTGGGAAGACAGGAATTGGGCCAGCGCGGGATACCGGACCCAGGAAACGTTCCCGGCCTGAGCCTTCGCGACCAGTTGTTCCGCCATCCGCCGGGGAGATGTGACCGTATCCCGGAAATCACGGGACGAAAGGGATTCGGCCTCCGTCATCTTCGCGAGCCATTCCATTTCAGGCGCGGCTTCGGCCCCCAGGGCCCGCCTCATCATCTTTATTTCTTTTTCCAGCTTCGGATAATCCCGTTTGGAATTCGTCGTGAGGAGATAAAAGATCCGGACCAACTGCGGCCAATCCCGCTGTAATGCGTAATCATGCCAATCGATCTTCAGGGATTGAGAAGCAACCTCAAGCAGGAACTTCAAATATTCCCCGAAATCTTCGCCCTTTTCCTGCTGGAGCCTCCATTTTTTCAAAAAGAGCATGACCTTCGGATTGACGATCCGCTTGGTGCCATCCATAAGGAAGACTTCCCCCCGGTTCAAAAAGTCCTGGACGGCTTCTCGCCGATTCAATACGGATCGATACGTCTCGAGATTTTGGCGATAGAGCGCGGGGTCTTCCATTCCGAAGGCATCAACGTGAGCGGAACTTCCGAAGAATTTCGCGGCTCCATTCACAAGGCCCCGGCGCCTGAGCGCTTCGGCAAATTGCGCATCCGGGGTCTCTTCTTTAAAAGGATTTAACGCCTCTGCCGCAAGGGGTCCCGCCGCTCCTTCCAAAAGAAGAACGTCGAGTTGGCCTTTTTGTTTCAAAAAAGTGAGGGTCTTGAAAATGTTCTCCTGCGCCGTCAACGATCCGTGGGCGTCCTGGATCACGCAGACGAAAGGTTTTTCGGAATTTTCCCGGGGAACGGAAAAAGCTTCGAACTTACCAAGCGCGGCGGGGAACTTCAGAAAAGCTTCCGGGAATTTCACGGAAGCCGTCACGGAAAATTCCTGGGCGAAGATCTCGGCGGGACTCGTAAAAAAGAGGCTCGAAAAAATAAAAGCTTTCAACGTCAGAGCCGCGATCCATCTTAAAAATCCGCTTTTCACACGACGCTTTTTTTCCACGACGTCAACGATTCTCCGTTCCTCAGAGGTGGCTTTCTAAAAACTTTTCAAGCCTGTTGAAACCCGGCAGAAGACTAACCGGAAAGTGTAACTCCCTAATGACGGACGTGTAAAAAGGTCGTAAAGTGAACGGCCTGCGACACGGCGTAGGAAAACCGCGAGAACGCGCCTTCCATGTAAAGAATATGTAAAAACAGGTCTTTGTAGCCCTTGGGGCTTATTCAACGTCCGTTTCTTGTGGTAGAATACCGGCGATAAAAACCTTATGGCGAACGAAACAATCCTCCTCATCGAAGACGAAAAGAATATCCTCGAGCTTGTTAAATACAACCTCGAGCAGGAAAGCTTTCGGGTCCTTACCGCCACGCGCGGCAATGCCGGCCTCGAGCTGGCCCTCAAGGAAAAGCCGGCCCTCGTGCTCCTCGACCTTATGCTTCCGGAAATGAGCGGCCTTGAGATCTGTAAAACCCTTAAACAGAACGAGAAGACGCGCTCGACCCGCATCATCATGCTTACCGCGAAGGGAACGGAATCCGACAAGGTCGTCGGCCTGGAGCTCGGTGCGGACGACTACATCACCAAACCGTTCAGTCCGCGGGAACTCGTGGCCCGTGTTAAGGCGGTCTTACGCCGCGCTCAGGAGACCCCTGCCACGGAATGCCTGAAGGCCGGAACGATCGAACTGGACACGATCAAACACGAACTGCGTCTGAAAGGAAAACCCGTCGAGGTCACGGCCAAAGAATTCGAACTTTTGTACGCCCTGATCACTTCGAAGGGCCGCGTGTTAACGCGAGAAGTCCTTTTATCGAAGGTGTGGGGATACGAGAACTCCATCAACATCGAGACCCGGACGGTGGATATGCATATCGGGCAATTGCGGAAAAAACTCGGGACCGCGGCCGAACACATTGTAACGGTTAAAGGCGTCGGCTATCGCTTCGACGACGAGGAGGATTGAGATGGCTTTTCCGAAAATAGGGCTCGCCAAACGTCTGCTTGCCCTTTATGCCTTTATCTTCATTCTGGTGATCCTCCTTACCGATTGGTCTTTGTCCCGCGTGATCGAAAAACGGGAACTGGAAAACCTGCAAAGCTCCCTGGTAAGTCAGGCGACCCTCATTTCAAGATCTATCGGCCCCATGCTCGCCGAGGGCCCGCCGCTTCAGGAGAAAATACGGCAATACCCCGCAGGGACCCATCCCCGCATCACGATCGTCGATCCTCGGGGAACGGTCCTCGCCGATTCCAGCGAAACTCCGGAAGGGTTGGCCAAGATGGACAATCACGCGACCAGGCCTGAGATCGCCGCCGCTCTTTTGAAAAACACCGGCATCAGTCTCCGCTACAGCATGACGCTCAAAACCAAAATGCTCTATGTGGCCGTTCCCATCATTGACTCCTCGGGATTCCATGGCGTAGTACGCGTCGCAATGCCGGTTGCCCGCGTCGATGAAAGCCTCGCCGCGGCCCGCAAACCGGTCTTCGCCATGGCGTTTTTGGGCATCTTGGTCATCCTGCTTGCCGGTTTTTTTTTCGCAAACCGGCTCACCCACCGCATCCGTAGGATCACGTCCGCAGCGGAGCGCTTTGCCGCGGAGGATTGGTCCGAAAAAGTCCTGATCGACGGTAATGACGAGCTTAAAATGTTAGGCAACACCATGAATCAAATGGCCGCGACCCTCCGGCAGCGGATCCGCGACCTGGAAAGTGAAAGAAGCAAGCTCTCCGCGATCCTTTCGAATATGACCGATGCCGTGATCGCGATCGACCACCGAAGAGAGATCGTCATGGCCAACCCGCCCGCCGAGATCCTTTTCGGATTTACCAATAGAGAGGTCAAAGGCAAAAGCCTGATCGAAGCGACCCGCCATCCTTATCTTGAGGGCATCGTCGACCGGGCGTTTGGAGAGAACGGAACCGCGAGCGGGGAGATCCAACTGACCGATAAGGCAAAAAAGATCCTGAAAGTCAGTGTCGTGGTCACGGGAGAAGAGGTCCGGGACATCGGCGGGATCCTGGTTTTCCATGACATCACCGAGATCCGCCGTCTCGAAAATGCGCGCAAAGAATTCGTGGCCAATGTTTCCCACGAGCTCAGAACTCCTTTGACCTCCCTGCGCGGTTTCATCGAAACGCTTCTCGGAGGGGCTTCTAAAGACCCCGCGACCAGCGAGCGTTTCCTCCAAATGATGCAGGAGGACACGGTCCGCCTCAGCCGGCTTGTGGAAGACATCCTGACGCTGGGAGAGATCGAACAGGGCGTCATCCCTCTTAAAAAAGAACCCTTCGATATACTGGACGAAGTCCGGGCGATCACGGACCGTTTCAGGCCCCAGATCGAATCAAAAAAGATCACGGTGGAGGACCGACTCCCCGGAGAACCCCTGTCCGTTTCCGGCGACCGGGACAAGGTCCGCCAGGTGTTCATGAACCTGATCGACAACGCCGTTAAATTCAACGTAACAGGCGGCAGGATCATTTTTACCGCTGAAAAACAGGGCAACGGAGTGCGTGTCACGATCGAGGATACGGGCCCGGGGATCCCACAGGACTCGCTCTTGAGGATTTTTGAAAGATTTTTCAGAGTGGACAAAGCCCGCTCGCGCGAACTCGGCGGTACGGGGCTCGGCCTTGCCATCGTCAAACACATCATGGAAGCCCATGGCGGCACCGTCAATTGCCGGAGCCGGGAGAATACAGGTTCTGCCTTCTCCGTCTTTTTTCCCGCCTGAAATGTAAAAGGGCAGTTGATTAATGCCCCTTTTATTTCAATCGGCACTTACGGCGACAAACTTTCGGCCGCCGTAGGCGTTACAAACTTTTCGTTTAATTCCCGCTGTATCCGCCCATCGCCATCGCGGCTCCCCCACCTCTCGAACTGACCTCGGCGGCAGGGGTTGTTTTCGAAGGCTTTCTCGAGAGGGTCTTCAGCTTCCACGCGCCGGATTTTTCTTTAGAGGCGTCGTAGGTGACCTCATCCCCCACCCCGAGATCCTTCAGGGACTTGACACCGTCCCATCGGGTTTCGTTCGAAGCCATAAGCATAAGCGTCTGGGCCGGTTTCTTCGATTCTTCCAACGACTGGACGATGAGAAAATTCTGTTTCGTATTGACGCCGGTTATCTTCCCGCGAAGTTCCTTCGCGAACGCGGAACCGGAACAAACCAGCAGACCCGCGATTACCCAAAAAAACACTTTTTTTGAAAAGCTCATGTGAATTCTCCTTTTCTTGGCCGTTGCCCTCCGGTGGACCCGGACGGCACCTTTTCATCTTAAGGCAAACCCCGAAGAAATTCAATCCCTCACGGAAACACTCACTTCTCTTCAAAATGATGCCGCACTTCCTTGCCTTGTTTGAGGTAAACAGTGTCCTCCGCGATGTTGTTCGCAAGGTCCGCGATACGCTCAAGATTACGACCGATCACCAAATAACAGAGAGCACGGCGAACGGACGAAGGATCTTTTTCCATGAGCGCCGCCATATCCAAATAGAGCTTATCGTTGTAATCGTCGATCTTGTCGTCGCTCTGAAGCACTTTCCTCGCAAGATCCACATTTTCATTCATAAAACAATCCAGCGCGTCGCGGACCATCTTCTGCGTATCCTCTGCCATATCCGCAATCGGAAAGTCGATCTTAAGCGGCGGCTGACCGAACAGATATTGGCACTTCTCCGCGATGTTGACGGCGTGGTCTCCCATCCTCTCAAGGTCCGTATTGATCTTTAGCACCATGGTAATGAGCCGCAGATCACTCGCCATGGGCTGTACGAGCGCAAGCAGCGTGTGCCCTTTTTCGTCGATTTCGATCTCCAGTCGGTTGATGATCCTTTCATCCTCCGCGACCTCCTGGACAGCTTTCTCGGAGCGCTCTTGAAGCGCCCGAACAGCTTTTTCAATGGCTCCCTCGACCATCAATCCCATTTGGAAAAGTTTCTGCTTCAGGGTTTTCATTTCTTCGTGAAAATGACGTTCCATGGTTTCATCCTTTCTTAGGGTTCATTATAACGCGCTTCGCGAAGCCATCACCCAAACCGCCCCGTAATGTACTCTTCGGTCTGTTTTTCTCTCGGATTGGTAAAAACCTGTCGGGTCTCCCCATATTCCACAAGCCTCCCCAACAATATGAACCCGGCTCTGTCCGAAACGCGGGCCGCCTGCTGCATGTTATGTGTCACGATCACAATGGTGTATGCTTTTTTTAGCTCGAACATAAGCTCTTCGATCTTCCCGGTCGCGAAAGGGTCCAGGGCCGAGCAGGGTTCATCCATCAGAACGATATCGGGGGTCACTGCAACCAGCCGGGCGATGCAAAGACGCTGCTGTTGTTCCAGCGAAAGGTTCAACGCAAAGCGGTCCAGCTTGTCCTTCAGCGTATCCCAAAGCTCCACATGAGTCAGGGCCGTTTCCACGATTCCCTCAAGTTCGGACTGGCGCTTGATGCCATGGGTCCTCGGCCCGTAAGCGATATTATCGAATACGGAAAGCGGAAAAGGATTGGGCCTCTGGAAAACCATACCAACTTTTTTGCGAAGCTCTACAAGATCGGTCTTTTCTCCGTAAATATCCTTCCCGTCGATCAGAACATTTCCCGTGACGCGGACCCCATCGATCAGATCGTTCATGCGATTCAGGGTCCTTAAAAGCGTCGACTTCCCGCAACCGGAAGGCCCGATCAACGCTGTAATCATTTTCTCCGTAATCGCTATATCCACGCCGATCAAGGCCTGAAAAGCGCCGTAAAAAAGGCTGAGGTCCCTCGTCTCGATCTTGTTCATCCGAAACGTCCCGTAATGTAATCGCCCGTACGTTTGTCCCGGGGTGCCGTAAAAATCTTGTCGGCTTCATCAATCTCCACAAGTTCCCCCATAAGAAAGAACGCGATGCGATCCCCCACGCGCGCGGCTTGCTTGACATTGTTCGTGACAAGGATCTGCGTGTAGCGGGCCTTCAGTTCGAACATCGCTTCCTCAACCTTGGCCGTCGAAATGGGGTCCAGCCCCGAACAAGGTTCGTCGTAGAGAATGACCTCCGGATCCACCGCAAGCGTCCTCGCGATACAAAGACGCTGCTGCTGGCCGCCCGAAAGCTTCATGGCCGAAGATGAAAGCCGGTCTTTGACCTCTTCCCAGAGGAACGCCGCTTTAAGACTCTTTTCGACGATCTCCTCAAGCCGCTTCTTGTCGCGGGTCCCGTGACGTCTCGGTCCATAAGCGATATTGTCAAAAATGGACATGGGAAGAGGCAGCGGAAGCGCGAAAACCATGGTCACTTTCTTGCGGACTTCCTCGGCATCCATCTCACGATTGACATCTTTGCCATTCAAAAGGATCGAACCCGTGACACGCGAGGAAAGATCAAGATCGTTCAGACGATTCATGGCCCGCAAAAATGACGTTTTCCCGCTGTTTGCGGGACCGATCACTCCGAGGATCTCCCGGTCCTTGACCGAAAAACTGACATTCTTGAGGGCCGCAACATTTCCATAATAAATGCTGAGATCCCTCACTACGATCTTATCTTTTCCCAAAGGGACTTCTACCATTGTTTGCGGCTCCGAATACGCGCGCGAATCACGATCGCCACAAAGTTCAGGAGGAACACCATGCCAACGAGCACCAGGGCAGTCCCGTACTGGAGTGCGGGCTTCACGTTCGGGACCTGGGTCGACAGAACGTACAAGTGATAAGGGAGCGCCATACATTGGTCAAAAACCGATTTGGGAAGCCGCGGCAAATAAAAAGCCGCTACTGTGAAGAGAATGGGAGCTGTTTCTCCGGCGGCGCGGCTGATTCCAAGGATCGTTCCCGTCAAGATCCCGGGAAGGGCGTTCGGTAATACGACGCAACGAATGGTCTGCCATTTGCTGACACCCAGTGCAAGGCTTGCTTCCCGGAAAGAATGCGGAACGCTGGAAAGGGCTTCTTTCGAAGATGTAATAATAACCGGCAATATCATGATGGCGAGCGTCAGCGAACCCGCCGCAATGGAGACTCCGAGCTTGAGGAAAATAACAAAAAGCCCAAGACCGAAAAGCCCGTACACGACCGATGGAACACCGGCAAGATTCACGATCGCGACTTCGATCATGCGCGTCAGAAAATTCTGCCGGGCATACTCTACAAGATAGATCGCGGCAAGAACGCCGAGAGGAAGCGCCACCACGATCGTCCCGGCCACAAGATACAGCGTTCCCATGATGGCCGGAAAAATACCGCCCGCGCGCATCCCCATCCGCGGCATAGCCGTCAGAAATTGGCAGTTGATCGCGGGCAGGCCTTTCTGGATCAGGATCGCGAAGATCACGATCACGGGAACGATCACGATGGCCGAAGCGAGGCCGAGAATCGTGAAAGCGATCCTCTGCTTCGTGTGCTGGGACATTTTAAAGTGAAGCTTCATGAGAAGGCTCATTTGCGCTTCCGGTGAAGTGCGGCGTCCGCGATAAGGTTAATGATAAATGTGATCGCGAAAAGCACCAATCCAAGCGCGAAAAGCGCGAAATAATGTTCACTCCCGTGCACCGTCTCGCCCATTTCGGCCGCGATCGTGGCCGTCATCGTGCGGACCGGCTCCAGGATCGTCCGCGGCATTACGGAAGCGTTCCCCGTAAGCATCATCACGGCCATGGTCTCCCCGATCACACGCCCGATCCCCAACATGATGGCCGCTACGATCCCCGAAGACGCTGCGGGAATAATGACCCGGTAGATGGTTTGCCAATGGGTCGCGCCCAGCGCCAGGGAGCCTTCCTTGTAGCTGCGCGGGACGGAGCTGATGGCATCTTCCATAATGCTCACGATCGTCGGAATGGCCATGAAAGCGAGAGCGAAGGACCCGGTTAGCGCCGTGAGGCCCGTTGGGAGATGGAAAATGTTCTTAACCATAGGTCCCAGCATGGTCATACCGACAAAGCCGATCACAATGCTCGGGATCGCGGCAAGAAGCTCCACTCCGGCTTTGAGGAGCTCACGCATCCAGCGGGGGGCGATCTCCCCGATAAAGATCGCACAGGCCATTCCGAGGGGGACTGAAATGGCCGTTGCTCCGAGGGTCACAAGGAACGAACCGAGGAAAAGCGGCAGGATCCCGAATTGCGGCGGCTCCGCGATCGGGTTCCATAACTGCCCGAAAAGAAAATCCCGGATCGAGATCGTTCTAAAAAGCGCGAGCCCGTCTTTTGCCAAAAAGAAAAAGATCAGAACAACAAAGAAGATGCATGCAAAACCGTTCAGGAGAATGGTCTTCTCAATGATGAGTTCTTTTAATCTTCTCAAGCTTTTTTATTCCTTGTTTCTGTCCGGCGCCCCGAAGCTCCCGGGAATACACCTCTCGCAAGAGGCCTGTCCCTATTTCACTCCGGCTTGTTAATTCAGTTTTATTTCTTTTTTTCGAGTGGAACAAAACCCAACTCGTCCACGATCTTCTGCCCCTTTTCACTCAGGACGAAATCAATGAACGCCTGAACATCTCCCTTTGGCTTAAAGCCGGTATACATATAGAGGTAACGCCGGATCGGGTAGGTATTATCCGTCGCGGTTTCTTTGGAAGGCAAAACGAAGGCGTCTCCGCCCTTCTTCGCGATAGCGAGGGTTTTAACCTTCGGGGTCACGTAGCCAAGGCCGTCGTAACCGATCGCGCTTTCACTTTGCGAGGTTTCAGCAATGATCGCCTCGGAGGACGGAAGCATCAGGGTCGACGGCGCGAACTGTTCCGGGCCGCTCGGATTCCCTTTCCTCAACGCATGTTCCAGGAAATACGTGTGGGTCCCGGAATTCCGGTCGCGCGATAGAATCAGGATCTTTTCGTTCTTCCCGCCAACCTCGCTCCAGTTGGTGATCTTCCCCGTAAAAATACCGGAGAGCTGGTCGCACGTCAGTTCCTTGACAGGGTTCGCCGGGTTCACGATCACCGCTAGCGCGTCAATCGCCACCTTGAACTCTTCCGGATAGTACCCGCCCTTCTGGGCGTCATCGATCTCTTTCTTTTTGATCGGGCGGCTTGAGTTCGCAATGTCCGTGGTCCCGTTGATCAAAGCCGCAATGCCGGTCCCGGACCCGCCGCCCGTAACGGCAATACTGACATCCGGTTTTTCAGCCATGAATTCCTCAGCCCACGCCTGGCTGAGATTCACCATCGTGTCCGATCCTTTGATCTGGATCATCCGAGAATCGGTCGCAGCATGAAGAAGCGGAACGGAAGTAAAAAGAAGCCCGAAAACAGTCATCGCCAAGCCTATTGAACGCATTTTTTTCATAACGGCCCCCTTTGGTTTGGCCGCTAGTCTACAATAGAAAAAGAGATTTGGTCTATGTGAAATCCGATCACCTTATCAGGGCTTTAAAGTGCGCCAATACGGCCGGATACCCAAGGGAAAGAGACCTGCCTGGTCAAGGGTATTGGGATGGAAACGGGAGAGACCGTTTTAAGAGACGCTCCTAGAAAGTATTCTTAAAAAGCTCTTCAAGGTGAAGATGGTTGGCCCGGGAGAATTCCGCGGAAAGGATTTCGGCCTCAGGGGTATCCACAATGTCCGGAAAATTTAAAGCCGCCATCTGCCGCGTGAGGAATCCAGAGGGGTCGCGGCTCTCTTCGCCCTTCTCCTTTTTCAAAAAATGACAGTGCTTGGAGGCTTGCGCAGGCTTGTGTCCTTTAGGAACGCGGCGGAGCTGGCTACGTCGTTTCGAAGTGATGGCGCACCTCTTTCCCCTGTTTGAGATAGATGGTGTCTTCCGCGATGTTGTTGGCAAGGTCCGCGATCCGCTCGAGATTATGCCCGATCATGACGAGGCTTAACGCCCGGCTCACGGTGGAAGGATCTTCCTGCATCAGAACCATCATGGCGGTATAAAGAGAATCATTGTCGTTGTCGATGCGGTCGTCACTTAAAAGAACCTTGCGGGCAAGATCCACATTCTCGTTCATGAAACAGTCCAGCGCATCGCGAACCATTTTTTTAACATGCTCCGTCATTTCCTCCAGTGGAAAACCGATCTTCAGGGGCGGCTCCTTCAAGATTGCCTGGCTCCTTTGTGCGATATTGACCGCGTGATCCCCCATGCGTTCAAGGTCCGTGTTGATCTTGAGGATCATGGCGAGAAGCCGCAGATCGCTCGCCACGGGCTGCGCTAAAGCAAAAAGAGCATGGCCCTTCTCATCGATCTCGATCTCGAGTTGGTTAATAATCTTCTCGTCCTCAAAAACTTCCGCGACGAGCGCAGAGGAGCGGCAGAGGAGCGCCTCCGCCGCCTTCTCGATGGCTCCTTCGACAAGGAGCCCCATTTGGAAAAGTTTTTCTCTGAGACCCTTAAATTCTTCGTGAAAATGACGTTCCATCACTCTCCCCTTTACCCCGTTAGCGATGAAAAGCGCTTCTTAGCGCTTCCGTCTCGCGCGCCCTAGTAAAATGAACTTTCAAACTAATGTTATTCCCCGCAGACACTCTTAAAATGTCATTCTGCCCGCCGCTGAAGGGGCTTATCCGAACCGACCGGTAATATAATCTTCGGTCTCTTTTTTGACCGGATTGGTAAAAATCGTCTTGGTCGCCCCGAACTCCACAAGTGCTCCCATATAAAAATAGGCCGTGTAGTCTGAAACGCGGGCCGCCTGCTGCATGTTATGCGTCACGATCACGATCGTGTAGTTCTTCCGCAATTGGTGGATCAGTTCCTCGACCTTTGCTGTCGAGAGCGGATCCAGGGCGGAAGCCGGCTCATCCATCAGGATGATCTCCGGGTTTACGGCCAGCACGCGGGCGATGCAGAGGCGCTGCTGCTGGCCGCCTGAAAGCTGCATCGCGGATGTCTGAAGGCGGTCCTTGACCTCTCCCCAAAGCGCTGATTTTTTCAAACTTTCCTCGACCATGTGTTCCAGGAGTGCCCGGTCCTTGACCCCGTGAAGCCTCGGCCCATAAGCAACGTTATCAAAAATACTTTTCGGGAACGGATTCTGTTTCTGAAAAACCATCCCCACCATCCGCCGCAACGCCGCGACGTTCACATCCGTGCCGTAAATATTCACGCCGTCGATCGTCACCGTTCCCTGGACCTTAGCCCCGGGAATGGTGTCGTTCATACGGTTCAACGTGCGAAGAAACGTCGACTTCCCGCAACCGGAAGGCCCGATCAGAGCCGTAACCGCACGTT
>CAIJDY010000200.1 GCA_903819565.1 Candidatus Omnitrophota bacterium | reverse complement strand
TTTCAAAAGATATAATGACGAATTCGGACACTTGGTGGGTGACGCGACCCTGAAAGATGTAGCGGAACTTTTGAAACGGAATCTTCGACGCGTCGATCTGGTGGGAAGGTACGGTGGCGAGGAGTTCGTGGTCGCCATGCCGGAGACCCGGGTGATGAATGCCGCTGAGGTGGCCGAACGTATCCGTTCTAATATCGCCCGCCATGACTTTCAGGTTTATAATGACAAAACAAAGGTCACGGTAAGTCAGGGCATCGCGGTATTCGACGGGGAAACGGTTGCCGATTCCGAGACCGCGGATACGAAAGCGATCGTCGCGGAACTGATCCGGATGGCTGATGAGGCGATGTATAAGGCAAAAGAGGAAGGCCGCAACCGCGTTTGTCTTTATAAGGATATCAGGAAATCGTGAAAAGTAAGGTCCAGCTAAAATTCTTTGGGAATGTGACCGTCGCCGTGGCCGGCATGATCCTGCTTCTTTCCTCTGCAACATTCTCTTTCGCGGCTGACGAGGCTTCTTCGAAAAAACCCGCCTCGGATGCGCCTGTTTCCGAACCTGCGGCCCCACGGGACCTTCCAGTCAAGACGATCTACGATCCGAAAACGGCCAATGTGGAGGCCGTCGCCGACAGCTTGGAATACAACAAAGAAGCCGGAAAAATGATTGCCCGCGGGAACGCGGTCATTACCTATCAGGGCACCAAATTGCTCGCGGACTACGCGGAAGTTGAAACCGAATCCAAAAAGGCCTACGCCAAAGGCCATGTCTTGATCTTTGAGGGGGATTCTCCGCGCCTTCAGGGAGAAGAAGTGTATTACGATTTTGGGAATCACACGGGGAGCTTTCCGAATGCCCGCGCGATCAGCGCCCCAGGTTCTGTTTCCACGGTACGAAAGAAAAATTCGGGCCTGAGGCAAACGCCGGGCGAGGGGGATGGAACGTGGTACGCGCGGGGAACCGAGATCCAGCAGGTCCGCGAGGGCGTTGAAAAGATCAAAGAAGGGCATGTCACCACCTGCAGTTATGAAAAGCCGCACTATGAGATCCGCTGCAAAAAAGCAACGCTTTACATGAATGAGAAGCTCATCATGTACAACGCGACGATCTATGTGCTCGGAAAGCCGGTGTTCTGGTGGCCCTATATCATCGTGCCGCTCAACTGGCCGACGCTTCCGTTCCAGGTCTCCCCGGGTTACTCCAAACAGTTCGGAGGCTACATTGAGCTCAGCAAAGGGATTACGATTAATAAGTACCTGTGGGGACAGGCCCATTTGGATTGGCGCGCCAAGCGCGGGGTCGGCGGCGGTTGGGACCAGTATTACGATTTTGGGAAGTACGCGCACGGGAACGTGAAGCTTTATCTGACGCAGGACAAAGAGGCGCCGACGCCGGGCTACATGGCGGCGGGTTCCGATCAAGTGGATCCCTACGCGCAGCGCGAAAACCGCGAACGGGGGCGGATCACTTGGCGGCACCGTTCGGATTTCGGCGAGAACACCAATGTGATCCTCCGCTACCATCGCGTGGCGGATCAGTATTTCCTTCAGGACTTTTTTGAAAAAGAGTACCGGGAAGCGATGCAGCCCACTTCATTCGTGACGGGAACGCACAATACGGAAAAATACGGTGCGATGATCTATCTTCAAAAGAAGATGAACAGCTACGAATCGGTCGTCGAGCGGCTACCGGAAATACGTCTGGATTGGAAGAACCAGCCCTTCCTCAAGGACTGGGTTTTCAACGAGAGCCGCGTTCAGTTCGACAATTTGTACAAAACCTATAGCCACAGCGACGTCGAAAACAAGGCGATCCGCACGGACGCCTACAGCCGCTGGTACCTGCCCCTCGTATGGAAAGACATCAAGCTCACACCATACGCCGGTTATCGGGGCACCGAGTACAGCCGACAATTGAATTCCAATTCCGCGGTTTACCGCAATATCGCCGAAGTCGGTGCCGATTTGCGGACGCAGTTTTATAAAACGCATGACGTTTCTTTCGACAAGTTGGGTATCGAGGTCAACCAGCTTCGGCATATCGTCGAGCCGAGCGTCCGGTTCGATGGGGCCTACTCCTCCGTCGCGATGAACCGTCTGACGCGTTTTGATACGACGGACGCGCTGGATGACACCCAGAACATCACCGTGGGCCTGGAGAACCGGCTTCAGACCAAGCGCATGGTCGAAGGCAAGATGAAACGAGTGGATGTCGTGAGTCTTAATACCTATGTTCTCTATGAAGGAACTCCCATCGATCCCACGTATACAGGCAGCCGTTTCACGAACGGCGGCGGGGAACTGACCTTGCGGCCTTATGAATGGCTTCAGTACCAGGCGCGGCTTCAATATGACTTCGCTCATCACTACCTGAAGGTCTCGAACCAGGACATCCTGATCCGACAGGGCAAGTGGCGCTTTCTTTTCGGACAGCGGTTCGTGCATAATCATTTCGACTGGTATGATTCCCAGTGGATTGAAGGCAGCGAGCAGTACGTTTTTGACACGCGCTACCAGCTCAATCCGCTGTGGGAGGTCGGGGGCTATGTTCGCTGGCAATCGGGAGGCGGAGGATTGCAGGAGTGGCAGGTTTCGGCGGCCCGCGACCTTCACGATTTTATTCTGGAGTTCGGCTACAACGTTCGCAACTCGCTGATCGACACCAACAACAATCAGCTGTATTTCAATTTCCGCATGAAAGGATTACCTAGCGCGGCGCTTCGCTCCGGCAGCAAGGCCTCTTTCTCGGAACCGCGGATCGGTGAGACGGTGGCCGGGGCCAATGAAAATGCCAACGGTCTCATGGATCCGGCCACAAGTCAGCTGATCTCGCTGCAAACGTAATCTTCCCACCGGAGAACTCATCGCGTGAAGATCGGAATCATCGGTTCGGGTTATGTGGGGCTTGTGACGGGCAC
Organism: Candidatus Omnitrophota bacterium; assembly: GCA_903819565.1. GTDB lineage: Bacteria > Omnitrophota > Omnitrophia > Omnitrophales > Aquincolibacteriaceae > Pegaeibacterium. The sequence continues at coordinate 9,516 of CAIJDY010000200.1, read as the reverse complement.
GTGTCTTGCCCATTTGGGGCATACGGTCACGTGCGTGGACCAGGACGTTGAAAAGGTCCACACCCTCAAACACGGCAAGGTCCCGTTTTATGAGCCGGGGCTTATGGAAATGGTCCTGGAAAACGTCGCGGCCAAGAGGCTTTCGTTCAGCTCCGACCTTGCCCACATCGTCAATCGCTGTGAAGTCCTATTCATCTGCGTTCACACGCCTTCGAGGGCTAACGGCGAAGCGGATCTGCGGTTCGTGGAAAAGGTCGCCAAGCAGATCGCGACACACCTGCGCAAGTACTGCCTGGTCGTGGAGAAGAGCACGGTGCCGGTCGAGACCGGTGAGTGGGTTTACCGCACGATCAAGCGCAACGTCCAGAGCGGCGTGCATTTCGATGTGGCCTCCAATCCGGAATTCCTCAGGGAAGGCTCGGCGATCCATGATTTTCTTCAGCCCGACCGGATCGTGATCGGGGTCTCGAGCGCGCGCGCGGAAAAACTTTTACGCAAGCTCTACAGTCCTTTAAAGGCCCCCATCATCGCGACGGATATCAAGAGCGCGGAACTGATCAAGCACGCCTCGAACTCTTTTCTTGCCGCCAAGATCTCTTTCGCGAACGCGCTTTCGCGTGTCTGCGACGCCGTGGGTGCGGATGTCGAGAAGGTTACCCTGGGGATGGGGCTCGACCCGCGTATCGGCGCGCAATTCCTCAAGGCGGGGATCGGTTTCGGCGGATCTTGTTTTCCCAAGGACCTGAGCGCCTTTCTGCATATCTCCGAACAATTGGGGGTCCGGTTCGAAATTCTGGCCGACGTTCTCCGGATCAATGAATCGCAGCGCGACTATTTTGTCGAAAAGATCCTAAACGCGATGCGAAGCCTCAAGGGAAAGACACTGGGCATCCTGGGACTGGTCTTTAAGCCCGACACCGATGACATGCGTTCCGCGCCGTCGATCCCGATCATCCAGAGGCTCCAGAAGGAAGGGGCGCGGATCCAGGCCTATGATTCCCAGGCGACCGCGAAGTGCCGCTCCATGTTCAAAGGCGTGACCTTTGTGGAAAATCCGTATGATGCGGCCAAAGGAGCGCACGCGGTCGCGGTCCTTACGGAATGGAAAGAATTCCTGAATCTCGACTGGAAGCGGTTGCGCCATGCCATGAGGTCTAATTTCTTTTTTGACGGCCGCAATATGTTCCAGCCCGCGGAAATGAAAGAGAACGGCTTCCGCTACGTCAGCATCGGCCGGCCGTCCTGCTGAAATAAGGGTCCCAATTCACGGAGGTGTTCGATGAAAGGTGTTATTCTTGCCGGCGGTCTCGGAAGCCGGCTTTTTCCGCTGACCAAGGTCACGAACAAGCATCTCCTGCCCGTCTACAACAAGCCGATGATCTATTACCCGATCGAGACCCTCGTCAAGGCCGGTATTCAGGACATCCTGGTGGTCACGGGGGGCAACTCCTCGGGGGATTTTCTGAAACTGCTCGGGAACGGCAAGCAGTTCGGACTGAAGCATATTAATTACACTTACCAGGAAGGCGAAGGCGGCATTGCGCACGCCCTGAGCCTTGCGGAACATTTCGTGAACGGCCAGAAAATGGTCGTGATCCTCGGCGACAACATCATCCAGGAGGACATTTCCTCCCAGGTCCACCATTTCGAGCGGCAGTTCGAGGGCGCGCGGCTGCTCTTGAAGAAAGTGCCGGACCCGGAGCGTTTCGGCGTCGCGACGCTGCGCGGAAAAAAGATCGTCGAGATCGTCGAGAAACCGAAAAAACCGAAAAGCCCTTATGCGGTCATCGGGATCTATCTTTATGATGCGGAAGTTTTTAATTTTATCCGGACCTTGAAGCCGTCCCGGCGCGGGGAACTGGAGATCACGGACGTGAACAGCTGGTATCTCAAACGCGGCGTTCTGGAATACGATTTTCTCAAAGGATTCTGGACCGACGCCGGGACTTTCGAGTCCCTTCATCGCGCCAGCAATCTGGTGGCGCGGCATGAGGGTTATCAAGCGTCATGAAACAGTTACTGGTCACAGGCGGCTGCGGGTTCATCGGGTCCAATTTTGTCCATTATTTTCTGAAGAACCGCCCCGCCTGGGGCGTGATCAACCTGGACAAGCTCAGCTATTCCGGGAATCCGGCCAACCTGAGCGATCTCGCGAATTCGCCCCGGTACGAATTCGTCAAAGGGGACATCGAGGACAAAAAACTCGTTCTCGGCCTGATGAAACGCGCTACGGCGGTGGTCCATTTCGCCGCGGAGACGCATGTCGACCGCTCGATCGAAAGCGCGGACGAATTTCTCCGGACGAACATTCTTGGCACGGCGTCCATGCTGGAAGCGTCGCTCGCCTGCGGGATCAAGCGGTTCGTTCATATGTCCACGGACGAGGTGTACGGTTCGATCGCGAAAGGTTTTGTCGATGAGCGGGCGCGCCTCTTGCCGAACAGTCCGTATGCGGCGTCGAAAGCCAGTGCCGACCTTCTGGTGCGGTCATTCCAGGAGACTTTCAAGCATCCGGCCATGATCGTTCGCTGCACGAACAATTATGGACCGTACCAGTTCCCTGAAAAAGTCATCCCGCTTTTTGTCACCAATCTGCTCGCGGGCCAGACCGTACCGCTTTACGGCAACGGCAAGAACCGCCGGGACTGGATCTTCGTCGAAGATGCCTGCCGCGCTGTGCTGCTGGTCCTGGAAAAAGGGAAGGCGGGGGAGATCTACAACATCGGCGCGCATCAGGAGATGAGCAATCTCGAGATGACGCATGCCGTTCTCAAGCACTTTAAGAAGGGCAAGGACATGATTCGCTACGTGCCGGACCGTCTGGGGCATGATCTCCGCTACGCTCTCAATTTCAATAAGCTCCGTAAGCTCGGGTTCGCGCCGCGATGGAATTTTAAAAAAGGATTGGCCGCGACGGTCCGCTGGTATCAGGACAACCCGGGCTGGTGGCAGCCGCTCAAAAAAGATAAATATACGGTGAAATGATGACGCACCGCCAGGATGACCGGAAGATCCTGATCACAGGCGCGGGGGGAATGCTCGGCACGGACCTTGTCACGGCGCTGGACCCGCATTTCGAGGTCAGCGGTCTTGAGAAACGGCCCGTCGCGCATCTGAGCGTGCCTTACGACATCTGCGACCTGACCCAATCCCGAAAAACGCGCGACGCTATCTTGAGCTGTCGGCCGAACATTGTGATCCATACCGCCGCTCTGACAGACGTGGATTATTGCGAAGACCATCATGATGAAGCCGAGGAAAATAACGTCGGTGCGACCATCAACATCGTGGACGCCTGTAACGAGCTCGATGTTCCGGTCATTTTTTTCAGCACGGATTATATCTTTGATGGCTCGAAGAAAGGGCCCTACTCTGAAACCGACACGCCTTGTCCCGTCAATTTTTACGGTCAGACGAAGCTACGGGCGGAGCAATACATCCTGGAAAAAGCCAAGCGGGCGGTCATTTTCCGCATCACATGGCTTTACGGGATCTGGGGACGCTCTTTCCCGAAGGCGATCCTCCGGCAGGCCGCCGAAGTGAAGAAAATGACCGTGGTCAACGATCAGGTGGGCCGGCCGACGTACTCCTGGGACGTGGCGCAGGCGATGCTGACGGTGTTGCGCGACAAAAGAGACGTGATGGAAGCCAAGGGCGGGGAGATTTTCAATCTCGGCAACGAAGGGACAGTGTGCTGGGCCGATTTTGCGCGATTCATTCTTAAAACGGCGGATCTGGGCGCTGTCAGGGTGGAGGACATTCCGAGTACCCAGCTTAAACGGCCGGCGCCGCGTCCACTTAATTCCGTGCTGTCGCTTGAGAAGGCGCAGAAGGTTCTCGGACTGAAACTGCGGCCCTGGAAAGAGGCCGTGACGGAGTTCCTGCCGCGCTGGAAAGGCGAGAAAGAAGCGCAGGAGCAGAAGGCGAAGGCTCAGGCGGCAGAGAAGGAGAATATCGCCTGATGAGCGCGCAAAAGACGTGCGTGGTGACGGGCGGAAGCGGATTTCTCGGGTCGCATCTTTGCGCCCGTTTTTTGGAACGCGGTTTTCAGGTTTACGCCATCGATAATTTTCTCACCGGCAATGAAAAGAACCTCGAGAGCTTCAGGAAGAACCCGTCATTTCATCTGATTCGCCATGACGTCAGCAAACACATTTCTTTTCCGGGGTCGGTCGATTACGTGCTTCATTTCGCCTCGCCCGCAAGTCCTCTGGATTATCTCCAGTACCCGATCCAGACCTTGAAGGTTGGAGCCCTGGGAACGCACAACGCGCTGGGTTTGGCCAAGGACAAGAAAGCCGCGTTTCTGCTGGCCTCGACCTCGGAAGTGTACGGGGACCCGCTGGTCCATCCGCAGCCGGAAAGCTACTGGGGGAACGTGAATCCGATCGGCCCGCGCGGCGTTTATGACGAGGCCAAGCGGTTCGCGGAGGCTATGACCATGGCTTATCATCGGACTCATCAGGTGAACACCAAGATCGTTCGTATTTTCAATACCTACGGTCCGCGGATGCGTCTCAACGATGGCCGCGCGATTCCGGCTTTTTTTTCGCAGGCGCTGACCGGCCGGCCTCTGACGGTTTTCGGGGAAGGCTCCCAGACGCGCAGCCTTTGCTATATCGACGATATGGTCAACGGTATCGAAAAGCTTCTTCTCTCGGGGCTGAATGATCCGGTCAATATCGGTAATCCTGACGAGCTGTCGATGCTGGAACTCGCCCAAAAGATCATCCGGATGACGGGCAGCGTCAGTGTGATTGAGCACCAGCCGTTGCCGGTGGACGACCCCAAGGTCCGGCGGCCGGATATCACCCTTGCCCGGCAGCACCTTGCCTGGAGCCCCGGGGTGCCGCTGGACGAAGGATTAAAGAGGACGGTTGCCTATTTCAAAAAAGTTATGGAGGAATGAGGATGGCGCCATTTCTTTCGGTGGTCATTCCGGCGTATAACGAAGCTTTGCGGCTTCCTCAAACGCTCGACACGGTCCTTGCGTTTCTGAAACAGCAGTCCTACGATTCCGAGGTCCTCGTGTCGGATGACGGAAGCCGGGACGCAACGGTCGCGATCGCGGAAGAAAAACTCGCGGCTTTTCCGCACCGGATCCTCAAGACGTCGCAAAATCGCGGTAAAGGGCACGCCGTCCGCAAGGGGATGCTGGCCGCCTCCGGCCAATACATCCTCTTTACGGATGCGGACCTTTCCACGCCGATCACGGAGGTTTCCCGCTTCCTTGATTATCTCCAGATCGATTGCGACGTCGCGATCGGTTCCCGGGCGCTTCCGGATTCACAGATCGAGGTCCATCAGAATTTTTTTCGCGAGACGATGGGGAAGGTCTTTAACCTGATCGCGCAGCGCTGGACCTTCAAGGGCATCCGGGATTCCCAGTGCGGGTTCAAGTGCTTCCGTAAGGAAGCGGCGCACAAGCTTTTCGGTGAACAAAAGCTCGACGGTTTCAGCTTTGACGTCGAGATCGTTTACCTGGCGCAAAAACGCGGCTATCGCGTCCTGGAACTTCCGGTCGTCTGGCGGAATTCTGCACAGAGCCGTGTCCAGGTCCTGAGCGATCCCCTGAAGATGTTCTGGGACGTTCTCCGGGTCCGGCGGCTTCATCCCTGATGAAAGCGCTTCGCCTCTCCACCGAGACCTGGTTCATTCTGGGGATCTTGTTGGTCGCGTTGGGTGTTCGTTTTTGGGGGGTGGGATTCGGCTTGCCTTACCTTTACCATGCCGATGAACCGCTTGTTGTCAATCATGCGCTCGCTTTCGGAGGAGGCGATTTCAACCCCCACTATTTCAAAGTCCCGCCCTTTATTAGCTACGTCATTTTTTCCCTGTTCGGGCTTTTTTATGCGGTTTTGCGCGGCCTCGGGTCGATCCATGATATTTCCCAGTTTCAGGATCTTTTTCTCTCGGATCCCACTCCGTTTTACCTGCTGGGGAGGATTGTGCTCGGGGTGATCCTCGGGACGTTGACGGTTTATGGCCTGTTCCGCGTTTTGCGTCTGTATTTTTCCAGAGAGCAGGCCTTCTTGACGGCTTCTTTATTAGCGCTGAACTTTTTGCATGTTCAGAACTCACACTATATTTACTTCGACATTCCTCTGCTTTTCATTCTGGTCCTCACTTTTTCACCCATACTTGCCATTCTTGAACAAAAAGGGAAATACGAGTATTGGGAATTCGGGGCGTTTGCGGGCCTGGCGGTCGCGACCAAATACAACGGGTTTTTTATTGTCATCCCTTTTCTGACCGCCCATATCCTTTCACGAGGCCTGAAATGGCGCACGCTTTTCGATCCGCAGCTCCTTTATGCGGCCGTTACCGCACTGATAACCTACAGCGTTTTGAACCCCTACACGTGGCTTGATTTCAAAATGGCATCTTCTGATTTTCTAGCGTTAAGAGAAATCCAGGGGGTGAGCGGACCTCTGCATCATCTGGTTTACTCGCTGAGCGAAGCTGTGGGGATCCCCTTGCTTGTCTTAGGCCTTTGCGGGGTGTTTTGCAGCGTGATCCGCTGGGAGCGCGCAAAGCTGCCGTTCGCCGCGTTTCTTTTGGGCTACTACGGCATACTTACCCGGTGCAGTCAACCGCATGACCGCTACGTCCTTGTCCTGGTCCCGTTCTTCCTTTTTTTTGCGGCGGACGTTCTTTTGCGTCTCCGGAAAGTATTTCATATGAATCGCTGGCTTTTCGGGCTCGTCCTTGCTTCGGTTCTTTTTATTCCTGCCGCCAAGATCTGGATGTCCGACCGGATCGCAAGCCGGGAAGATGTTCGCACTGTCGCGAACCGGTGGGTTGAGGAGCATGTTCCGGCCGGCACCAAGATCGCGATGGGGCAGCCTTTTTTCCTTCCGCGGCTGAAGCCGGTTGCGGAGCAGTTGATCGAGAAAAAGGCGGCGGCCCTTCGGGAGCTTTACGCGCCCTCGAAGGTCCGCCGCATTGACTGGATGATCGAGCAGGCGAAGAGCCGTTCGGGATCACGCTACGAGCTCTACTTTATGGTCACGAAAGACCCGCACGAATTCTTGTTTTCCAATCCCGCCATACCCTATGACGTTGATGCTCTCAGGCGGGCGGGGATCCAGTACGTTCTTTTTCCCAAAGTTGATCCGGGCCTTTCCCGTGATTTTTACGATCGGCTCAAGAAAGAGGCCGTTCTGGTGAAGCGTTTCTCGCCCTACCGTGATGGCCGGAGGGACTGGCCGGTGGATCCCCATGCGCTCACGGGAACGCCCAGTATGTGGAAGGAGCTCGTTGAGCGTGAAAGAAACGGGCATATCATCGAGATTTATAAAATATCTCGCTGAAATCGTCCCGTTTCCCCTGGAATCATGCGCTGCGGTTTTTTTGGAATTACCTCGTGGCATCTGTGTCCGCCGGAGGGCCCTCGAGGGCGAAAAACAACCTACCGCCACAAGTTCAGGAGTTTTTTGACGGGCGGTATTTTTTGGAGTGCCTGTAGGCCCAGAATTTCAAGCCTTCCCAAAGCGCTGATCCCATGATCTTCATGTTGACCGAAGATTTTCCGGCCTGGCGGCCACGGTGATTGGAGGGGATCTCTTTGATCCGGAAGCCGAGGTCGTGGGCTTTGAGGATGATCTCCGGGAGTATAAAAAGGGAAGTCGAGGTCAGCTGGATCTGGTCGATGACCTTGCGGCTCCATGCCTGCGACCAGTTGTAATCATTGATGCGGATCTTGAACAGATAGTTCAGCAGGAAAATGTAAATCACGGACAGGAAAAAGCGGAAAAGCTGGTAGGCGTTTCTCTGCCAGCGCACGCCGAGCAGGACATCGGCCTCATTTTTCCTGAGGATCTCGACAAAGGCGGGGATCTCTGAAGAATCGAACTCCTCGTCCGCGCCGATATACATCAGGTATTGGCCTTTGGCGGCCGCGATCCCGTCCTTGAGAGAGCGGGTGTAGCCTTGGTTCTTGTCGTGGAGGATCAGCGTCGCGTTGGGGTATTGGGGCATTTCCGCCTGGAGCGCTTCGCGGGTCTTGTCTTTGCTGCCGTCCTCGATCAGGACGACCTCCCAGTTCCATTCAGGATGGGCGTTTAGGACGGCAAAGAGGTTCCGGAGCATCCTCGCGATGTTCAGCTCTTCGTTGTAGACCGGGGTAATAAAACTGATAAAAGGCGCCACATTCATAGGCGTAAGATTAATGTTTTTCACGCTTAATGTCAATTGCCCGCTATAGCGATTTCTGATAACCTATGCGCTAATTAATAATTCATTCTATTTATGGAGCAATCGATCGGTCTATGAAAAAGAACATCCTATTGGCGGTCGTGGCACTGTTGTTTTCGCTGGCGGTCGCGGAAACCGTCCTGCGTTTTGTCGGCGTGGACCGTGTAAAATTCCAGGAAAAGCCCAGGATGAGCTGGGTGAATGTTCCGGAAAACAGCTGGGTCGAGCACCATCCGGTCCTGGGCTGGTATTCCCAGAAGAATAAAACGGCCCTCTTGGACTCCACGAATTTTCAGCAGGTGATCGTTCACACGAACTCTGCCGGCTTTCGCGGGGCCCGTGAGTATGCCCTTCAGAAACCGAAGGGCGTCATTCGCATTGCGGCGCTCGGGGACAGTTTCGTGTTCGGATTCGGCGTTCAGGACGCCGAAACTTTTCCCGCTCTGCTGGAAGCCGATGGCGGAGGCAGGGAAGTCCTGAATCTTGGGGTTCCGGGATACGGGATCGACCAGATCTATCTTTCCTACCGTGAGGTCGCGAGGCCATACCATCCCGATATCGTCCTCATCGGGATTTTCCCGGAAGATTTCTGGCGCTGCACGCGCTCGTTCGCGGATTCGGGGCATGTGAAACCCTACTTTTCGCTGTCGAAGGAAGGAAAGCTGGTGCTGCACAATGTGCCCGTGCCGCCGCCTTTCTCGCTGGATACGGACCAGTTCCCGCTGCTTGTGGAACAAAATGCGCTGCAGAAACTCCTGAATAGGAGCGTCCTTTACCGGATCGCCCGAAAGCCCCTGATCAAGCTCGCGAAGAACATGCGTTTGATCGATCCCGATTCCTCGGAGGAATGGCTGGTGGGGCGTGCGATCCTGAGCCAACTGATCAAGGAAGTCCGGGCGGACGGCGCGACGCCGCTCATTCTTTTGATGCCGTCGAAGGCGTGGGCCGAAAACACGCGAAGGACCTCGCAGGAGAGGTCGATCCGCCGTTTCGCGGAACGCGAAAAAGTCGATCTGATCAACCTGAGACCGGAATTCAATGACGCCATCGCGAAGGACGGTCTTGAGGCCTATTACATCAAGAACGACTGGCATTGGACCGCGAAAGGTCACCGCTTAGTCGCGGACGTGATCAACCAGAACCAATAAAGGGTCCCGGACACCATGACCAAGGGGCATCTGAAGCAGGCGGGGCTTTTGGCGCTGGGGGCTTTCTTTTGCGGGGCATCCTCCTGGGTCCCGCACGTTCCCACGATTGCCGGTCACGGTCTCGGCATCGGCGCGGATTCTATGGTCCTGCTCGGGGTTACTATCCTCGTCT
>CAIJDY010000199.1 GCA_903819565.1 Candidatus Omnitrophota bacterium | reverse complement strand
TGACGGGGCTTGTTTTCCTGATCGTGGAGCCGAAGAATTCTTTTGTGCGTTTTCACGCGCTCCAGTCCCTGGTGACATTCCTGGGGCTTTTTATCATTTCCTTTGTGGTCGGGCTCGTGCCGGTGCTGGGTATTCTGGCGAACGTCCTGCTGCTGCCGCTTCAGATCGTATTGTGGATCGTGTTGATGGTGAAGGCGTATAAGGGCGAACGGTTTAAGTTGCCCATCGCCGGGGATTTCGTCGAAAAACAGCTCGGCAATAAGTAAGGTCTTTATAGAAGAGGAACGGAAAAACCGAGGGGGACAGGCAGCCTGAGCAGGGCCGCCTGTCCCCTTCTTTACTTTATGGAACACTTTCAATGCCGGCGGTGCGGGACCTGCTGTAAACAGCCGGGTTTTGTTTACCTTCGTGACGGGGACGCCGTAAGACTTGCCGCCCACCTCGGGATGGATATCTACCGGTTCACGGAGACCTACTGCCTTCTGCTGGACCGGAAGCACCTCGCCCTGAAAAAAAATCCCGATGAGACGTGCCTGTTCCTGGGGCCCGAGGGGTGCTCACTTTATCCTGCCAGACCGGAGCAGTGCCGCGACTATCCCGTTCGATGGAAGACGGAAAGAAGCGCGGGGTATTGCGAGGGGCTAAAAAAAGAGAATTTAAGCGGCGGGCGAGGTTATACGCTCGGCTAAAAGGGTCTCTTCTGATTTTTGCGCGATGGGCTTGAGAGGCAAGGAAATGAAGAAGCGGGAGCCTTTTCCGGGCTCGCTTTCAAGCTCGATGGTCCCGCCGTGCATCTCCACGAACTGTTTGCTGATCGAAAGTCCCAGCCCCGTTCCCTTGATGTTCTTGGCGGTGGCTCGCCCGGCCTGCTCATAAGGCCGGAAAATGGATTTTTGATTTTCCAACGCGATGCCGTTTCCGGAATCTTCCACCGTGATCAGCGCCCCCATCGGTCCTTTCTTCAGCGACACGTGGATAAAACCGCTCGGAGTGAATTTGAGCGCGTTCGAGAGAAGATTGTAAAGGACCTGCCGGATCTTCAGCTCGTCGGCGATGATCTTCAGGCTGTCGGGCTTTTCCGTAAAGCCCAGCAGGATCTTCTTGCAGAGGGCTTCTTCATAGAAGACGTCCAGCACGGTGGGGATGAGTTTTACCAGATCGACTTCACGGGCCATCAGCTGCATTTTCTTGGATTCCAGCTTCGAAAGATCGAGCACGTCGTTGATGAGGTCCCGCAGATGCTTCCCGCTATTTCCGATGCGCGTCAGGAAGTCCTTTTGTTTCTCCGAGAGCGGCCCGGTCGAGGGTTCGATCAGGAGCTCCGAGAACCCCAGGATGGAGTTCAAGGGGGCGCGGATCTCGTGGCTCATGCGGGCGAAATATTCGGTTTGAAGGTGATAAGCGTATTTGACCTTGTCGCTGGTTTCGCGGAGTTCCCAGCAGAGTTCTTCCAGGCGCGCGTCTTTTTTCGCAAGGGCCGTGGCCAGGAACCGCACCACGATGGCGATCAAGTAAAAGAAGGCGATGTGCCGAAAAACGATCGCCGTTTTTTGGACCAGGCCCAAATTGGTGCCGAACGAGATCGTTTGCGGAATGAGGCCCCAGTGGCCGGCCAGAATAAGCCCGGCATAAAGCGCCGAGGCGAGCGTGGCAAGCTGAAACGTCATAAAGGTCGGAAGGTAGAGGGCGCAATAGACGATGGAGATGAAGTAGCAAGAGCAGTAAATAAAAAGGTCGACGTTCCCCAAAAGGTGCAGGGCGGTTGTTTCGGCAAGAAAGTCGATAAGTACGGACGCGATCAGGGCCTGGTACCCGGAGGCGGATTCCCGGTACAGGAACGGGTAAGGACGGTTCACGAAGACTTCAACGAAGATCACAATATAGAGAGGCCAAAAATCGACTGAAAAATTTCCCCACCGGCAGGTTACCATGTACAAGGGGATCAGGATCAGGATCGTTAAAATGCGGAGGAGGTAGAGCTGGTAAGCCCTGTGATAGATCTCAACGATCGGTGTTTTTGCGGTGATTCTCATGGTTTCCAACTTCCGCGGATTTGAGTTTTCGGTAACGGAACAGATATTATCATAACCAACGTCTGAATGAAAGCGAGCTGAATTTTCTCGGAAAGAGGATTTCATCCGGACCCTGCCTCCGCCGAGAGGTCTGTTGCGGACGATGCGGGCGGCTGTTACAATAACGCCATTCCGGCACGACCGGCGAAGCCTGGAAAGGAGACGCGTGGACAAAAGAGCCTATTTGAAGTTCTGTCTCGAGAATGTGATCGAAAGTAAAGGACAAGACGTTTTCTTGAAGGCCGGAGCGACGCCGCGCATGCGTATCGGCGCGCAGGTCATCCCGCTCCCTTTCAGGGAATTGACCCAGGAGGAGTCCCAGGAGCTTGTCCGCGATCTTCTCACCCCCGCGCAGTGGGCCGCCCTCGAAAAAAATCGGAGCGTGGACTTTGGTCTCACGTTCAAAGAGAAAGGCTGCCGTTTCCGCGCGAACGCCTTTTACCAGCAGGGAACGCTTTCCCTGGTGTTCCGTCTTCTTTGGCGCGGGGTCCCGAATTTTGCGGACTTGCGGCTGCCGCCCATATTAGGGAAGGTGGCTTTGGAGAAATCGGGGATCATTCTTATCGCGGGAACGGTTTCTTCCGGAAAGAGCACGACGATCGCGGCCATCGTGAGCGCGATGAATAAAAGCGTTCAAAGGCACATTATCACCCTGGAAGATCCGATCGAGTATGTTTATGAAGACGACCAGTGCCTGATCCAGCAGCGGGAGGTCGGCGAAGACACCGAAAGTTTCGGGTCAGCTTTAAAATATGTGGTCCGCCAGTCCCCGGACGTGGTCGTGATCGGGGAAATGCGGGACGCGGAATCATTCCGGTTCTCTCTCGCGGCCGCGGAGGTCGGGCGGCTGGTGATCTCCTCCATCCACGCGCAATCGGTGGCGCAGGTCTTTGACCGTTTTCTCGGGTTTTTCCCGGCGGAAGAACGGGACGCCGCGCTCCGTCATTTCGCGGCGAATGTCTCTTGTATCGCGATCCAGAAGCTTCTCGTGGAAAAAGACGGAAAATCCCTCGTTCCCGCCGTGGAGATCCTTCTGGGGAACTTCATCGTTCGGCAGCTCATCATGGAGAAGAAGATCGACAAACTGGATCAGGCGCTCCGCAATTGCCGGCAGGAAGGCATGCAGACCATGGAGCAGTCGCTTTTCCAGCTTTGGGAAGCCAAGAAGATCACGCAGGAGGCCGCCATGGCGGCCAGCCCATCGCCCCAGGAAATGGAAGCCCTGATCAAGGGGATCCATATCGGACAGGACACGAAGATCCTGGGAGATTAGAAACGACATTTCGCCTATGAAGATACCGGGAGATTCCTATCAAGCGGCGCACGAAATCGGCAGGATCTACGACGCGGTCACCGACAGCAAGATCCTGAACGATTTCTTTCTCACCACGGTATTCCAGCTGATCCCCGCGGAAAAGGGATATCTGTTCCTGGCAACGCAGAACAAGACGCTTTTGCTCGAAGCCGTGTCCCCGCTTCCCAAAGAAGCCGCGCCGGAATTGTTCGAGGCGGCGCGGAAAGCTTTTGACGAAGGGAGGCCGGTTATTCGCGGAAGATTCCTCTTTCTTCCCGTGATCGCGCGGAACAGCGCCCTGGGGATCGCTTGTTTCGAGAGAGGCCCCGGGAAGGAACCCTTCAGCGCGAAGGAGTTCGAGGTCGGCTTTGACCTGGTCTCGGAATTTTCAGGAGCGCTGAAAAACATCCTTCTCTTCGAAGAGAACCTCAAGATGGAACGTCTCGCGGCGGTCGGGCAGGCCATGGGCATGGTGATCCATGAATTGAGGAACATCATGCAGCTCGCGCGTTTTTCCGATGAAATGATCCGCATCGGCCTGAAGGAAAAGAACGACGGGTATCTTGAAAAAGGCCTCGGCAAAATGACCAAGTCCCTTAAGGAAATGGAAGGGCTCGCTTCGGAGATGCTGAGCCTTACGAAGGATTATCAGCTGGAACCCGCCAGAATGGACATTCCGGCGCTCCTGGAGGAGTTGAAATCGGACCTTGAGGAACGAGCCCGGGGGCATCATTTGCGGCTGGATTTTCAGGCGGAGCCCGGTTTTCCGGAAGTGGAAGGGGACTCGCGCGCGATCTACCGCGCATTGCTCAATCTGGTCAAGAATGCTTTTGAGGCCTTCCAGGACCGGACCGATGGTTTTGTCAAGATCCGCGCGCGCCTCAAGGACGCGGCGTGTTATGAGATCGTGGTCGAGGACAATGCCTCAGGCATGAGCGAAGAGGTCCGGGCCAGGCTTTTTGAGGCTTTCTTTTCGACCAAGGGAAAACGCGGCACCGGACTGGGGCTGATGGTCGTGGCGCGCGCGGTAAAAATGCACCAGGGAGATATTAAGGTCGAAAGTACTTTGGGCGTCGGGACGAGATTTATTCTGACGCTGCCCCGCGGTTTTCCCAAAATCGCGTGACCCGAATTTCAAGGGGCGGCAGTTCTAAATAACGATCACCAATGCCGTGATGTCGTCGTGCTGTTCGGCGCCAGCCGTGAATTGCCGCACGTCCTCGAAGATCTTTTCCGAATATTCCGGGGCCCTTGCGGTTTGGGTCTTGACGACCGCTTCCAGCCGTTCCGCCGTGAAGTCTTTGCCGCTCCTGTCCCGCGCTTCGATCACTCCGTCGGTATAAAGGAAAAGGGCGTCGCCTCTTTCCAGCGGGACGCTCGCCTGGGGAAAAACCATCCCGGGCGCCATGCCGAGGGGGACGCTCTGGGCGCCACTGAGGAATTCCGTCCGTCCGGTGCCGTTCTTTCGCAAGAGGACCGGCAGATGGCCGGCAGACGCGTATTGCATGGTGTTCGTTCTCTTGTCAATGATCAGATAGACCATCGTGATGAACATTCCGAGGAAACTTTCTCCGGCCATTTTTTCATTCAACCGCGTGACGAGTTCGGAAGCGTCATTGGATTGCGGTGCCAGGAACCGGAACTCTGACATCGCACGGACCATATAAAGCGCCGCCGGCACGCCTTTTCCCGAAACGTCTCCCAGGATAATACCGACGCGGTCGTTGTCGATCATGAGGACGTCGTAAAGGTCGCCGCCGACGTCGAGGGCCGGAAGGGTCTGCGCGCAAACATCGAGCCCATAAGAACGGGTTTTAAGGTCCGGGAGGAAATTCTGCTGGATCTCGTGGGCGATCTTGAGCGCCTGCTTGGCCTTTTCCTGACGCACGATCTCGGTGTGGAGTTTCGCGTTCTCGATGGCGATGGCGGCCTGATGCGCGAATGTCTCGAAAAGATCAAGGTCACTCAGGCAAAATCCTTTGCGGCGCAGGGGGTTGATCGCCTGTAGCACACCGATGATCTTGCCGCGGGCCTGCATCGGGACGCAGAGGATTGCGCGGGTGACGAACCCCGTCGAGTTATCGAACCGCTTCGCGAACCGCGGGTCGTTTTTGGGATCATTAATGACGAGCGGTTTGCCGGTTTCCGCGACCGTACCCGCGATCCCTTCGCCCATTTTGACGCGGAACTTTTCTTGGAGATCCGACCCCTTGCCGCCGAGAGCGACGCGGAACACGAGGTCGTTCGAAGCCTCGTCGATCAGCAACAGGGAGGCGACCTCGGCATGCATGACCTCCGCTGAAGTTTTCATGATGACGGCCAGAAGCTGGTTGAGTTCGAGCGTGGAGTTCAGGATGCTGTTGAGGCTAAGGACTTTTTGGAGATTGCGGACCTTGTCTGCCGGGCAGCTCTTTTCTTTGGGGGCCGGGGTCTTCTCGCGCTTCATTTAGAGGAGGCCCCTGAAGCAAAGGCCGAGGAGGATCGCGTAAAGGAGGCTGACAAGAAAACCCGCGCGACTACGCATCCTTTTCAGGGGCAGTCGCGCCAGGCCGACCAGAGGCGTGAGGAGGATCCAGAGCCCATTCGAAGCTCCCAAGACGATGATCCCGATGATGCTCCGCTCCAGAAGGGTGTAGGTCATTTCGTAGGAGGTGATTCCGTAAAGAGGGGGCGAATCCTTGACGTAGCTGCGGCAAAAAGCGTGGATCGTGTAGCTTCCGGCAAAAGTCAGCAAGATAAAGAAAATGAGCAGCAGCGTGAAGGCATTGTCCCGGTAGACCGCGTCGAGTAGCGGGTGACCAGGAAACCCGCGGACCTCCGCGCTGACCGGGAAAAGCAGGATGGAACTGAGGACCAGCAAGTGAACGAATTGATCGGCCATGAAATAAAAAAAAGTGTTCTTCGGGATCTTCTTGGTCAGCGTGTATTTGATGAAATCCTGGACCAGGTGCAAAAGGACCACTGCGGCCACGAAGACCCAGATCCCCGGATTTTTTAAATAGGGGAAAAGGAGGACGAGGGAAACGATCCCGTGGATCAGGACATGGAAGAGATGTCCCCACACGCTTCTTACCTTCAGCTGGTAAAGCTCTTCGAACTGGAGGATGAAATCCGCGATAAGGTGCGCCAGGAAAAGTTTTAAAAACAGAAACATGGATCGGCTCCCTTGATTTTGGAAAGTATTATACCGCTAAAATGGAAAGTGAGAATATGTTAAAATGATCCCAGGAACGGCAGCCACAGGGCAAGGAGGGCGAGATGAAGAAAAAATCGATCATCGTGGTGGACGACGATGTTGAGTTCACCGGAATGGCGAAGCTCTTGCTTGAAAGGACCGGCCTCTTTGAGGTCGGTATTTGTAACCACGGGGGCGATGCCGTTAAGATGATCCGGGTATGGAAGCCGGACCTTGTCCTTTTGGATATCATCATGCCGGGCATGGACGGGACGGAGATCGCGGGCGAATTGCGGAAAGATAAGGAGCTCAGCACCGTTCCGGTGATCTTCTCGACTTCGCTGGTGACAAAGGAAGAGGCCGCCGAGCACCCCCTGATCGCCAAATATCCTTTCATTTCAAAACCGATCGGCGGAGAGGCACTTGTCAAACGCATCCGGGAGTTTTTTTCAAATTGAAGATTGATCTCGATAGCCCCGAAGTCCGGTTCGCCCTCAGTGCGGTGCGTGCCGGAGCCGTGATCGCGCGGCGCGTGCGTTCCGAACCCCATGTCCGGTCGCTGAGCAAATCCGACAACTCTCCCGTGACCCTCGCGGATATGGCGATCCAGGCCGTTGCCGGAGCTTTGCTGGAAAAATCTTTTCCAAAAAGCGCGCTGGTTGCCGAAGAGAATGCGGAGTGGCTGCGGTCTTCCGGAGGCCGTGCCGATCTCGAAAAAGCCGGGGAATACGTCAGAGTTTTTTGCCCCCACGCATCCGCCAAAGAAATCTGTGACTGGATCGATCGCGGGGGAGCCGCGGCAGGCCGGACCTTTTGGACCTTGGATCCCATCGACGGCACCCGGGGGTTTCTTCGCGGCGGACAATACGTAACGGCCCTGGCGCTGATCCGTGAAGGAATACTGGAAATGGCGGCGGTCGGGTGTCCGAATTTGAAAACTCCGGAAGCGCTTGGACAGCACCAAGGCCTTCTGGTGCTTGCGGTGCGCGGGAAAGGCTGCTGGGGAACGGCGCTGGAAGGCGAGGACCGCTGGGTTCCTTTGAATGTTTCGGATTGCAAGGACATTACCCGGGCGCGGATCCTGGATTCCATGGAGTCCGGCCACCGGAGCGCGGAAAAAGGCAATAACGTCAGGAAAATTCTGGGGATCGCCGCGGAACCGTTGCCGCTGGACAGCCAGGCGAAGCACGTTGTGCTCGCGATGGGCGGGGCGGAGATTTTTTTCAGGGCCCTTTCAAAAGACCATCCGGGGCATCGGGAAAAGATCTGGGACGTGGCCCCCGGAGCTCTGGTGATCGAGGAGGCCGGCGGCCGTGTGACGGATCTTCGGGGGAAACCGATCGATTACGGTTGCGGCGCCACGCTTGTGAACAGTCCGGGATTCGTGGCCACGAACGGTTTTTTTCACGAGTCGGTCTTGAAAGCTCTTTCGAAGGAGGTCGCGGCATGAAAGGTTCGCGGGCGCAAAAAAAATGGATGCGGCAGGCTCTCCGGTCCGCCTATGAAGGTATCCGGAAGCTTGAGGGAGGGCCTTTTGGGGCGGTGATCGTTCACGGTGGAAAAGCGATCGCCGTGTCGCACAACCGGGTCCTTAAGAAAAAGGACGCGACCTGCCACGCGGAGATCAACGCGATCCGGGACGCTTCCAGAAAACTTAAAAGTTTTGATCTCTCGGGTTGCGTGATCTATGCGACGAACGAACCGTGCCCGATGTGTTTTTCCGCGATCCACTGGGCACGCATTTCCCGGGTTGTTTACGGGACCGCGATCGCGGATGTCCGGCGTCGGGGCTTCAACGAGCTTTCGATCCCGAGCAGGCAGATGAAAAAAGCGGGGCAAAGCCCGGTCCTCATCACGGCGGATTTTTTGAAGAAAGAATGCCTGGAGCTTTTGGTGGCATGGGATAAGCAAGAGAATAAAAAGGTTTATTAACGTTCATGAAGATCCTTCTTGCGGGAGCGACGGGATTTATTGGGTCCCGGCTTCGTGACGCGTGTCTCGCCTCCGGATACCCGACGATTGTTTTGTCACGGCAGCCAAGAACCTCCGATGGGAAAAGGGGAGAATTCCTTGTCTCTTGGGACGGCCACACCGCTGGAGAGTGGAGCCGGTGTCTTGGGGAAGTTGACGCCGTGATCAATCTGGCGGGAGAGAATATCGTCGGACAGAGGTGGACGCGGGAGAGGAAAAACAGGATCCTTTCGAGCCGTATTAACGCGACGCGAACGATTGTCGATGCGATCGGGGAGAGCCGGAACAGACCGGCGGTGTTGATCAATGCCTCGGCGACGGGTTTCTACGGGAATGTTCCGGACGGGGAAGTGACGGAACAAGGCGGAAGAGGCCCGGGATTTTTGGCCGAAGTCTGCCGGCAGTGGGAGGAAGAAGCTCTTAGGGCGGAAAAGTTCGGCGTGAGGGTCGTTCTCGCGCGGCTGGGTCCTGTGATCGGGGAGGGCGGGGGGATCCTTGAGAAAATGCTCCTGCCGTTCCGTTTTTTTATGGGAGGGCCGTTAGGGTCGGGCCGTCAGTGGATCCCCTGGGTCCACCGCGAGGATGCCGTGCGGGCATTCCTGCTCATGCTCCGGCAGACCGCATTAACAGGACCCGTGAACGTGACGGCGCCCCAGCCGGTAACTATGGAAGCGTTCTGCCGCACCTTGGGGAAAATCGCGGGACGCCCTTCCTGGCTTTCGGTCCCTTCTTTTATCCTGCGGGCCTTGATGGGAGAAATGGCGGCTATCGTTCTCGAAGGGGCTTGCGCGACTCCGGGCAAACTGACGGGAGCCGGTTTTTTGTTTCAATACGGGACTTTAAGTTCTGCGCTTGAGGCCGTCCTTAAAAAAACGCGTAAAACTTGAGCGCATTTCTGGAATTCTTAGAGGTCTTCGTGTATAATCCCGCCATCATGACACCCGTTCCGATCGAAGAAAGAAACTTCCGTGGAATTTAACTTCAATTTTTTCAAGAAGCATCGCGCCGAATTCAAGAGCGCGGTCTATACCGTGTATCAGCCGATCGTGGACATCGCCACGTGGGATATTCTCGGGCACGAGGCCCTTGCCCGGAGCGAAACGGAAACCCCTGTCGAAATGTTCCGCAGATCTTACGAAAAAGGTCTGGTGATCCCCTTTGACTTCCATTGTCTGGAGGCGGCCGTGAAGATCCTCCCGAAGCTTCAGGATGAGCAGTGCCTTTTTCTGAACGTGGAGCCCCTCACGCTGGAGCAGGCTTTTTCCAAAGGGAAAGAAGGGGATGTTTTTTTAGAGGGAGTGAAAAAATATTCCGACAAGATCGTTTTCGAGCTGACGGAAGGCGTCAAAAAATCGGACTTTGATTTTATACGGCGCGGCGTGGATTTTATTCGCGCGCTGGGTTATCGGTTCGCGTTGGACGATATCGCCGAGATCGGTTCCAAGACCTCCCAACTTGCTTCCCTCAGGCCGGATTTCTTCAAAATCGATATCCAGTTGGTCCGGGGGATCGCCAGCAATCATACCAACCAGCAGATTGTCCGTGAGATGGTCCATCTCGGCAGGGTGAACGGTTCCGAAATGGTCGCCGAAGGCGTCGAACAAAAGGCAGACTTGGATTTTATCCGCAACATGGGAATCCGCTATGGACAGGGGTACTATTTTGCGAAGCCCTCCAAAGAGCTGATCCTTTCCTTGGAACCCCCCACCTTCTAAAGAGAAAAGTCCCATCGGTTTTTAGACCCGGGCGGAGGATTTTGGGGGAGACGGCGCCGCTTTAGCTTCAGACCGGCTTCAACGGAGAAGAACCCCGAAGACATATTGTCCGGCAGATGAATCCAGTAGGAAAAGGCTAGGCCGTTCCCATCAATTTCGAGAAATGCTCCGCATTGCGCTCGATCCATAACTGAGCCGATTCTTCTTCCGAGAATTTTTTTCCGCGCAGGAGCGACATCTTTTCACAATACTGGCGGATCTCGATGATCTCTTCGGCGAGTTTCGCGCGGAACGCGCTTGCGGCATCTTCGAAGCAAACGCCTGTTTTAAAAAGCCCCATCGCGTCGTCTTTCTGACAATGGGTCACATGGGCGTTCATTTTAAAAAGTTGTTTTTCCACGGGAATGGAGATCTGAAGGTGGGCGCCTTCTGGGAGCGGCTCGGGCCAAAAGAACGACAATCCCCCTTGCGACAAGTCCTCTGAGCGGACTTTGGAGCAGCTTCCCACTTCCACTTTGGTCAGTTGGATCGGAACTTTGATCGGATGCCTGTAAAATTGCCTTTTGTCATTTTCCATGGTGGAAGTATAACGCATAAATTCATTTTTTCCATAGGGGGCCAATTTTTTGTATAATACGAACCATTCCGGTGATTGATAAAGCCGTTCATTGAATTAATTTGACGATCAAAATAAATCAATACTAGTCATTTATGATCCTTACGGAATTTCAAAAAAAGGCCGTCCAAAAGTGCGGTTCTAACATTCTCGTTTCCGCGGGCGCCGGTACCGGAAAGACCCGGGTGCTGGTCGAACGGATCCTCCATTTGCTTCGTACCCAAAAAGCCAATCTGACAGGGTTGCTGGTCCTTACTTTCACCGAAAAAGCGGCCAATGAGATCAAAACGCGTCTTTCGGACGAATTGCGGAAGGCGAAACTGGAGCAGGCGCGCCGCGATCTCGAGCGTGCGGCCATTTCCACGTTCCATAGTTTTGCATCCCGTCTTTTAAGAGAGCACCCGATCGAAGCCGGTGTGGATCCGGACTTCCGGGTGATCGAAACGGAGCAGGCGGAGCTTTTAAAAGAAGAGGCACTGCAGGGAACGGTCAGGAAGTTCTACGCTGAAAAAGATAATGCTTTTGAACTGCTCGCGGTCTACGGCGAGGAGACGGTCAAGAACGGGATCCTCAAGGTCTTTACCGCCGCGCGTCATGAAGGAAAGACCCTGGAGGAGTTTTTTCGGGAGAATGAAAAAAAGCGGGAAGGGACCTGCGCCGCAAAAGAAGCGGCGCTGCCGCGGGAAGCGCAGGCGTTCCTCGAAAAACTTCCCGAGATCGATGCGGCGGGCTGGAAAGGTTTTTTGAAGAACAAAGAGTGGGACTGGAAGACGTTCTCGGATTTCGGGGCGTGGAGCGTTCCTTATAAGGGAAAGCGCAAGGAGGGCTGGAAAGAATGGCGCGGAGTCCTCGGCGACCTTGCCGCGCTTCGCATGGAGCATTTAGCCGCTCCGTGGCGGGAAAAGTTCGAGCGGATGGCTCTCGCATTCGAGGCCCTGTACGGAACCCTGAAAACAGAAAAAGGATTTCTGGATTTCGATGACCTGCAGATGAAAGCGGTGCGTCTTTTCTGCGGGGACCGTCCGCCGCTTCAGAGGCTTCGCGAACGTTATCAAAGGCAGTTCCAGTTCATTCTGATCGACGAATTCCAGGACACGAACCTGCTCCAGGTGCGGTTCGTGGAACTTCTTTCCTCCGGTCATAATCTTTTCATGGTGGGCGATTACAAACAATCCATTTACGGTTTCCGGGGCGCCGAGCCGCGTGTTTTTCTCGAGAAGGAGCGGCTTTACCAGCAGGGGACCGAAGGGGAGCGGATCCCCCTGGCGGAGAGTTTCCGGAGCGAACCGGCCCTGCTCGATTTCGTGAACGGTTTTTTCAAAACGCTTTGGGAAGAGGACGGTTTTCCGTTCGAATTTTTGACTTCAAAAACGGAGCAGGTTTACAAGGGGCCCCCGGTGGAGGTTCTGGTGACGGAACTGAAAGACGACGAGGAAAGGGAACGCGCGCGCATGCGGGAAGCCAAAGCGATCGCCGCGAAGATCCGCGAACTTCACGAGACCGACGGCATCGCGTACGGTTCCATCGCGGTGCTTTTTCAGGCCATGACCCTCAGCGGTCTTTATGAGGACGCGCTCAAAGCCGCAGGCATTCCTTATTTTATCGTCGCGGGCCGCGGGTTCTACGAACAGCCCGAGATCCGGGACATGGTGAGCTTCCTGTCCCACCTGGAACGGCCGCTCGCGGACATCCCGCTTGCCGCCACGCTCCGCTCGCCGTTCTTCCATATTACAGACGACACGCTTTTCTGGCTGTCGCATTACGCGAAGGCCAAGGAGGCCGAGGCGCCGCTTTATGGGGCCGTCCAGGATCCCGAACGGATCAAAGAGATCTCCGGAGAGCAACAAGAGCAGCTGCGGTTTTTTCTCGGGATCACCCGGGAGCTTGCGGCGCTCAAAGACCGCATTCCGCTTTCCGTTCTCGCGGACAAGATCCTCGAAAGGACGGGTTATGAGCTTTCAGTCCTGACGGATCCGGCGGGCGTGAGGCGCTACGCGAACCTCAAAAAACTGATCGCCCTGATCCGGGAATATGAAACCTACGAGCGCCTGCCGCTCGCGGCCTTCCTCAACACGTTGAAACGTCTCGAACTCCAGGAGGCCCGGGAATCCGAGGCGCAGATCGCGTTGGAATCCGGGTCCGAAGCCGTGCGCTTGATGACCGTGCACGCGGCGAAGGGACTGGAATTTCCGGTGGTGTTCGTTGCGGACCTCGGGCACCAGGGCACGCACGCGGATTCCAAGGCGATCATGGCGCACGCGGCGGACGGTTACGGCATACGGGTGAGGAATGAAACGAACCTTGAAATGGAAGATCCTTTTTTTCACCGGTACATCAACGAAGAGATCCAAAAGCGCGAGGATGAGGAATGGAAACGGCTTTTCTATGTGGCGGTGACCCGCGCGAAGTCCCGGCTTTTTCTGAGCGGGGTCCATGAAAAGAAAAAAACTCAAAAATCAACTTTTCGGGAGATGACCCGCTGGATGGATTGGGTCATGACGATCTGTGAGACTTTGCCGGCCAAGATCACCGTGGACGCGGACAAGGACGCCGGGCCGTTCGTCCGCCGCGTGACAGCCGGAAAAGAAAAAGTGGAGGAGATCCTGCAAGAAGTTGCTGTGGGAAAAAGTTCCCGAAGGCCGCCGGTCCGGGAAACCGCGGTCGTGCCGTCTTTGTCGCGGACGATCGATCTTCCGGTGTCCGCTTTCGTGCTTTTCCGGAAAGATCCGGAGGAATTCTGGCGAACATACCAGATCGGATGGACGGTCCTTGTCCCAGATTCTCTTGAAGGGCTGACGGGTACCGCCCCAATTTCTGCTGCACAGAAATTGATAAGTATTGGGACGGCCGGGGAACAGGCGCTGGATGACAGGGAAACCGATCCCGAGGGCGCGCCGGTCTCTCCCGCGGATTTCGGGACCGCGATGCATGGCTTTTTCGAGCATTTAGATTTCCGGGAGCCGGACCGCTGTCTCGAGCGGGATTTTTTGGAGCGGATCTTCGGGGGATTTGGAAATGAGGTGACGGCCGAGGCGAGCAAGCTCATCCGGGGTTTCCTTCAAAGTCCCGTTTTCCGGCAGTTGCAAAAGGCCCGGCAGGTCCGGCGCGAGATCGATTTCGTTTTGAACGGGCGCCACGGCCTTATTCACGGCAAGATCGACGCGCTTTTCGAGGACGCGAAGGGCGACTGGCATATCCTGGATTACAAGACCGCGAAAGGCGATGCCGCGGCCGCGCGCGAAAGCGCTTACGATCTTCAGATCGAGATCTACGCGCTCGCGGCGCACAAAATCCTGAAAATCCCGGTGCGTTCGGGTATTATCTACTACCTCAAGAACCAAACGGAGGTGACGGTCCCGTTCGCTCCGGGAGCGCCGGAAAACCTCTTCAAGGAACTGGAGAAAAAGGTCTTCGATCTCCAGGAAAAACTTCTCGATTATTCAAATATGAGGATCGCGTGCGGGGAGCGCGCCGCATGATCTTCAGGGAGCCTCCAATATGCTGAATGTTCCGATCCATGAAATGATGGAAGACGAAGTGATCACAGCCGAGGAGGATGATCTTCTGAGCGTCGCCGAAGAAAAAATGCGGAAGCACGGGATCCGGCACCTGCCCGTGGTCGATCGCGACGGGCGGCTCGTCGGTTTGTTCACGCAAAGGGACCTCTTGAGGATTCTGCCGTCCCGCCTGAAAGAAGACGATCCGATCGATCTGGAGATCCTTTGGCGGCATTCCATGAAGAAGGTGATGAGCCGGAACGTGGAAGCTCTTTCCCCGAACGATACGATCTCCAAGGCCGTCGCGCTGATGTGGGACAAAAAATACGGGTGCGTGCCGATCGTGGATGAAGACCGGCGGGTGGTCGGGATCCTCACGGCGATCGACATCCTCCAGTTCGCGGTCCATTTTTTAAAATAAACCCCATGAAAAAACTCATCCTTTACGATCTCGACGGGACGCTGGTCGACACGCGCCAGGACATCATCAACGGCGTGCGGTACGCCCTCAAGGAGCTGAACGGCCCGGAATTGACGGATGAGGAGATCAAGGACTGCGTCGGCACGGGACTTCATGCCTTGATCCGCCAGGTGTTCCGCCTCCCTGCAGGCGGGCAGAGGCCGGAAGACGAAAAACTGGCTGACCGGGGCGCCAAGCTCTACCGGACGCATTATAAGGAACACATGCTCGACCATTCGCGGCTTTATCCGGGCGCTCAGGACTTTCTGGAATATTTCAAGGACCGCGAACAGGCCGTGATCACTAACAAACCCGATCCTTTTTCGGCGCAGATTCTGGAAAGCCTCGGGATCGCGAAATATTTTATTGCGATCCTGACGGGGGACAACGGAATGCCCTTCAAGCCCGATCCGGCGGCGATCCGTCATTTGATGGAAGAAACGGACGCGACGGAAGAAGAAACGCTTTTCATCGGGGACAGTCTTATCGACATCCAGGCCGCGCGGAACGCCGGCGTGGAGATCGTGACGCTGACCCACGGTTTTACGTCAGAAAAAATTCTTCTTGAAGCGAGACCGGATTATATCGTGCATGATTTCCGGGAACTGTTCCTGCTCGCCCGGGAAAAAGGCTGGTAATTTAAAAGAGGAAAGGATATCGTAGCGCCCATGACAGAAACGATGGCTTCAAAAACGGAAGGCGGGATCGCCGAAGGGGACGTGGTCCTTCTGTGGTTCGATGACGAACGTACTTATATGATCGAGGTGGTTCGCGGGAAGCGCGCGTCCATTCATTGCGGGCGGCCGCTGCTGGTCGACGACTGGATCGGACAGCCTTTCGGGAAAAAGGTGGTTTGCGAACACGGGTTCGGTTATCTCCTGAAGCCGACGATGGAAGACCTCATGATGAAAGCCTCGCGTGAAAGCGGGATCATCTATCCCAAGGACGCGGCGCTTCTTATGATGAAGGCCGGCATTCATCACGGGGCCAAGGTCATGGAGATCGGTACCGGTTCCGGGGCCCTTACGATGGCGCTCGCGCAGGCGGTGGCGCCAAACGGACACGTCTTTTCTTATGATCGCCGGGAGGACCTTCCGAAGAACGCTTACAAGAACGTGGCGCGGGCCGGTCTGAACGCGCATGTGACGTTTCTCCAGCGGCAGGCGGGCGAGCCTTTCACGGAAAGCGGGTTCGACGCGGTCATCCTGGACATTCCTCAGCCGTGGGAAGAGGTCGCGGTTGTGAAGGCGGCGCTCAAAGGCGGAGGCCGCGTGGTGAGCCTGAATCCGACGTTCAACCAGATCGAGAAAATGGCCGAGGCTTTGCGGGCGCAGGGCTTTATCTGCGTGGAGTGCCGCGAACTTCTGGAACGGGAAATCCTTGCGCGGGAGGGAAAGACGCGTCCCGTGCAGCGCATGATCGGGCACACCGAATTCATGTTGTTCGGCATCCGGACCACGGACGAGCCCGTCGTCCCCATGGATTCAACGGGTTCGCCGTCCTGACCCTCTTCCATTTAATTCATTAATGATGTCAGGGCAGTCCAAACTACTCTTTATCAATGGAACAGAATGTTCGGGCCGGATCGCCCCGTTGACCCAGAAATCAAGGGGGGAACGGACCGAACCGTTTTAAAAGATTTTCGAGATTTCCCGTTGATTTTCAAAATTCCTTCTGATAGACTGACGCCTCTACCAAACGGATTCATTTTTAACCCGGAAAAAATTTCAAACAGGAGAAGACAAATGGGAAAAGCAACACGTTTGACCGCACTTTTCGTTATGATCAGTTTGATCGCTTTGAGTGGTTGCGCCTCAAGGAAAACCGGTAAAAAGGTTGATACGCTCCAAGCTCAAATGGGCGTCGTGACCGATGAGCTCGTGCGCTTGGACCAGTCGCTCCAGGATACCCGGGCTGCTCTCGCGGCCGAAGAAGCCAAGAAGAGCGCTTTAACGGGTGAATTGGGCGCCACCGAGTCCCGTATCGGCGCGCTCCAGGAAGAAGAAGGCGTTATCAAAGGGATCTATCGCACGCCTTCCGGTTTCGAACTGCCCTCCGTGAATATCCAAAAAGCGCTCAAGAAGGCCGGCTACTATGACGGCACCTTGGACGGCAAGGTGGGTCCTGGGACCCGCGATGCGATCCGCGCTTTTCAGAAGGATAACGGTCTGACGGCGGACGGTGTTTGCGGCCGTCAAACGTGGGCCAAGCTGAAATCGTATCTCGAAGCTATTAAGTAGTCTCTAAGATCTTTGCCGGGAATTTTCCCGGCGCAAGCGAAACCGGTTGGATCTGAAGAGGTCCAACCGGTTTTTCTTTTTGCCGTTCACAACACTTCCTTGTTACAATAACCCTCTATGCACTCCCGAACGTACCGAGCCGTCGCTTTTTTCCTGCTCTGTTTTTTTTACCTCTCACTGGCTAACGCCGGAGAATCTCTCAAGGATCTTTCCATTTCGTTGCCGCAGGATCTCAAGGATTTCCGCAAGATCCGCATTCTGGTCATTCGGAATAAGCCTGACATCCAGGTCAGCTGCAAATCCCCCTTCGAGGTTTTTGATGATCAGGGGCGCTCCGTGTTCAAGGGCGCCAGTCTTCCTGGCGCGACGGTTAGCGCGGCGGCGGCGGGGATTCAATGGTGGAAAGAGATTGTCCCAGGGAAGTTCCTTTTGCTTCGGAGTGTGGGCAACGGCGTCCGTGTCAGTAATACGGGACTTTTCGGGGACACGATCCTTTTTTATAAGAACGCCAAGGGCAGTCTCGATGTCATCAATGAACTGGACCTCGATGATTATCTGAAAGGCGTGATCCCGTTCGAGGGAAATCCGCAGTGGTCCTTGGAGTCGTTAAAGGCTCAGGCGGTTGCTTCCCGGACTTTCGCGCTTACGCGGATGATCGAACGCCATGACGAAGAATATGACGTGATGGCCGGGGTCTTCAGCCAGGTCTATGCCGGTAAGAGGATCGAGAACGAACGGACGAACGACGCTATTGAAGCGACCAAGGGGCTGGTGCTGATGTATAACGGGAAACTTTTTCCGGCCTATTTCCATTCCACGTGCGGCGGCGCGACAACGGCCGTGGACCTTGTCTGGCCCGTGAAGCCGCATCCGGCCCTCGGGGGCGTGGAGTGCCGCTTCTGCGAAAAATCCCCGCACTACAAATGGGAGACCCGGATTCTGCCGTCGGAGATCAAGGAAAAGCTCGCGAAGCACGGCATGCCCGTCAACGAGGTCCTGGACATAAAGACCGGCAAGATCGACCGTACGGGCCGCGCGCACATTTTCATCATCAAGAGCACCTGGTGGGAAAAGACCGTGGATGCGGACGCGTTTCGGGTCTGGTTCGATCCCATGAAGATCAAGAGCAATTTGATCACCCGGATCCGGCTCAAGGAGGACGGGGCGTTTATGTTTAAGGGCCGGGGTTGGGGTCATGGCGTGGGGCTTTGCCAGTACGGGATGAAATATCTCGGTGAACTCGGGTACGGTTATCAGGAAATATTGGGATATTACTATCCCGGTTCTCAGGTCACCGAAGTGAAAGAGTTCAAGGAATAGTGCCTTGAACAGATTTTTCGGAAGCGAAAGGCTTTTCATGCCCGCGATGATGGGACGGGTGCGAAGATGTCCCCTTCGGTGATGTGAATGAAAAAGCATCTGCTGGCCCTTATTTTTCGACCGTTCTCGCTGCTATTTTCCTCGAGTTTATTCTCTTCCTTTCAGGACGGGTCCTTTTGTGGCAACGGAGAACATGGGCACCGGGCGAATCTGGCGCGAGGATTGTCTGCCTCGGCGATTCGCACACCCTTGGGGTCGGGACGGCGGCCGCCTATGCTTACCTGCAGCAACTGGAGAAATTGCTGAACAGAAACAATCCCGCTGTAAACTTTTCCGTTGTGAATCTGGGCGTGCCGGGGTCCAGCACGAAAGATCAGGTTAGGATCCTGGAAGCGTTCTTTGAAAAAAATAATGCCCGGGCCATGTTCTGGCTTACCGGAAGGAATATCAAGGAGGATCTGAAGCGGTGGGATGGCAGCGAGGGTGCTCGCTCCGCGGGGTTCTCTCTCGATCGTCTCAGGAGCGTCCGCTTTCTGGGCTTGGCTCTCCGCAGGTTTTTTGGAAAGAACCGGGCTTCGGAATTGGAAGGCGTTTCCCCGGCAGACGCGCAAAAGCGCGCCGCCTACTTCAATTATTATCTCGAGCGGGGAAGGGGTCTGTGCCGGGCGAAAGGTGCGAAGCTGGTGCTTCTTTCTTATTACAACAGTTCCAGTCCCGCACTCAAGAACTTCGCGCTGGAACACGGGGTTCCTTTTTTCGATTTCACCGACGCCTTCAAGGTTTTTCCCCGAGGGTGGCGGGACGCGTTCTTTATTTCTCCGGACCGATCTCACATGAACCGCTTCGGTTATAAGTATAATGCGGAACAATTGTACGTTGCCCTTTTTCTTCACGCGCAAGCCCTCGGCCTTAAAATAAATCCTCCGACGCAAAAAGCGGAAGGACAGTTTTATGCTAGTGAGCAGGAGAAACAAGCCATGATCGTTTTACAGGAGGCCAGAGTGGTTCAAAGCAAAGGTTCCTGGAGGTATGCTTTTGAGTGGGTCCACTTGGGGCACATCTATGGTGAAATGGGGGATGAGGTTTCCGCCTTAAGATGTTATAAAAAAGGGTTGATCGCCTCTGAATACGTAAACAACAATAGCATTGTTTCGCCGATCGTGAATTGGTACCTCCAGGGGGGGGGGAGGAATGACGAAGCCCTTCATGTATGCGAGGAGATCCTCGCACACAATCCGGCGAACGGGATCGCCCAAAATTATCGGGACCAATTGACAAAAAGGACGCCGCAGACTTCTGGAAAGGGGTGAGGGCCTCTCTCCTCTTGGGCGCGATCTTACCGGCAGATGGCAGATGGATTGTTGGCGAAAAGCTCAAAGTACGGTAGACTATGCCCCCTGAAGGATCTGCTCTTTGGGAATTACCAGGAATGCCCGTGATCAAAAAGCGCCCGCACTACGGTGCTGGCGCAAACAGGAGTTTATTGAAAGAAATATCAAGGTATTTTGCGCCCGTAGCTCAATTGGATAGAGTGTCGCCCTCCGAAGGCGAAGGTTGGCAGTTCGACCCTGCCCGGGCGCGATTTTAATTTTCCGGATGAAGGGTAAAAACCGGTGAAACTTTCCAAGGTTCTCAACATCGTCTCGATCAGCCTTTTCGCGGCCGCTCTTGTGTTGGGTGGCGTGAGCTTGAACCGGTGGATCCAAAAAGAACGCGTGCTGCGGCAGATCATTGCGCGGCTGACGGCCGAGACGCGGCTGGCGGATGTGCTGGTCACCAAGAGCGAATACGACGAAGCCACAAAGAGGATCAGAACCACGATCAAATTCCTCGAATATGACGCGCAGGGGAAGGCGCTTCCGCCGAAATACTTTACTTTCAGCGGGAACATTATCCAGTTCCAGTCTCTTGTGATCCGCTTTCAGGACAAGCTGGTGGAGGCGGGCGACCGGTTACGTGGTAAGAGCATCGCTCTTTTTATGAAAGCCTTCGTGCTGGACGGACCCGAAACCCGGGAGTTTGAGATCACCTCCATGAAAGAAGTTCCCGCCGGATACCGGATCCAGAAAAACGTGAACGCCTATGAAGCGAAGTTCTGGGAAGAGTTCTGGCAATACGCTCTGGATCCCAAAAAGCGGGATCTTGCGGGCGTCAAGAACGCGCAGATCGAAGCCCCTGGATCCATGTTCCTGCCAGGGACGATCTACACCCTCGTGATCGAACACGACGGCGGCATTCGCATCGACGCGCAACCGGTCCCCGAGATCGTCAAAGGCGAAAGGCTCGAAATGGCGAAACCTTGACCGGAAGAAAAGAATCTTTGCCCTGCCAAGGAAGGATGTGATACGTGAAGAAGAAAAGCAAAAAGTGGGGAAAACCAGAGCTCATTGTTCTATTCCGGGGGAGACCGGAGGAAACGGTGTTGGTCGCTTGTAAGGGCGACGCGGGGCTCGGGCCTAAAAATGAGTGGAATCAGTGCGTCGCTCAACCCGCCCCGGGGACGCCCTGCGTTGTCTGGACTTCGGCCAGCTAGGCGTTCCCGCCAACCCGCAGGGCTCCTTGGGTTCGGTTCGTAAATGGATCTTGGCGACTGGTGCAGGGGCTGCCGCATAACAGAAATATCTTCCAAATACTATGGAATTATCCGAACTCGATTATCCCTTACCGAAAGAAAAGATCGCGTTGTTCCCCGCGGAAAAGCGGACGGACGCGAAACTTTTGTGCGTGGACAAGATCAGCGGGACATGCACGCACCGGATCTTTCGGGACCTTCCGGAGCTTTTGAAACCGACGGACCTTCTTATCCTGAACGATGTCAAAGTGCTTCCCGCGCGGCTTTTCGGAAAACGATCCACCGGCGGCAAAGTCGAGGCGCTTCTTCTTAAAGATCTTGGGGGAAATATCTGGGAGGCTCTGCTCATGCCGGGCGGACGGGTTCGGGAAGGGAGCTTTCTGTCTTTCGAACGGGACGGCGTAGCTCTGGACGCCGAGATTTTGGCTTCCCTCATTCCCGGTTCCGGGAAAAGATGTCTTCGGTTCATGGGGGAAAATTGCGGAGAAAAGCTCCGGAAGCTCGGGCATATCCCGCTTCCGCCTTATATTGACCGCCAGGACCTTCCGGCGGATCGCGAGCAATATCAAACGGTGTTCGCGGAAAAGGAAGGCGCGGTAGCTTCTCCGACCGCGGGGCTTCATTTTGATAAACCCTTGCTGGAGAAACTTTCCGGGATGGGCGTTGAGACCGGTTATGTGACGCTTCACGTCGGCTACGGGACTTTCCAGCCGATCACGGCGGAGAACATCGAGGAGCACCGGATGTTCGAGGAGGAATTCGAGATCCCGGACGAAACCGCCCTGAAGATCAACCGGGCGAAGCGGGCCGGCCGCCGGGTGATCGTGTGCGGGACGACGTGTGTCCGGGCGCTGGAATCATCGGTGAACGGTACCGGCGAAGTTTTGTCCCAAAAAGGAAGAACTTCCATTTTTATTTATCCGCCGTATGATTTCAAAGTGATGGACGGTCTCATCACGAATTTCCACATGCCGAAAAGCACGTTGCTTGCGATGGTCGCGGCGTTCCTTGGGTTTGAGAAGATGAAGGCGGCTTATCGTGTCGCCTTGGAAAACAATTACCGATTTGCGTCGTATGGAGACGCAATGTTTATCGCATAATTAAAATTCAGGGGACAGGCATTGAGTGACGGCCTGTCCCCCGAAAACGGGACGAAAGATGAAAAAATTCGGGTTTAAGCTATTGGCGACGGATAAGAAATGCAACGCGCGGGTCGGAAAGGTCACGACGCCGCACGGGACTTTTGAAACGCCGGTCTTCATGCCGGTCGGGACGCAAGGAAGCGTGAAAGCGATGCTGCCGCGCGATCTGAAAGAAGTCGGGACCGAGATCCTGCTTTCGAATGCCTATCATCTTTATATACGGCCGGGGCTCGAGGTCATCAAAAAGATCAAGGGGCTTCACCGCTTCATGGGATGGAACGGGCCTATTCTTACCGACAGCGGGGGATACCAGGTTTTTTCGCTCAGCAAGCTCCGGAGCATTACGGAAGAAGGCGTGAAGTTCAATTCCCATTTTGACGGTCGCGAGATCTTTCTGACGCCGGAGAAAGTGATCGAGATCCAGGAAGTGCTCGGAAGCGATATCGCCATGATCTTCGACGAATGTCCGGCCGCGACCAAGGATAAAAAAACGGTCGAGAAAGCCGTTAATATAACCCTGCGGTGGGCGCGGCGTGCTAAGAAGCACCACAAGCTCAAAACGCAGGCGCTCTTTGGTATTTTGCAGGGCGGAACGTTCAAAGACCTGAGAAAAGAATCCCTGGAACGGACGCGGGAGATTGGGTTCGACGGATACGCTCTCGGGGGGCTCAGCGTGGGGGAACCCAAGGAAGAAATGATCGAAGTCCTTGATGAGATCCTGCCGCTGATGCCGGAAGACAAGCCCCGCTACCTGATGGGCGTGGGAATCCCGCTCGATTTTTTTGAGGCGGTGGAGCGCGGGGCCGATATGTTCGACTGCGTGAATCCCACGCGGTACGGGCGGAACGGGACGGCGTTCACGGGCGACGGATTGGTGGTCGTGCGCAACGGGAAATACCAGAAAGACCCCCGGCCGGTGCAAGAAGACTGCGGTTGCTACACCTGCCGGAACTTCTCGCGGGCCTATCTGCGGCACCTGGTGAACAGCCACGAGATCCTCGGCGCGCAATTGATTACCTTGCATAATGTCTATTTTTTTGTAAACTTAGTGAAATCCATGCGGGAGAAGATCCGGGAAGGCCGGATGGACGTGTAATCAAGGCGGCAAACCAGGCCCAGCCGGGTGACCGGATCACAACCCGGGTGGCGAGAGGCACATTTAAATCGGAGGTTCTTAACCATGGCGCCACAAAAAACGGACGCCAGACGCCAGACGCCAGACACCAGAAAACATGACAACGAAAATCGGAGGTTGTTAGCCATGGCAACAACTAAGAGCACGGATAAACAGCCCGGCTTTGAAAAATCGCTGGAGCGGCTGGAAACGATCGTCCGCGAGATGGAAAGCGGCGAACTCAGTCTCGAAAAAATGATGAGCCATTTCGAGGAGGGCATG
>CAIJDY010000198.1 GCA_903819565.1 Candidatus Omnitrophota bacterium | reverse complement strand
CATATCGCAGCTGAACAGCTTGCCTGCTGGGCGCTAGACGATATCCTTTTCTTATGGCAAACAATCCGTAACCCATCTGCCAAAACCACATTAAAAAATATGCGTAAAACAAAGGCGTGGGATAGGGCCAATATCCCCAGATATTCTTTCTTCCCACACTCGCGAACAAACCTTCATTCCACACCGATACCACAAACAACACGTTTAAAATGTGAATCGCAAGCAAAAGCCATTTCTTCTGCTTCCGCACCTCAAGCAAATTAAAAGCAAACTCCCAATATCCTGAATTAATAAGAATAATGCCTGTCGTCAACACCTTGAACGCAAAGAGCGCATCGTTGACTGACTTCGACATCCCCCAAAGATAATAACCAATGCTATACAAGCCGACGCATAAACCAAAAAGCAGATACGCTCGATGAGTTTTCCCTTGTGAATTCTTAAAGAAGACAAATAGGGCAAGGGCTACAGTGGTGATGGTATTAATGAGACCGATTAATGCAGTCAGAGGCATCCGATTAATTAAGCGTCCTTCCTCGCGGAGCAGACGTTATTCATCTGCCATTCGTCTCTAGAGATCGAGATTTCCTTAAAACCAATATCCTCAAGCAACTTCTTCCAAAATTCCGGTTTCCGATAATATAAAGTCCACTGTTCGCCCGAAGAAGTGCTCGACGTCTTCCTCATCAGCTTGCGGCTGCTTAAATTCTCATACGACTGAAAAATAACCGCACCTCCGATCGGCAAAGACTGATAGATTTCTTTCAAAACACCCTCCACTACCTGGTCATTAAAGTAGATGAAAAGTCCCGATGCGATGATCACATTGGGCTTCCAACCGATATTCCTCGAGATCGTCTTCAAGTGCCCCATGCGAAATACATCTCCCCGCAGAAACTTCAAATTTTTCACATTCTCGCGCCCAGCCAAAGAGCGGCCAAGGTTTACGCACCTCATGTTCTTATCAACACAAAGAGACTCCACGTCACCGCTCTCATGTTCCGCTTTTAACTCACGAAGATAACGAGCCCCTCCGGAAGCAAGATCCAGAATGCGCGTCTTCTTCCCCCCCAAACGATTAATGGAAATTTCTTCGCGCAAAATCTTTTTTATTTGTTCTTTTCGCTCACGCGTTGCGCGGACAGAAGGAAGGTTTAGTAAAATTCTGTCGATCCATTTGCCTACCAGGAAAGAGCCATGAGACTTATTGTTATATATATACTCAAAATTTTCTCCTGATTCTGCCCCAGACACAATGAAGCCATAGCCCAATTTTGATAATTTGAGAACGTTTTTCAGGATTACACGGTAAAAGAAATCATCAATTCGCGCTATTAGACGTTTGAGCATTGAAGTTGTTTTTTCACGCTGGTCAGGAAATGATTGATATCGAGGGGCTTGTAGAGATAATCGACATATCCGATCTGCTTGGCCCTTTCAACGGCGCCATCGCCTTCATAGCCCGTAATAAAAATCACCGGACTTTCCTTGCCCTTTGAATTACTTATGAAGTCTTTTGCCTTTTTAATTGTTTCGATCCCGTCAATACCGGGCATTCGTATATCCGATATGATCAGATCGAACGATCTGTTTTTCGTCACTTTAAGTTCCCGAATCATTTCGAGAGCCTTGTCTCCGCTTTCCGCAATCTGGACATTCGCGATACCTTGTTGGATAAGCAGTTTCTGCAAAGATCGCGTTACCAATGGCTCGTCGTCTACCAACAAAATAAATTTGTCGAAAAAACTAACGGCGGCTCGATTATAATCGCAAAATACGTCAAAAAATTTCAGCGTTTCTTCTTGTATCAGATCCCACCGATCATTATGAAAATGATTTTTTGAGTCAGTGATGTAAAATCTGGTCGG
Organism: Candidatus Omnitrophota bacterium; assembly: GCA_903819565.1. GTDB lineage: Bacteria > Omnitrophota > Omnitrophia > Omnitrophales > Aquincolibacteriaceae > Pegaeibacterium. The sequence goes on along the minus strand of CAIJDY010000198.1, from coordinate 20,498 downwards.
AATTCTTTTATTAAGCTTCTCATACAGCTCGTTCGTTTTCTTAACATCCATGACCTCATCATACTCACCACGAAAAAGGAGGAGAGGGATCCGAATTTCATCAACATGTTTTAAAACATCATCCGCGTAAGCGATTTCATGAAAAAAAGAGTCGAGTCGATCGGACTTCAAAAGCCCATACCGATGGCTTATCGTTAATGCGTCAGGGTCCAGCTTGCCACTGCGATACTTGTCTAGCATTACGGGGTCATCAAGAAATTCGTTAACAATGTCAGCGATCTTTCCTTTTGTCTTAAAAAATTCCTTAACCTCTTGATTAAAACCGCTTTTAAACCAATGAAGGTATGACTCCGTCATACAGGTAACAATTGTCACCAAACTCCCGAACTTAATCCTCTTATCCCGTAACGATGCCAAGAGAGAGATCAAAGCCCCTGTGCTGTGCCCCATAACGCAAATGCGCTCGTTGCTAGGAAATTTATAGTTTTGGGTTAGATGGTCAATGGCAGCAACGAGATCTTGCACCGAGGCATCCACAGACCACTTCCCGGGAGTCCCGGCATGGCCGCGGAGGTTGTAAGTCAAAAGCAGATATCCGCTCCTCGCGAAATATTCACCGTTGATCTTGTACTGCTTGACGCAATAACCCAAGCCATGCGTAAAGATCACGATCCCCTTACACTGGGTCAAGTTTTCCGGACGGCAGACCTTGCCGGAAAAGGGAGTCCCGCTTGACATGAATTCTATCTTTTCATTAACCGTCTGTAGATTATCCATGGTCAGCGTTTTTTAGTTCAAATCAGAGTCCGTATGTTCGTTGATCTGTTTTTTCCAACCTGGGACATGCCCCTTAATCTTGCGATCAAAGAGCCCCCTGAGATTCTTCTGTAGACACACCCCCACAGTAGCCATATCAAACCGTCCTTAGTGTATCGGAATATCCTCGATATCCTATAGCAGACGATTGAAAAAGCTCCCCCTGGGTCCTGCGCAATGGCCCCACCCAACCCTGGAAGTTGCAAGGGATGATATAATTTTCCATGATCGCTTTTTTCAAAAATGCCTTCGCGGGCGAAACCTTCAAAAAGCTCTTCAAGAACACCGGCCTGCTGATCAGCGGGGACACCGTCTCCGCGGTCCTCGGCGTCCTGACGTTTGCCGTCACGGCGCGCGCGCTCGGGACCGAAAAGCTCGGCATGCTGGTCCTGATCGACGCCTACGTCCGGATCGTGGACAAACTCGTCAACTTCCAGTCCTGGCAATTCATGATCAAGTACGGTTCCGACGCCCTCTCCGCGAAAGACACTTCCGGATTCAAGGCCCTCGTCAAACTCGGGACGATCGTGGATGCCCTCACGGCCGCGATCGGATGCGCGGTCGCCGTCATCTTCGCCGGCCTGATCGCCCGCTGGCAGAACTGGTCGCCTGAGATGATCCGCCTCGCCATGATCTACAGTTTGATCGTCATTTTTGATATCGCCGGCGTCCCCACAGGGATCCTGAGGATCTTCGACAAGTTCAAGGCGTTCTCGGCCCAAAAGTGCGTGACGTCCGGCATCAAATTCGCGGGTGTCCTGCTCGCGTGGGTGCTTCACTGGGACCTGAGCGGCTTTTTGTGGGTCTGGATGTTGACCGAAATCGTCGATTATGTGTCGCTGACGGGCATGGCCTGGATCGAGCTTCGCCGCCGCGGTCACACGGACATCTGGGCCGAACCTCTCACGGGGATCACGAAACGTTTCCCCGGGGTCTGGAAATTCCTGATCTCCACCAACCTGACGGGGTCCGTCAAGGTCGGCTTCCGGGAATGCGACATCCTGGTGGTCGGAAAACTTCTCGGCTTCGCGGACGTCAGCTTGTACAAGCTGGCGAAAAAACTTTGCGCCGCACTCGACCGGCTCGCCAATCCCCTGTTCCAGTCCCTTTACCCGGAGCTCACGAAACTCTGGGCGAAAAAAGATTACGGGGAGTTCCGCCACGTGGTGAAGCGGATGACCTGGCTTCTGTGCGGACTTTCGGGTATCGTCTGGATCGTTTTCGTGATCTGGGGCCACGAGATCATCTTCATCACGGCGGGACGGGAATTCCTTTCCGCGTACTCCGTCACCGTCTGGTACATGCTCGCCAACGGTCTCGCGGTCATGTCGCTGCCGCTCGCGCCGATGCTCCTCGCGATGGGACAGGCGCATCTGAGCTTCTGGATCCAGTTCCTTCCCACGCTCGTTTATTTTCCGGTGCTCTTCTGGATGCTCACGGCCTGGGGACTGAACGGCGCGGGGTACGCCTACATCGTTTATCACGGGATCCGGGTCGTGCTGCAGTACGGGTTCGCGAAACGTCTTCTGAAGAAAACCCCGCGGGGAACGCCGCCGCCGGAATTAACGGACCTTCCGGAAAACGACCTGTAATCTCAATTCCGCCATATGGGCAGGTTCTAAGAATCGCTAGCAGAATAAATCTTGTCATCCCCGCGAAAGTGGGGATCCTGGGCTTGGATTCCCGATAAAAACAATCGGGAATGACATTTTGTTAGGCTCCCTTAGTAGATCGCTGGCACGAATTTCTGTTTGTTCAGGGGCGGGCGCTTGTACCCTTTGTCCTTCTGCCGCTTCGGGATCGCGAGTTTTTTCTGGGTCACGTCCTTATAAGGGATCTGGGACAGGAGATGCGCCATGCAATTCAGGCGCGCGCATTTTTTGTCGTTGGCGTCCACCACATGCCAGGGAGACTCCTTGGTGTCCGTATGTTCGAACATCACGTCCTTGGCCCTGGAATAGTCCACCCAGCGTGCCCGGGCCTGAAGGTCCATCGGGCTGAGCTTCCACCGCCGGGCCGGATCTTTCAAGCGCTCCTGAAACCGCGCCTCCTGAACTTCGTCGCTGACCGAGAACCAGTATTTGATGAGGATCGTCCCGGAACGGATCAGCTCTTTCTCGAATTGCGGACACATATTTAAAAAATCCTTGTATTCCGCGTCCGTGCAAAAACCCATCACATGCTCCACGCCCGCGCGGTTGTACCAGCTGCGATCGAAAAGCACCATCTCGCCGGCCGCGGGCAGGTACGCGACATAACGCTGGAAGTACCACTGCGTTTTCTCCCGCTCCGTGGGCGTCCCCAACGCCGCGATCCGGACGATGCGGGGATTCGTGCGGGCCGTCAGCCGCTTGATCACGCCCCCTTTGCCGGCCGCGTCGCGCCCCTCGAAAAGCACCACCACTTTCAGGCCTTTGAACTTGACCCATTCTTCCAGCTTGACCATCTCGGTCTGCAGCCGTTCGATCTCTTTGTTATAGATCTTGTTCTTGAGCTTCTTGGACAGTCCCGCTAACTTTCCGGTTTTTTTCTGCAGGATCTTCTTTATTGCTTCTTTGGCGTGCTTCTCTTTTTTACCCACGGGGGCCTCCTTTAATGTTGGACCCTTTCATTTCTTTGCACAGAATCGAACCCTTAAAATCAATCGCGGCCATGGATGGACCAGTAACGCCGGATGCCGCGGCACGCTACTTATTCCATCCCAGGAGCTGGCGCAAGGGCCCCTGCTTCCTCTTCGGGAGCGGCGCCGGGTCATATTCCTCAAAAATAGTGTGAAGGATATTGTCCAAAAAGGTCAGATCTTTGGGCATGTCCACATGGTTCGAGAAAAAAAAGACCGAATACGCAAGGGGCAGCTCCGTCCGGACGCTCTCCCCGTTGACCTCGGCCGTGTGACGGCCTAAAACGCTTTCTTTGGTGACGCTCATGTCGCCATAGCCGTAAAGGGAATCTGTAACCTCGGGACGGTCGGTTTTGAACGTGGTCTTCCACATTCCTTTACCGTCGCGGCCCAGGATCGCCGCTTTCAAAGTTTGCGCCCGGTCTCCTCCGAACACGACATAGCGGATCTTCTGTTTTTCCTCGGCCGGATAGCCGGCCCACAGCGCCGCCTGAAATCTCTTGGCGCGACCCAGCACGAGAACGATATAACGCCGCTGGATGACCAGCTTTTCCTGGAATTTCTTCTCTCCTTCAATCTCCCCGTAATCTTTCTTCAACGCCGCCCGCGCTTTCGCCTGTCTTTCCGGATTGAATGCCGACCATCCATAGGTTTCCCAATTCGCCGGGTCATAAAGATCGATGTCCAGGGGCTTCCCGTCAGGATCGATAAACACTTTCTTTCCTTCAAGCGGCATCATTTCGTAAAGGGCCGGCATGGAAAAGATCATCTCGGCCGTGGCCCGGCCGACGCTGAGGAGCCAAAGTCCGTTATGGACGGTCATGAAGGATTCGACGGAGCCGGTATTCGGTGTCCCGAGCATGATGATCTTATTGATATTCTTCGCGCCCGCGTACGTCGGCACCGGTTGATCCTGATCCAGAACGTCCGCGCCCCCGTATTTCGCGTAATAACGAGCCACCAAACCGCCGGCGCTGTGGCAAACAAGGTTTATCTTGAGGTCCGGCTGTCCGGTCTTGATCTTGATGCCTTCGATCTTACGGTCGAGCTGTTGGGCCGCTTCGACAAGATCACGCCGCCAATCCCAGGCATAAGAAAACCCGTCCTGCCCCGGATGGAACCCCGCGACCTTGTGCGTGACTTGCCGGATCTGCTCGTTGAGATCCAGTTCCAGCACTCCCGGGATATACTTGAAGGTCTTGACGACTTCCCCGGCAACGATCTCGTCCTTATCGTCACGAAGCGTTTTGCCGTCGATCGGAAGCTCCAGTTCTTCGATCAATCCCTGCAGGACATTGCCATAAATGATCTTGCCGGTATCTTTATCTTTCAGGACCGATGCCATCATGCCGGGAATGAACATCGTGGCCGGCTTTTTGGGAAGGGCGCGGTAACCTTCGTAAAGATGGCTCAGGGCCCTTTCATTGGCCTGATGCCTGAAGCTGCTTGACCCGATGCGCACCGCCGCATAAAGCACGAAGAACAGGATCGTGTATTTGAAAATTTTTTTCAGTAACTTTAAGATCACGTTCCGGCTCCTTTTGTGTTTGCGGTCAGCTGCGTCCTTATTTTTTCTGAAAAATCCGGGTCCTGATCAGCCGCTTCGGCTTTGGCGTTGATCGTGCTTTGAACGCGCAGCTCTGGGAACGATTCCCCAAAAGTTTCCAGGAGTCTCCCCTCGTACAAACGGCGGTCCACGGTCCCGGTCAGAATTTTGCGTTTCCAGAACGGCAGACGGATGATTTTTTCTTTCACGAGGTGATCGCTAAGCGTGTTCGTACAGCTATGCGTCACAGTATTGTAAAATTCCGGCTGTTTGTGAAGGGCGTTGGTCGTCTCCAGCATGCCCAAAAAGAATTTCCGGATCTGCGCCGGCGCAAGCGTCGTCCGGTAAAGATAGACGTCCTCTTTCCGGTAATCGGTCCGGAGGCGCACGACATCCCGTTCATCCGCCCAAACATAAATGATCTCGTATTGCTTGAAGAGTCCGTTGAACGCTCCGTATTTTTCGCCCACTTCGGGCCGGTATTCGACCGACACTGCGAGATAGCGCCCGTCCGCGAACCCGAAACTCACGAACACGTGCGCGATCGCGTCGATCCCCCAGTAATTTACGTACACATCGAGCGTCCGCAGGTCTTTCAGGTCATATTCCCGCGTCTCCCAGCGAACGTCAAAATCCTTGACCGTCCGGTAGTCCGTATTCCGGATATTATGAACCGTAACGCGGTCACCCCTAAATTCCGCGTACGCGGTTTTTTCCACCTCGGGCGGATAATGAGCGTTCGTCTTCGGCTGGATCTGCCATTCATAAGTCAGCACACATAAAAAACAAAGGAGCGGCAGGACCCCGGCCCACTTGCGCGAACGGAAGATCAAAACGGCGACGGGAACACCGGCAAGGAAGCCGAACGCGATCGCGGTCCGGAGGGGCTCGGGGTGAATCGGAGCGAAATAGAGCGCCCCAAAACTCCAGACGTGGAGCCCCGTCAGAACGACCGGAACGATGACTCGGCAAAAAAGAAAATTAAAAAAGGTTCGCATAGAAGGTCCGGAAATTATCCGTAAAAAAGTCCTCATCTTCTCGTACGATTAGGTCGGATCCGAAAGGGTCTTTTACTTCTTCACTTCCTCCGGCTGCCAGCCGCCGCCGAGCGCCCGGTAAAGCTGGACGTAGTAGTTCAGCTGGGCGCCCTGGGTCCGGGCAAGAAGTGTCTGCGCGTTATAATACTGCTGGTCCGCGTCCAGGACCTCGATGTAGCTGGAAAGCCCGGCTTCGTAGCGGGCCTTCGAGAGGTCGACGGACTCTTTTAGGGCCGCGACCTGTTTTTCCTGTTCGACACGGATCTTCTGGGACTTGTCGATACCGGCCAGCGCGTCGGCCACCTCACGGAAAGCAACCACCACGGTCTGCTTGTAGGAAGACACGGACTGCTGCCACTGCGCCCGGGCGGCCTTGTAACCGTATAAATTCTTCCCGCCCTTGAAAACCGGCAGGTCCATGTTCCCGCCGATCGACCAGGTGTACCCGTTGGAATCGAAGACATGGGAAATGCGGTCGCCGGCGCCGCCCACAAAATTGGTCAGATTCACGACCGGCATGAACTCCCCGACCGCCACCCCCACCTGTGCGTTGGCCGCGCGCAATAGCTGCTCCGCCTCCATGATATCGGGCCGCTGTTTTAATATCTCAGAAGGAAGGCCGGTGCCGGGAATTTCGGGCGTGTAGGATTCCTGGGACAACACCGCGATCCTCGGAATGGCGCCAGGACTCCGTCCAAGGAGTTCCGAAAGCTTGTTCTCCTGAGCCTCGATCTGTCGTTCGACGTCCGGGATGTTCGACGCGGTCTGTTCATAGTCCGCTTCCGCGCGGGCAACCTCAAGTCCCGAAGCGGTGCCCCCCTGCTGACGTTTCTTGAAAAGATCCAGGTTCTCGCGCCGTGTCTGGAGGGTCTTCTTGGCGATGTCCATTTCAAGATCGAGCTCGAGGATCGAAAAATAGGTCTGGGCGACATCCCCCACCAGCGAAACCATGACCCCGCGGCGCGCGTCTTCCGTCGCCAAATATTGCGCCTGGGAAGCGCGGATCGCCTGCCGGATCTTCCCCCACAGGTCCATTTCCCAGGCCGTATTAAAACCGCCCGTGTACGTTGAGGAAACCCGCTGCATGCCGGGATACAAGTCTTGGGAGTTCCGGTCCCGCGACGCGCTGCTCGTGAGGTCGGTCTGCGGCATGATCTGCGCGCGCGTCACCCCGACGACCGCGCGGGCCACATCCACGCGGGCTGCCGCGGTCCTCAGGTCATAGTTGTTGACCAGGCTTTCACGGATCAGTTCCTGCAGCTTCTCGTCCTTGAACGTCTTCCACCAGGGCAGGTTGACCATCGTTTCCCCTTGCTCGCGGGTCTGATAGGTGCGGTAGCTTTGCGGCAATTCCATCATGGGCTCCCGGTAACGGGGTCCGATCGCGCAGCCGGAAGCGAGAATGGAAAACACGAGAAACGTGGTCGAAAGCTTCATTGAATTTTCTCCTTTTTAAATGATTAGAGCTTACTTCGTCACGGCGATCGATTTGCGGAAAAGGCTCAGACTGTAAATAAAAAATCCGAGACCGACCGCGCTGACCATCAGGAATTGGGACCAAACGGCGCCGATCCCTCCGCCGCGGTAAATAATGATCTGGGAAAAACTGACAAAGTGCCGCGACGGCAGCAGAAAAGTGAACCGCTGAAGCCATTCCGGCTGGCTTTCGACAGGCGTCGACCCGCCCGAAAGAAGCATCAGCACAAGGACCACCAGGATGTTCAGGAGCGCGAACTGCGCCATGGACCGCGAGATCGTGCCGAGGAATATTCCCAGGGCTGTCGCGAAGAACAAATAAAGGATGACCCCGAAGAACCACAGCATATGCGAGCCGGCGAACGGCACCTTCAGCGCCATTTCGACCACCCCGAAAAGAGAGACCGCGGTCGCGAGCAGGATCACCAGACCGTTGGCCCAGACCTTCGCCATGGCGATCTCAAAAGCGGTCAACGGCATTACCAGCAGGTGCTCCAGCGTTCCGTGTTCGCGTTCCCGGATCACCGCGGCGCCCGTCAGGACGATCGTCAGGAGCGAGATCTGGTTGATAATGGCCACCACGCTCAAAAACCAGGAGGCCGTCCCGTTCGGGTTGAAAAGTTTTCGAATGATCAGCTGGACGGGTGCGGATTGCTGTTCATCCGTTCGCTTCAAATAATTCGAGATGCGCTTGCTGATGATGCTCTTGATGTAGCCGTTGCCGATGCCGGCCTGCTGCATGGCCGTCGCGTCGATATTGATCTGGATCTCCGGATTGCGCCCGGCCCGAAGATCGTCCTCGAACCTTGGCGGGATCGCGACGACGAACATGAACAAGCCTTTATCCATGGCGTTTTCCACCGCGCTCGCGTCGATCTTTTTGGGCAGCTGAAAACGCGGCGGATAAAAGGCATTGATCAGTTCCTTCGACAAAGCCGAGCCGTTCTCATCCACAAAAGCGATCGACGCGTTATTCACTTCATTCGACGTCCCCGTCGCCTGGATGTAGACCGCCATCGTGAACGCGTAGATGACGAAAAGAAGCATCACTTTGTCGCTGATCAGACTGCGGATCTCCTTGAGCCCGAGCCAGAAGATGTTCAGTAAGGAGTTCATGGTTATTTCTCCTGCTTTCGAAGTCCCATCATGCTCACGGCCCAGAAAATGGGAATGCAGCAGGCCAGAAAAATAATATCCTGCAGCATCAGGCCGGGGCTGAGCCCCTTGGTATAGGCGCCCACGCTGGAGTGCATGTAGTAAGTGGTCGGCCAGATCGAACCCACGATCCGGGCTTTCCCCATCAGCGTCGAAACGGGCTGCAAGAGACCCGAGAATTGAATGGTCGGAGTGATCGTAAGGATCGCAGTCACAAAGACGGCCGCGACCTGGCTGGTGGTAAAACTCGAGATGAGCATGCCGATACCGGTCGTCGACGTAACATAAAGCAGCGTCGTGAACGTCAGGAGCAGGAAACTGCCTTTAACCGGAACGCCGAAAATAAACCGCGCCATGGCCGCCAGAATAAAAAAGTTGAGCATCGCGATCGCGATATAGGGGATCTGCTTGCCCAAAAGGTACTCCAGCTTTCCTGTCGGCGTCACATAGAAATTGATCATGGAGCCCAGTTCTTTTTCACGAACGATACTGACCGCCATCAGGATCGCCGGGATCAGGACCAGGAGGAGGGCCGGAATGCTCGGCACGATCGAGTAGACGCTTTCGAACGTGGGGTTGTACATGTAGCGTTCCTGGAACTTGGCGGTGTCCTTCGGGGGCCCCACTTGCAGTCCGTTCGCCGGATTTTGGAGCATGGTATTATTGACCGCCTGGACGTACTGGGCGACGGTCTCGCCCCGGAATGTCATGGCCGCGTCCACCTCGGCCAGGACTTCGGGCGCGTTCCCCCGGCGAAGGTCCCTGCCGAAATTGGGCGGGATCTCAAGGACCACCGAAACATCATCCGCCTGCAGCCGGTGCAGGCCTTCCGCCGCGGACCGGACCGGCGGCGTACGCGTGAAATAGCGCGGGGATCCGGCAAACTGCTCAAGATAAGCGCGGCTTTCCGGCGACTGATCAAGATCGAACGAGGCGTAGCGGATGTGTTCGATATCGGTGGTGATGCCGAATCCGAAGACGAGCATCAGCAGCGCGGAGCCAATGAACGAGAAAACCAATCGCACCGGATCGCGAAGGATCTGCATCGTTTCGTTACGAACGTAGGCGAGCATCCTGCCAAGCCGCAGCTGAATGCCCGAAGGGGCCGCTGCCTTCGGGGCTTTCGACTGAACAGTCGCGGGCGCGCTGCCGGGGGCCGTTTCTTTGCTTTTACCGCCGGATGCGGCATCGGCCATGGCATCCTCCATACAGCCGATGAACGCGTCCTCGAGGTTGGCGACACCGCGCGAATCGATCAACTTTTGCGGGGCGTCACACGCCAACACCTTCCCCGCGCTCATAAGCGAGATCCGGTCGCAGCGCATTCCTTCGTTCATAAAGTGCGTCGTGATGAAGATCGTCACACCCTGTTTCCGCGAGAGATCGATCAGCAGTTCCCAAAAGCTGTCCCGCGCGACAGGGTCGACCCCCGAGGTGGGCTCATCCAGGATCAATATTTTCGGTTCATGCAGGACGGCCACCGCCAGCGAAAGCCTCTGACGCAAGCCCATGGGCAGGGACTCGGCCAGCGAATCGAGATGCGGCCCAAGTCCGAATTTTTCGACGAGCTCCTTGATCCGCGCTTCCGCCTGTTTAGACGGAATGTGATAAAGAAGAGCATCCAGGACCAGATTTTGACGGACCGTCAGCTCGCCGTAAAGCGAGAACGCCTGCGTCATGTAGCCGAGTTTTTTCCGTACTTCAATGCTCCCGGCCTCCACGGAACTTCCAAAGAGCGTCGCGGTCCCCTCGGTGGGAGGCAGCAGCCCTGTCAGCATTTTCATGGTGGTGGACTTGCCGCAACCGTTGGATCCGAGAAAACCGAAGATCTCACCGCATTCGATCGACAGACTGACATGGTCCACCGCGGTGAAGCTTCCGAAGCGGCGGGTCAGCCCTTTGGCATCGATCACGACCTCGGATTTTCCTTCGGCGCGCGGCGGAATAACGAGTGCCGTGTGCCCGCTGCGTTTCTCTTCCGGAAGCAATCCGATGAAGCACGCCTCCAGATCCTTCGTCCCGGTCCGCTTCATCAATTCCGCCGGCGATCCCGTGGCCAACACCTTTCCGGCATCCATGGCCACGATCCAGTCCCACTTTTGCGCTTCATCCATGTATGCGGTCGAAATGAGGACGCTCATGCCCGGACGGCCAGCGCGGATATCGTCGATGAGCGACCAAAACTGTCTCCGGGAAAGCGGGTCGACCCCCGTGGTGGGCTCATCCAGGATCAACAGGTCCGGATCGTGGACCAACGCGCCGCAAAGCCCCACCTTCTGCTTCATGCCGCCGGAAAGTTTGCCCGCGGGACGATCGGCGAACGGACCCAACCCTGTGGCCTCGAGCAATTGTTTCACACGGACCGGACGTTCTGCGGCGGAGAGTCCGAACAGCTGCGCCATGAAATCAACGTTGTCGTAAACACTGAGTTCCAAATAAAGGTTCTTGCCAAGACCCTGGGGCATGTAGGCGATCTGAGGACACACGGCGCGCCGGTGGCGGATATCACGGATGTCCCCACCCAGAACGGTAACACTCCCCTTTTGCATCACTTTGGATCCCGCGATCAGTGCCATAAGCGTCGACTTGCCGACGCCGTCAGGACCGATGATGCCGACCATGAGGCCGCTGGGAACTTCCAGGGAAATGCCGTCAAGCGCCGCGGCTTTGCCGTAGCGGTGAGTCACGTCCTTAATGGAGACTACCGGTTTGCCATCGGATACAGCCGGAGGCATTTGTTCTCCTCTGTCCTGGGTGGTGCTGAAGTGAAATCTTTTTTATTTACTTAACACCGGCCGCGGTTTCAGAGGCTGCGGGCGGCGCGGATTGCTTCACATCCGGCGGATGAGCGGCCAGCAAGTGGTTCTGCAACCAACTCGGCCAAACCGCGGAGTCCTTCAATTTGACGTATCCGACGCCGCGAATGCCTGTCTTCACGCGGTCGATGTGGGCGGAAATCAGTTCCTGCGGCACCTGGATCTTGACGCGGAACATCAGCTTGTCGCGCTCACTGCGCGTCTCGACCTGCTTGGGCGTGAACTGGGCCTCCGGGGACACAAAGCTGACATAAGCGGGGGCCGCGCGGCCGGGAGCGAAATCCACCGTGATCCTCGCTTCGGCACCGGACTTAAGACTGGCGGCTTGCTCCGAAGGAAGGTAGATCTCCATATAAACGTCCTGCAGATTCACGACCGTCAGGGCTTTCCCTCCGGCGGCAAGCATTTCCCCGGGCTCGGCCAGGCGGTAAAGGACCCTTCCGACAACGGGAGACTTGAGCGTCGCGTCATCAATGTGTGTTTGGATCGTCGTCACATTCGCCTGCGCGACCTCGACCTCCTGCTTGGCCGTCCGAAGCTGCGCTTCCGCTTCCGCAAGACCGGCCGTGTTGGTCGCTAAGGATGTCGTGCGCTCGTCGAATTCACGCTGGGAAAGCGCATTCTGTTCGACGAGCTTTTTCGTGCGGTCATACTCCAGTTTTGCGTTGTCGAGCATGCTCTGCTGCTTGACGACGGCAAAGTTGGCGCTTGCGACACGCTCTTGCGCGGTCGCGACCTGCAATTTCGCCTGGTTCAGTTGAGAATCAAATGGGGCGGTATCCAGCCGTACCAGCACCTGCCCCGGATTCACGAGATCGCCCTCGTCCACGAGGATCTCCTTGACCCTCAGCGCGTCCTTGGCGACCGCGTCCACCAGTTTGGCTTCGATCCGGCCGTTCCCCGAAGCGATCCCTTGTGGCAGTTGGGATTGCTTGGCCTTCCAGGACTGGTAGCCCACGAACGCGATGGCCGCGAGTACAACCGCCAGAACGATCCATTTCAGTGATTTTTTTAAGGTCGGCTTAGTCATGTTTGACTCCCTGATGGTTGGTCATTAAAAAAACGGGGACGGTCATAAACGCCGTCTAATCATGGATCCCTCCGGCAGATGAAATCGTCGTAAGTGTGTGTGATTATACAGATTGCGTTATGGCCAGTCGAGGCAAATATCCTGATAGAAAACCGTTTTTCGCGATCCGGCATCCATTTTTCCGGACGCGAAACGATAACGCCATCCGGTAATGCAAGATCATCTTTGAAACGGATGAGATCGAAAAAAAAGAAGGGGCCGCTTTTCGATCGCTTGATTGGATTATAACCGCCGAATGCTCAGAAGCGTCAGATCGTCGAGGAGCGCGGCGTTATTTGAAAAATCCATGGCCTCGCGGTAAAGGGCGTCCACGAACGCCTGTCCTTCAAGTTTGGAGTGGCGCAAAACCGCCTGTCCCAGCCGCTCGATCCCGAACATTTTTCCACCCGGGTTCTTCGCTTCGGTAATACCGTCGGTATAGACAAGCAGCCGATCTCCCTGCTGCAGTTGGATAGGCGCCGGATCCGGAAATTTAAATTCACTCGCGACCCCCAGAGGAACTCCGTGGGCCTTGATCTGCTCCACCGTCCCCGTCGCCGCGCGCGCAAGAAGCGCGGGGCAATGCCCGGCCGACACAAGTTTCACTTGTCCCGTCTTTTCATCAAGAAGCGTTCCGACGAATGTCACAAGGCGCGAGCCGTCCGTATCATGCGCCACGCGCATGTTAAGACGGTTCATAAAACCCGCGATGTCTTTATCCTGCGGCAGGTCCGCCCGCACATACGCGCGGCAGGAAGCAATGAGGAGCGCTGGACCGAGTCCGTGCCCGGTCGCGTCCCCCAGCATGACAAAGCCCTCTTCCGAGGGCAGTTTGCACCAATCGTAATAATCACCGCCGGTCTCGGTCGCAGGCTTGCACCACCCGATGACTTCAAATCCCGGGATCTTCAGTTCCTGACGCGGGAACAGACTTTGCTGGATCTCCCGGGCGATCTTCAGCTCACTTTGCAATAATTCGGCGCGGCGTTTCAGGTCCGCCGCTTCCATCGAGGCGATCACATGGCGCTGCAATTCTCCGCTGACAAAAGCCGCCACGACGCTGGTTAAAAAAATAAAAACCGTATAGCTGGCAAGAAACGGGACCATGGGCCACGCAACCCCTCCCGCTTTATCTACGGCATGAACCGTCACGATGGCATAACCCGCCGCCGCCACGCATCCAAAGAGCCAGCTCAGTTTTGGATTCAAACGAAGTACATTCGATACGGCAAAGACGCCATAAAGAAGGATCGCCGGAGCTGTAAGGGCGTTCAGGGGACCGATCGGAAGGAGCCTGACCAGCATAAAGATCGAAAAAGTCGGCAGTGAGGCCTCCGCGATCACGCTAACGGTCCACACCCACTCCGGCAAAAGACGTTTCTCACGATCCGCACGGCGTACGGCGCGGAAATAGACCGCCACATAACATACCACGAGAAAAAGCGTACCGAGCGTGAGCAGGAAAGCCTTTCCCTGCATCGCGATCCCGCCTGTCGCATGCCGCGCAAGCGTCAGGACAAGCAGGACCCCCACGATCCCGAACAGCAGGAGAAGCCGCCTGATCTCGCTTTTTTGCGAAGCGAGCCGGAACGCAAAAAAATCGTCTGTGACGGGTGCCATCAATTCACTTCCCTTTTTTTCTAAAAAAATCTTAGCGTTTTTCTTAATTTGGATCAGGCAACCGGGATCCGGCTTACTCTGACTGGACGACGTCATGCCTTGACCTTCTCCGCTAAGCGTCTTTTTTCCTGATTTCGAGGTCCGGGGACTTCAGGTGAAGGTCCCTTTGAGGGAACGGGATCGAGATCCCCTTCTCCTTGAACCGCGCGTGGATCGCAAAGTTGATCTGGCTTTTGACTTCCATCCGGTCCTCCGCATCAACCCAATACAGAAGCCGGAAAAGGAGCGCACTCTCCGCAAACTCCTCAAAAACGACCATCGGCTCCGGCCGGGACATAATCTTTTTGTTGGCCTTCGCAATCTCGATCAGGGTCTCTTTAACCATGACGGCATCCGAACCGTAATCCACCCCCACGCGGGACTCCGTGCGGACCATCCGGTCAGAATGGCTCCAGTTCACGACGCGGTTCGTCAGGAACTCGGAATTGGGCACCACGATCGAGATATTATCAAACGTATTCACAATGGTGCTACGCGTGCGGATGGATTTCACGGTCCCGGGGATCCCGCCGATCTCCACGATATCTCCCATCCGGATCGGCCGCTCAAAAAAGATGACGAACCCGCTGAAAACATTCTTCACGATCTCCTGCAAGCCGAACCCGATCCCGATCCCGAGGGTGCCGGAAAAAACCGTCAGGACGCCCAGATCGATACCCAGCATCTGAATGCCCGCCATGGCCCCGATCACCAGACAGACGAACTGGACCACGGTCCTGATCGCGTACTGACTGTTCTTATCGAGCGAGCTCTTGGGATAGACGCGGGACTTAAGGATACCGTTCAGGAAGCGGGCGCCGACATAGAAAAGCCAAAAAACCAGGACGGACCGGGCCAGGATCCACAGCGAGATCTTGATCTTTTCGGATTGAAAAATAGGCTCGTTAACGATGCCGAGGATCCATCCGACCACTTCCGGCCTCAGCGCCCAATAGTCCAGGATCTGATAAAAAATGCCGCAGAAGATCAGCCACATCAGAGCGGTGCGCACCAAAAGAAAAACGGACGAGGACTGCTTGATCTCGGTTTGGGTCGCCTTGGCGATCCTCTGAAGGAGGATCATGAAAAGGGACTCTACGAGCACTTTGACGATCACAAAAAGAACAAGCCCGAGCGCAAGACTCAGGTAAACAAGCCCCAAAACGATCGCCGCTCCACGAAATCCGGAAAGGCTGAGAATTCCCCAGCCAAAGAAGTCCGCGGATCCCAAAGACCAGAGGACCCTCCCGGAAGCAAGGATCCCCTCCCGGTTCAAATGGGACGGGAGCGAGCGAACTGCGGCTTCCAAACGCCGGCGCAGCAACAAACCTCCCGCCAAAAACCCCGCAATGAGCAGTACGAGCGCGGTCTCGACAGGACCGTATGGACGAGGCGTCCGGGCCATGATCCTTTCCCTCAGAACGTCCCGCCGCCGCAGCCGTATCAGCCTGTCGAATTCCTGGAGCGCGGCAAGCCGGAACTCCAGATTATTCAAACGCTCATCAAGAAGCGACTTCGTGTCCTGAAACACCTTTAAACGCTCTTCCGCGAGCGTCACGGTTTCCTGAATACGGGCTCGCTCGTCGTCGTGGGCGGCCGCTAGAAGAACTTTCTTCGCGGAAAGGTACTTCTCCTCGATCAGGATCCGGGAGGACAAGGCCCCGACCTCGTTATGCAAAGCCCCTTTTTCAGCAAGCCGCGCCGTCCTTCTCTGTTCCATTTCCCTGAGCTGCCCCGTGATAACGAAAAAAGAGGCGTCATCGGAAAATACGTTGGTCAGGAGGAACTGGATCTTGGCGTGGGACGCGTTCTGGGACTGGATCTTTTCCTGGAGGAAAGCCGCCTTCCTCTCGATCAGTTCCTTTTTTCTCGCGGCCAGCCCCAGCTTGGCTTTCAACATAATCTCCGGGTCGTAAGAGCCATCGCCCGGCCTCTCCGCCATGGCGGATTCCTGGGTCAGCGCTTTCTGTTCCGCGTCAATCTTTTGGAGGTCCTTGGCGATCTGCTTGGCCTGGGTTTCATACCCGCCCTTTTTCCCTTCCAGGATATTTTTAGTGACCTGATCTAATATTTCGGGCTTCTTTTCCCCGCTTCCCTCACCGCCGGCCTGAGCTTGAGTGGCGCTGCCGCTTCCTTTGCCCGCCGCATCGTCACTCGCGAACAGAGGAAGCACAAAACCCGCCGCAAAACAAAAAATCAGAAGACCCCAAAACCATCCGGAGGCAATTGTCTTATGCAGGATTTTCATGACTTCCACCCGAAAAGTTGATGTTGTTCACTGGACGTCTCCATCAAGCGACCCTCGCATCCGGATCCTCTTATTTCTGATTAAGATCATCATCCTTATAATACTTGGTCCCTTTGGCGGTCAGCTCAAGCGCCAGTCCGTTATCGGTCAGCTGATAAAGCCAAACTCCCGGCGAGATCGAGAGCGCTCCCTGGCGTGCGCCGCCATAATCATCCATTTGCGCGGCCGCGGTCGCCTGGGCCCCGAGTTCCCAGCCCGAATTCACGAATTGGTCGAAGGCTGGCTGCGTGTCAAAGACCCAGATGAGACGGAAAGATTTCACCCCGATCCCCAGACCGGCCTGGATCTCCAGCATCTTCATGAAAACTTCTTTTTTGGTCTTGTTGTTCACCGCGATCCCTTTGCCTTTGCCGCCGCCTGCGAGAAAGATCTTCAACCCGAAATTGGTGAACGTGGCATAGCCGACTGCATTTTTGATAACAGTCTTGGCGCTGGGCTGCGCCTCATAAAGCATTGCGAGGGTTTCCCGGCTTGTGTTGCGAATGTCCGCGCGTTCGCCTTCATTCGGCGACGAAGTCGCTTTGGCCATACGCTCCTTAAAAGAAGGCGCCGCAAACGTTATGGGAACCAGAAAAGTAAAAAGGACGGCGGACATCAAAACGGCATGAAGGGCGCGCGCCCCGGCCTTCGCAATCACGCTCTCCCGAACCCCCGACTTCATGAAAACCTCCTGATATTGAGTTGTTAAGTGAATTCCAATAACCGGTACGGCCCCGTCCTCATCACGGAACTCACCCCACGCTATAACCTTTACCGCTCATACAAGCGGAAAAAGCGCGGTTGTAGGTGGCATACTGATCCTTTAGATTTTGAGCCTGCTGCTGGGATTGCTGGACTTTCGCTTCGCGCGCGGTGTCGATCCTCTTCCCGAGGCCCCGCATGGCGCCCGCCGTCACACCCATCGCCGCGCCTTTGCCGGTACCGTCATCCATACTGCCATTGATCGCGCCCAAAGCCGAACCGGCGGCGACGCCCCGGATCGCGCCGCGGGCGATCGGCATTTGCCGTTTCCCCGCATCCTGCGACTGTACCATCGAAAGCTGCCCTTCAAGATACGCCGGATCCACACCCGTTTGCTGCGTGGCCCATGTCCGGCATCCGTTCGCATCCTGTCCTTGCTGGACGGGGCTCTGACCGTTCTTCGGATAGACGGTCGGCCGCTCGACATTCGTCGCCAAGGCTTGACTCCCGCCGGCAAACGCCAATAAGGCTATCATGATAAGATAACGCATCGTGTCATTCTCCTTTCGCGGAATTTTTTCCGGTTTTAGAAGTATTGTTTAGAAAGATGCCCCGTGAATAATGGAAGATATTCTAGCGCACGAAAGCTTCCTCTCCCTAAAATTTTTCGGGATTATTTTCTCTGGACGAAAAAGCCGGCGTCCCCTTCACAGAGACTGTTCCGGCCGATAAGGAATGATGCGTCCCGTTAATATCCGGTTTTCCACTCCAGGAATCCGACAGGGTTATCCACGAAACCCTGATGCCCTTCATAAGATACGCCGTACGCGCCCTTGATCTTCCCGCTGACCCTTTTGCCCCCCACCGTCAGGCGGAATACACCGTTCGGGCCCCCGCTAAACGTGCCGCTCCCCGTAAGGGTCTCGGAGACTTTGCTCACTTTCGACGTATTCGTGACACTCACCTTCGCAACCCCATAGCCCGGCACGAGACTCCCGACGTTCCAGAACGTGAGGATGACTTTCGCGTACTGCATGTCCCTGAATTCCTGTTTGTTGTAATCCCACTCATAAGAGATCTCAGCTCTCATTTGCTTCGGCGTGATGTTCTGGGCTTCTTTCACCAAGGCGGGGTCTGGATTGGGATCTTCGATCGCCGGTCCCGCATCACTCCTGTCCCCATGGCCCTGGTCCCCTTTCGCAGGCTCTTCCTCATCGACGGCGAGGATCCGGTTCCGGTTATGCGGATTATTGACCGCCGAGAGCTCCTGGTCGAACTGCGCCTGGGTGATCTCGCCCCGCTTTAATTTATCCATCGCGATATCCAACGGCTTCGTGCTCGGGGGGGCTTTTTCCTGCGACCTGATGTCTTCGCTGATCTGATCCCGGTAGGCTTTCTGCTGGTCGGGCGTCCTCTGCTTGATGTTCCCGGTCCCGGGTTCCACGTACAAGTCGGAGGCAAGCGTGCGTGTCCCCCCGGATTCGGTCATGATCTGAACGGGCGCCGCGCCTGTCCCTTGCATTTTGTCCCTCGCGTCACTGTTCCGGGCAATATCGACGTTCTTATCGATGAGCTTCTTCGTCGTCGCGTCGTGGAGCTCTTCCGCCTTCGCAGCCCCGAAAATAGGGCCCGCGTACGGAATCGGCCCCCCCAGAAAAGCTCCAGCGGCTGTCGCGACCCGTTTGGTCCCCTCGCTCACGACCGCCCCGCTCGCGCCGTTCATGTCCCCCTCGGCCGCGTAACCGGCCGCCTGGGCCCCCACCGCGACCACGTTGATCACGTCGAGCACTTTTCCGATCTTACTGCACCAACTGCCCGCGCTCTTGTCCGCGATCGCCCTGTCAGCATCCTTGAGGAGCTGCGACCGAGTCGCCCTCATATCCTTAGAAAGTCCACCCGTGGGCTGTTTAACCATCTGGTCTTTAAGATTTATGATATCCTTTTTGACCCCTGCAGCGTCGGCCTCGGCGGCCTTCCCCAATTGTGTGACCACTTGGCCTGTCGTATCGCTGCTGGACACATCCGTGCCCTTGACAATGGTGGAATCCCACGAGCCGTCGAGGGCATTGCCCGTATTATCCTTATTCAGCCCGTTAAGAACCGTTGTTCCGGTCGCGTTGTCTTCAGCGAACGCAAGCGGCAGAAGAAGGATCGCCGTCGCGAGAATTAAAAGGAAAGATTTTGAAACACGGTTCATACCGCACCTCCCGGGTTCTTGGCGAACTCTTCGTAAAATGACTGGAAACTAAAAAGATCCATTCTTTCAAGCTTCGCTTCCTTTCCGGAGAGCGTTAGAAGCAGTCCCAGATACACATCGGGATCATTGCCTTTGCTCAGCATGACCAAACATTTTGTTTTCCCGGGAAGGAACGACGTAATCCGGAAGTTCTTCCACTCCTGCGCCGGCATTTTAAGGAGCACCGCCTGCATTTCCGGAGACGTGCCGGAGGCTTCCGTGAGAAGCTCAGCCATCTTTCCGTCATTCATCTGACGCAGCACCCGGGGAAATCTCTCACGATACGCCTTCGAGGCGTCGTCGGCCGGCACGGCCACGGTCGCGGCGACCAGCTCCTTAAGGTTTTCCGCGAGCATCGCTCCCGCGCCATAATAATTGGCTTCCAGGATCTTCGGGTCTTTCAGGTTGGGAATGAGCTCCCGCCAGCTTTCCTTGACAGTCGCGCCGGACCGGAAGATCTTTTCAAAGGCCAGCACAGTTCCCGCGGTCGCGATCCCGACGGCCACCGGGCGGTACATGTCATCCCTCATCCATATCCGCGAGGTCTGGAACGGCGGCTTCCCCTGCTGTCTCACGAAATCACCCATCACGACGTCCGAACCCGTCATCATCGTCCCGCGGCCGGCATTGTCGGCCCTCCAGACAGTCAGTAGAAAAACATCGCTCCACGGATTGTAGAATGCCACGGGAACCTGTCCCGTCGGGAGACTCTTGCCGAAGCTGATCACGCAGGTATTAAAAAAGAACGACCATCCTTTGACGGGGTCCGTCACGGGCCAGAGAGCGGCGTCAAGCTCCTCATATTTTTTCTGCGTGCCTTCGTTCGCGTACTTTTGCAGCGCGGCGCGATAATCGTCCTGCGCCGCCTGCAGGAACGAAAGCACGGCCTGGCTGATGACGACCGTTTCCTGGTCAGCCGCGGGAGGGGTTTCGACGGCGAACGCCGCCGTTTGGGATAAAAGCAGAACACCAACAAGAAGTAACGGGAACAGGTTCCCGCGGGCTCTGAAAGATCGTAACATGACTGCCTCCCTTTCCACTGTGGATGTAACAAAGAAAATCGCTTGGGTCTTCGGTTG
>CAIJDY010000197.1 GCA_903819565.1 Candidatus Omnitrophota bacterium | reverse complement strand
CCGGTTGAGATCCATATATTCCCAAGCGCCAATTTTTCTGAGGAATACCATGTGGCGGGGAAGATACGTCGTAAGGAGATCCGGAAGGAACAGCTCGGTTTTGGCATCGAATTCCAGGAGAACCGGCAGCCATGAATTCAGAGCCAGGCTTTGGACCGTGTAAATGGAATAATGGGGGCGGGGTTGTGTATCTTATTATGAATGCAAGGGTTAAGTCGGTTTTAAGCCTAGATTTAGATCATGGGAATTATTCGTCTTGACCCTTGTTTTTTTTGAAATGCGTGTTACATTTCTCTAAGATTTGTTGATAGTTTAAAAAGCGTTAATAAATTCAGTTCCTAAGGAGGAAGGCGCATGGAAATGAAAAGGGGGCTAAAAGGGGTCGCGGCAGCCACCTTGTTCTTTTTTCTGACGACCCAGTGTGTTTCAGCGGCCCCCGGCGCCGGGATCGAAATGGCCGGCAAGCGTGAAATGCCCTCCTATCTACGCCTTGATATCCCGGCCGAGCTTGGCACTGTGGATGAACTTTACGAAGCCCCGGCCTCCGGTGCCCCGCAATTCATTCTTCATATCCAGAACGCGCACGCCAATTACGACGCCCAGCAGAAGATCAAAAAACTTTTGCAGCACGTCAATAAAAAGTACGGATTCACGACTGTCTTCGTGGAAGGCGCTTCTGAAAAACTCGATCCCGCGTACCTCACGATCTTCCCGGACAAAGAACGCAACCTGAAGCTTGCCGACAATCTCGCGAAAAAAGGCGAGCTCACCGGCGCGGAGTTGTTTTTGATGGAGCAATCAACGGAGAACGGGGAACGGGGAAAGGGGAACGAGCAATTATCGGGGAACGGGGAAAGGGGAACGAAAAATGAAAAACAAGGCGTTCAACGTTCGGCGTTAGCCGTTTCCCGCGCTGACGACCGGCAGGTCGAAGCGTTAGGTATCGAACAGGCCGCGCTCTACCGCGAGAATTATGAGGCCCTCAAAACCGTTTTCGGCGCCGAAGGGGATGGTACCCGCTTCTTCCAGGGATTTGACGGCCATCTCGAACAGGCCGCGTCCAAAACCTTCACGCCCGAGACCCGCAGCCTGATCAAGGAATGGCAGCGCTTCCAGAAAGGCCGCCGCGAATTCATGCCGTTTATGCAGAACCTCGTGAAGCAGGCCAAAAAAGTCCTCGGGATCGACCTCGAAAGCCTTTTCGCCCAGGTTGGTTGGCCGCAGATCACTCGCCTCCTCGTGATCCAGATGATGGAAAAGGACCTGAACCGCGACAAGGCCATGGCGGAGCGTGACGCGCTCGTTAAATTTCTTCTGAAAAAAAAGGTCTCCAAAACGCTTGTCGATCGCATCGCGGAATTCCAGGAAGGGACGATTAGCGTTGGAAAGGCGACCCAGGGCGAAGTCTCTCCACGGGAAATCCTCGAAACCCTTGCGGCCGAGGCCGGGCCCAAAGGCTTCAAGTTCAGCGATTATCCCCATTTCAGTCTTTTCGCCGGCCATACGGTCCTGCGTTGGGAACTCGACTCCAAGGACCTTTTTTCCGAGATCGAACACCTCTTTGACCAGATGCTCGACAGGCTAGCGACCGAGCCTGCCCAGCAGAAACTGCTTTCCTTATATCGGGACGGCGAACTCCTCCGGAAGCTCCTGAACCTCGAGCT
>CAIJDY010000196.1 GCA_903819565.1 Candidatus Omnitrophota bacterium | reverse complement strand
CCGCCTTTTCGCATTCCCGGATCGCGTCGCCGAACTGCCCCTTCAGGCTGTAAGCCCACCCCAGGAACGTGTGCGCTTCGGCGGTCGGGTAGAACGCGATGGACTTAAGATAAAGCTCGATGGCGGCCTCCACCTTTCCGGCCATTTGTTTTTCATAGCCTTCCAACAGACAGCGGTGAGCCTCTTCGCCTTTGTCGGGAATATTGTAATCTTCCATGATTTTCCTGACTGAAGTGTAACGGGCAGTGCGTCACCCGTTACCGGATTCAACCTTTCATGAACGGGTTCGTGCGTTTCTCCTGACCGATCGTCGAATGCTCCGCGTCGCCGTAGGCGTGGCCCGGAAAAACCACGAGCGACGCGTCAAGCCCCGCAAGACGGTTCAGACTTTCCGCCATCTTTTTCTCATTGCCGCCGGGAAGATCGCAGCGACCACAGGCGCCGACAAAAAGCGTGTCCCCCGTCACCAGCTTGTCCGCGACCAGAATGCATTGCGAGCCTTCGGTGTGGCCCGGCGTGTGGAGAAAAGTCATCTCGACCGCGCCGATCTTCAACTTCGATCCTTCTTGAGTCGCAACCAAATGCGCCTTGAGCTCCTTGAGGTAGAGCGCTTCTTTTTCATGGACGTAGAGCTTCACGCCCGTTTTTTCGATCAGCTGCTCAACCCCGTTGCAATGGTCGAAATGCGTGTGCGTAAGAATACCCGCCACCACTTTCATTCCGTCTTTTTCCGCCTCCCGCAGGATCGCGTCCACGTCCCAGGCGGGGTCCACGACGGCACATTCCCTGGCCTTTTTGTCCCCGATCAAATAAGCGAAATTTTGCATGTATCCAACGGAGATTTGTTTGAAATACAGTAACGGGTCTTGGCTCATGTCTTAGGCATCCTCATATAGAAACTCATTCGCAACAAGAACATCCTTGGGCAGGCACATTCTCGTAAAAAACGGCCTCGACCGTAGGGTCCTCGCAAAGCAGGACCCGGGAACGTTCCGCGAACGACCGCGGGAGCGGCGGAAAAAAAGCATCGCCTTCATAGTCCACGTCGATGCGGGTCATATAAATACCGTCTACAAAAGGAAGCGTCTGACGGAAAAGCTCCGCGCCGCCGCCGATAAAAACATTTTTTGTTTCAACCGCGCTGAGGGCGTCGCCTAACGCATTGAAATAACGCGGATTTTTGCCGCCGGCAGGATGCGATTTGCTCAAAACAAAATTCTCGCAATCCGGCAAAGGTTTCCCGCAGCTCTCATAAGCCTTGCGTCCGAGAATCACCGTGCTTCCGGCGGTCATTTTCCAAAAATACCGCGGGTCTGCGGCAAGGGGCCAAGGAAGTTGATTGTCTTTCCCGATAACGTAATTTTTCGCCAGGGTGACGATGTGATAGAGCATCTTCAATCCTCAAGCAACGTGACCGACCGGGTAACGAGCAACTCGTTACGCTTAATGCGTCACTTCGTCTTTTCGTAGTAAACCACTTCAAGCAGCGGATTGTCCTGGAGTTTGGACCGCGATCTTTCCTTGAAAACCGCCGGAATTTCCGGATAAAGAACATCGCCTAGGAAATCAGCGTGAATACGCGTCAGGTAGATTCCGTCCACCCGGTCGATCGACGTCCTGTAGAGTTCCGCCCCTCCGATAATGAAGGCGTTCTCGGTCTTCACGTTCCGGAGAGCCTCATCTAGCGAGGAAAAATAGGTCTGTCCAGGATACGGGTTTTGTCCGCTGCGATCCAGAATAAGATTCTGGCGGCCGGGCAAAGCTTTGCAACCGAGGCTCTCGAACGTCTTGAGCCCCATGATGACGGTCTGGCCCGTGGTCGTCTTCTTAAAATGCTGCAGGTCCTTTGAAAAATGCCAGGGGAGCTTGTTCCCGTTCCCGATCACGCGATGATTCGCGACAGCGACGATATGGTATAGCACAAAACCTCCTGAATGAATTGAAGCTTTGAAATGTATTTATGGGGACAGGCATTAAGTGACTGCCCGTTCCCTGAATTCTACTTTTAACGCTCATGCCTCGCGGCTTGCCGTTATTACACCGCCACCGGCGCTTTGATCGCCGGATGCGGGTTGTATCCTTCCAGCGTCAGATCTTCAAATTTAAAATCAAAAATATTTTTGACGCCGGGGTTAAGGACCATTTGTGGCAGCGCCCGCGGCTCGCGGGAAAGCTGAAGCCCGACCTGCTCCCGGTGGTTCAAGTAAATATGCACGTCCCCGAAAGTGTGGACGAAATCCCCGGGCCTGAGTCCCGTCGCCTGCGCCATCATCATCGTCAAAAGCGCGTAAGAAGCGATATTGAACGGCACGCCCAGAAAAACATCCGCACTTCGCTGGTAAAGCTGACAGGAGAGCCGTCCGTCCAGCACGTAAAATTGAAAGAACGCGTGACAGGGCGGCAGCGCCATTTTTTCGATCTCGCCCACGTTCCAGGCACTCACCAGGATCCGCCGGCTTTCGGGGTTCTTCCGGATCATGGAAACCGCCTGAGCGATCTGGTCCACAACCGTTCCGTCAGGCCCCCTCCAGCGCCGCCACTGCGCGCCGTAGACCGGCCCGAGTTCGCCCTGCGCGTCCGCCCACTCGTTCCAGATCGTGACGCCGTGGTCCTGCAAGAATTTAACGTTCGTGTCCCCTTTCAAAAGCCAAAGGAGTTCGTAGATCACGGACTTGAGATGGACTTTTTTCGTGGTAAGAAGCGGGAACCCTGTGGCAAGATCGAAACGCATCTGGTAACCGAACGTGCTGATCGTCCCAACGCCCGTGCGGTCTTTTTTCTCCGTCCCGTGTTCCAAAATATGTTTTAAAAGATCCAGGTATTGTTTCACGGGGCTTTCGGGGACGCTTGTGCGGCCGGGGCTTCTTTCAAAAGCTGCTCGTCTTTGATGTCCATATCCTGGAAATCATTTGCGCTCAACTTAAAAACTTGCTGGCGGTTGCTAAACTTCACGAAATAAGCATCTCCTTCCGCGTTCTTCGGACTGACCGTCACGCGAACCTCAGGGCGATCTTTTTCCAGGACCGCGATCTCCAGGACCGGAGCGTCCAGACCGTAATCATTTCCGTTGGGATCCAAGACAGTCCGTCCCCTAATACTGTCAAGCATTACAAACAGTTTGAGGGCCTTTTCAGGATCCACGGTCTTCGCCACATTCTCTCCCCGGGTGAAATGCCACGGATTCTTCGACGGATCACTTCCGATGGATTCCCTCCGGATCCCCAGCACAGGAACCCGTTCTTTCCCTTCCGTGAAACGTTCCGCAACGACCGAAAGAACGCGATCAATATTGATATTGAAGAGCGCCAGATCCGCCCAATAATCGCCTGACGGCACGGGCCCTGGGAACCCTCTAAGAATACCGAAAAGTTCCGCCATGTTCGTGTCCGTGAAATAAATTTCGTCGCTGGAAGCCCTGCGCAAAAAATGACCGCTGGAACCCGCAGGTTTCGTCCCGACCATCAGATCCGGGAGCGGCGTTTTCCCCGCGCCCATAAGACGGATAAAATAGGCCTCTTCATCGCTGATCCCGAAATCCGGCAAGAAATTCTCCCCCTTGGCGCGAAGCTCCCAGCGAATACCGCGGATCTTTTCCAAAAAATTGATCACTTTCCCTTCCATCGCGGCGACACGCCACCGGCTCTCGACTTCCCACCGGCCGTTTACTTTAACAAGTTCGACCGACGTCTTCGTCCCGTTCCCGAGCAGGATCCTTTCGACGGCCCCAGGCTCAAAATGAAAAGCCGTGTCCCCGAAAAGCTGCGCCTCCCGCATCGTCCGGGAATCTGATTTCCGGACCAGGATCTTGAGGGCGGTCCCGGCTAAAAGAACGCCGAGGATCATTCCCAGAATGATGATCTGTTTTTTCTTCATAAGTTTCTTGGGGACAGGCAGTCACTTTATGCCTGTCCCCTGAGTTCGGTTTGGTTGGAACATTTCAGGAGACAGACGGTCACCTAATATCTGTCCCCTGAATTCTAAAAACAAGCGCTAAGCGTTCAAACTTTTCAAATAATTTTGTTTGCTTCGGCGCCGCAAAGACGCGCGGGCAAAACCGAACAGCGCCACCAGAAGCGGCACCAGCAGCATCACAAAAAAACGCCAGGCCACCTTCGCGGGCGCCGGAACCTTGGGAAGAGCCCGGCTCACCGGCCCTTTAGAACGGACCCCGATCAGGTCGTCCCCCAAGGTCAGAATATCGATCGCATTCAGGAAAAAATTTAAATGCCCGCCGCCTTTCATCAGCTGCTTTTGAAAAGGGGTGGCGGCGCCGATCAGGACGAGTTTTCCGGGCCGTGGCTTGAGGGGTGAAAGCTCTGCCCCGGCCTCGGGTGCAGCAGCGGGATCGTTCCCGCCGGCGACCGGTGGCGGAACTTTCTGGCCCTTAAACGCGTCCGCGAATTGCCCTTGCGCCAGAAGGGCGAGCGGAAACGGCCCCCTCGGGCTTTGCGGGATACTCATCAAAGATTCCGGCGTCATTGCTTCCGCCTTGAATGGCACGGTCCACGACCGCTTGCTGGAAGTCAGCAGAGTATCCACTTTCAAATTTTGCTCGCGAACCTTCGCCGGATCGATCTTCAGCACGCTTCCCCACAGGTAAAAGAAAGCCGAGAGGCGCGAGGTGATCGAAACCTTCGTGTTCATTTCCGCGTCCGACAACAGGATTTGGACCGGCAGCTTGACCGGAATGGTGAGCCCTAAAAGAGCCGCCTGGCCGCCGCCCGACAGGCTGATCGCTTCGCACTGTTCATCCCCCAGAACCTGGGGATCGACCTGGAACCCCCACACCCCGAGCAGATCGTTGACCTCGGGGTGCTTTTCCCCAGGCACAAGCGTCAGCGATCCGTTCTCTTCCGGCTTGTAATTGAATTCGTAATTCTGAACCGCCATAAAAACCGACCCGCCCTCGCAGAGAAAACGATTGATCTCATATTTCTGGCGGTCATCCAGATTGCGCGGCTCGAGAATGGCGAGCGTTTTTGTCCCCGGGGGGATCGCCCCCTCTTTTTCCAGGGAGATCCGGGCCACCGTATAGCCTTCATATTCCAGACCCATCTGGAGGTATTCGTAAGGATCTTCCCGGTAGCTGGGAGGGACCTGGTTGCCGCCTAATTGCTGCAAAAGCGCCATAAGGTTCGGATCGACCGAGTGCTCTTCGTAGGGCGCGACTAGAGCGATTTTGGGAGTTTCCCGAAGCGTCATGCGATAAAGTTTTGAAACAATGGTGTATTCCAGCTCGTAAAGGTTCCCGGGGAACACTCGCGGGATCGTTTCCTCAGCCTTCTCTTTATAAGAAAGCGTCATGCCGGAATACACCAGGCGGACGCCCATTTCATCGGACTGGATGGATTCCACCTGGAAAGGCACGATCCCCTTCTGGGAAAGCTGTTCCGCGGGGGCGTTTTCTTTCGGATTTTTTTCGGCCTTTTCCATGACGTCCGCCGCGTCCATATGATAGACCTTGTACTGAAAGCGGCCGCCCGATGCGATCCTCAATTCTTCCAGTTTGTCGCGCACATCCTGCTCCAGCGTTTTCATCGAGGTCGGCATCTTGTCCGACGAAGAAATATAGAATTTCGCGGTCGCCGTCGTGGAAAGATTTCTCAGGATCTTTTTGCTCGCCGGGGAGATCGTGTACGTTCTGCCCTCGCTCAGGTCGAACCGGCCGAGGGGAAGCCCCGCCACGAACCAGTTGCTCATCAGAAAAATAGCCGCGCAGATCAGGGCCGCCGTCGTAAAGATCGACGCCGCTTTCGGCCGCATCCGGCCTTCGACCCAAAAACCGTTCAGCGCGAGCGCCGCCGCGCCCCCCACGGCGAAATAAACCACATCCTTATTATCGATCACGCCTTTCGCGAACGCGGCATAATGATCGCCGGCACCGAGAAAATGCCGGAGAAATGTCCCGAGCCCGGTGACCCATCCGTCCAGTGATGCCGCCACGAATTCCGTTCCCAAAAGAAAGATCCCGAAGCAGGCCATCATGGCGAGAACAAACGAAACGATCTGGTCGCGGCAGAATCCCGAGATTAAAATCCCGATCGCGAGGAAAAATCCGCCCAGGAACGCGGCTCCCAGATATCCCCCGAAGATAGCTCCCAGATCCGGCCGCCCCAGAACGGTGAGCATGACAGGGATCGGGAACGTGCAAGCAAGCGCCGCGAGATAAAAAAGAAAGCTCGCCAGAAATTTCCCGAGAACGAGCTGGTGCGGCTGCATGGGGAACGTCAAAAGAAGTTCCTGCGTGTTCCCGCGTTTTTCTTCGGACCACAACCTCATGGTAACCGCCGGTAGGAAGACCGCCAGGAGGAACGGCAGCGTGTAAAAAAGGGCCTTCATGTCCACGCGCCCCATGAGAAAGAACTGTGTCATGAAAAGCCCCCCGTTCAGGAGCGAGAAAATAATCATGAAGATGTAGGCGATCGCGGAATTGAAGTACGCCGCGAGCTCGCGATTCAGAATAATCAATAGGTTACAAGTTTTTTTCATACTTCTCAGTTCACCTTATATCATCAAGCTTGTCATTCCCGAATGCTTTTATCGGGAATCCATTCTCTGGATCCCCGCTTTCGCGGGAATGATAATCCCTTTAGACAACTTAAACTTTCACCACTGCGCGCGGGACCAGGAGCTGGATGAAGATCTCTTCCAGACTCACGTCTTGCGGGGCCTTCCCCGTGTGCGGGACCTTTTCCGCCAGTTCGCGCTTCGTCCCCTGCGCCACCAGCTTCCCTTCGTTGAGGATCACGATCCGGTCCGCGAGGACCTCGACTTCCTGAAGGATGTGCGTGGAAAAAACAACGGTCTTTTGCTTTGCGAGGCTTTTGATCAGCGAACGGATCTCGATGATCTGGATCGGATCGAGCCCCGAGGTCGGCTCGTCCAGAATCAGGACTTTCGGATCATGAATAAGCGCCTGCGCGAGGCCGGCCCGCTGGCCGTAGCCTTTGGAAAGTTCGGAGAGGAAATGCTTCCACACCGTTTTCAGATGGCAGGCCTCTTTGACCCACTCCATGCGCTCCGCCAGACGCGCTCCTTCCAGCCCGCGGGCTTTTCCGACGAAGGCCAGGTACTCATCCACCTGCATGTCCGCGTAAAGCGTCACCGTTTCGGGAAGATAGCCGATGTGCTTGCGGACCTCCAGCGGTTCTTCCAGGATATCGAACCCGTCGACTTTCGCTGTGCCGGAAGAAGGATAAAGGTAGGTTGTCAGGAGCCTCATCGCCGTCGTCTTTCCCGCGCCGTTCGGCCCCAGAAGGCCGAGGATCTCGCCGGGATTCGTCTGAAAAGAAACGTGGTCCAACGCGACTACGGGACCGTAATGCATCGTTAAAGACTGAACGTCGATCATAATTCCTTTAATTAAAAGCAGTAAGTGGTAAGTAGTAAGGGATAAGACTTACCGCTTATCACTTACCCCTTATCACTTTTTTTCAACGCCGGCGTCCAAATATACGGAGGAGGAACAGGAACATATTAATGAAATCAAGATACAGCATCAGCGCCCCGAAGATCGCGAGCTGCTCGGGCGCGTCCGCCGTGCTCTGATGGATCGCTTTGAGCTTTTGCGTGTCATAGGCCGTGAGCCCGATGAAAACCGCCACGCCCACGTAAGAAAGGATCCAGTAAAACGCCGGCGCGTGGAAAAAAATGTTCACGATGCTCGCGATGATCACGCCCCAAAGCACCATGCCGCAAAAACTCCCGACCGAGGTCAGGTCCTGCTTGGTCACCCAACCGTAAACGCTCACGCCGCCGAAGGTCACAGCCGTGATAAAGAACGTCGAAGAGATCGAAGCCGCCGTATAGTAAAGAACGATCCCCGCCATGGTGATCCCGTTGATGGTGGCGTAAGTCAGGAACCCGAGGACCGCCGCCTGCGGAGAAATCCTTTGAACGCTCGAGGTAAGCCAGATCACGATCCCGAGTTCCACGAGGAAAAAAAGCCACATTCCGCCGCTGAAAAGAAAGCGCAACAGGGTCGCGTTGCTCGCGGTGAGAAAAGCGACGAGCGCCGTGAGCGCCAGCCCCATCGCCATCCATTGATAGACGCGCTGTATGAAGGTGGAAAAAACGGCTTCGTGAGGTTGGGTTTGTAAAAAAGGCCTGTTCGGATCTTCCATGGCAGTTCTCCTTTTGCTGGGGGAATCCTGTTCTTATCAAGGGGCTATTGTAGCGGAAAACCGGAAGGCTCTCAAGCGGGATGACGCCAGAAAGGTACCGTTCGTCTCGTTAAACCGCCGGCAAGGACTCGGGCGGCAAAGGCACTATTTGTGGAGCAAAAGAAGCCAGGAACTCCTTGATCTTGCGGGCGGGCCTGGCGACAATCGCTTTGCCCCCTTTTTCCACGATCGGCCGCTGGAGCAGGTCGGGATAGATCGCCAAGAGGTCCAGCCACTGCCCCTCGGTAAGTTTTTTCTCTCCCAGCCGCAGGTCCAGATACAGCTGGTCTTTCTTGCGGATCAATTCTTCGACCGGAAGACCGATCTTCCCGATCAGCTCCCGGAGTTTCGCCTTCGGGATCGGGTCCGTAAAATAATCCACGGCCTCCAGGTCAACGTTCGCTTCCCTCAGGATCTGAAAAACTTCTTTGCAGGTATTGCAGGTCGGTTTTTGATAGATCGTCATGTCGGCCATTTTAATTCCTTTTCCCGCGCGAGGATCCGTTTGCTACTCGCCACGCTGATTCGTGTTTTTTAGAAAATAAAGACCTACGTAAACTTTAGGGTCCACAAGATACCCCTTTTTTCCCATCTCGTAAAGCCAAAGGTCCGCTTCCCGGAGCGGCACCTCGTGAACGACGATCGATTCCGTGTCATCCCCGCCGCCCGGTCCCTTTTGGGTGACGTCAAGCGCCTGATAGAACGTGATGATCTCCGCGCTCAGACCGCTCGAGACCGGTCCTTCGGCAAGCAGGGCGAGTTCCCCGGCCTCATAACCCGTCTCTTCCAGGAGTTCGCGCCGCGCTGCCGTTTCCATGCTCTCGGGATCGTGAGGCGTCTTGTCGTTCACGAGCCCCGCGGGCCATTCGATTACTTGAGCGCGGACCGGCCGGCGGAACTGCTCCACAAAAAGGGCTTTCCCGTCTTTTGTGACCGTCACGATGACCACGATGCCGCTGCAATTGGTCCTCTTCACGAATTCCCAACCGTCTTCGCTGATCAGGTCGAGATATTTTCCTTTATGAAGGATCATGTTCACTCCAAATGAAATGAATGACGGGTAAAAGGTAACGGGTAATGAGTTCATTACACGTTACTCGTCACTCGTTACAGTTTTTTAAATTCCTGCCGCGTCTCCGGAGCCACGCGGATCGCTTGCGCCGGTCATTTTTCCGGAACCGTCCTCGGAACAGATCGCCTGCGCACGGCCCAGGTTCTCCGTTTTTTCGAGCTTCTGTCCCAAAAGCTCGAGACGCGTACGCAGCAATCCATCATCGTAAAGTTCGGGTTCGATCCTCATCACGCCGTCCGCGTCGACCAGTCGCGGTGCCGCCAAAGTCCCCTCGCAAGTCACCCCAAGATCGAGATTCAGGACCAGAAGGTTCAGAAGGATCGCCGCCGGCTCTTCAGGCCCGTAGGCGTCCAGGGCCAGGACGAAACGACCTTCTTTAAAGATAAGGAGCGGCGCCGCCGCGTTCCGCGGCCTTTGCTCGGGGGAAACAACGTTCGTAGCGTCCGGATCGTTCACGCTCGCCGGATCCATATCAAAATCCGTCAGCTGGTTATTCAAAAAGAACCCGTAACCGGGGACTTTCACGGCCGCACCAAAAGCATCCCCGAGCGTGGCGCACAGGGCCACCCGATTCCCCTGCGCGTCCGCCACCAGGATCGAAGAACGTGTGGGCTTTTTCATGTCCTCGGGCGGAGGATTCCTGGAAGCACGGCCATCCTTAAGGACCTTTTCGAACTTGATCGATTCTGCCCGGGCCTGGGCCCATTCCTGCGACAAAAGTTCTTTTTCCGGAACATCAAAAAGGTCCGGGTCCGCGATCGCCATGCGGTTGGTAAAGGCGATCTTTTGCACTTCCTCCAGCAAATGGAAGATATCCGTGGTCTTCCCGAGGCCCGCGGCGTCAAAATGGGCCAGCAGATTTAGTCCCCGCAATAACATCACGCCGCCCGAAGAAGGCGCGCTAAAACTGAAGAGATCGTACCCTTGATAGCTCCCGTGCACGGGATTGCGCCGGACGACCTCGTAATGCTTGAGGTCCCGATAGCTCAGGGAACCGGGACGGAAAGGGTCCTTTTGGACCGCGCGGACCATTGCCTTCGCAATATCGCCATCGTAAAAAGCCTTCAGGCCTTTCGTCTGGACCAGCCGGAACATTTTCGCGAGATCGGGTTGGAGCAATTTCTGTCCTTCCCGAAGCGGCTGACCGTTTTCGTCAAAAAGATCCTTCCTGGCTTCTTCGGACAACGCAAGCCTCGGCGCCTCATCGCGGAGCGCCTGTGCAAGAACCTCGCTGACCTCGGTCCCTTCTTCGGCCTGTTTGATGGCCGGATCGAAAAGTTTTTCGAAGGGGAATTTCCGGGTGCCGAATTGGGAGTGGACCTCTTGAAGCAGTTTAAGCAGGCCAGGAACGCCCACGGGCCGGCCGCCAGTGTTCCGGTCGGGTCGGTAGGGCGGAAGTTCGCCCTTTTCGTCCAGGAACATGCCGCGATTGGACTCTCCGGGCGCACGGACGTTCCCGTCAAAAAAGAGGATACGCCGCATCGCCGCGTCATAAAAAAGAAGCTGGCCGCTGCCGCCGACTCCGGAAGACTGCGGTTGGACCACGCTGAAGACCCACTGGGCCGCGATCGCCGCGTCCAGCGCGTTCCCGCCTTCGTTCAGGACCTCCAGCGCGGCCTGCGTCGCGCGCGGATCGGGGGTCACGACCATGGCCTTTTCGCCCGTGGCCGCGCCGAACAAGGAAGGAAGACTACCGCAGAAAAATGATGCTAGAAGAAAGAAGATCGTGGCTTTTTTGGGGGACATGTTAAGGTAAAATCTCCTTAAGCCGTCGCGCAAGACGCGACGGTTATCGGCCCAGAATCTTTTTTGCGGTCTTGACGATGCTCGGGTATGTCAGGCCGTACTTTTCCAGAAGTTCTTCCGCTTTTCCGGATTCGGCAAAGGTGTCCAGGATGGCCACAAAACCCATCTTGCACGGGTGCTTCCCGGCGAGGAACGTCGCGACGGCGCTTCCGAGCCCGCCCCAGATCTGATGCTCTTCGGCGACGAGGATGTGGCCCGTTTTTTTGGCCTCTTCCAGAATAAGTGCGGTGTCCAAAGGCTTGACGGTATGCATATCGATCACGCCGGCCTGAATGCCTTCATCCGCCAGCCGTTCGGCCGCCTCGAGCGCCTCAAAGACCAGGAGCCCGTTCGCGAGGATCGAAAGGTCCTTCCCGTCCTTCAAGCGAACACCCTTCCCGAGCTTGAACTCGGTGCCGGGCTTATGCACGACCGGAGCTTTCGGACGGCCGGTCCGCATGTACACGGGGCCGGGATGTTTCGCCATTTCCCAAACGAGCGGACGCGCCGAAATCTCATCACAAGGCGACACGACCACGAAACCCGGAAGGCTCGTCATCAGTGCGTAATCTTCGATGCTCATCTGTGACGCGCCGTCCTCGCCCACCGTGATCCCGCCGTGCGAGCCGACGATCTTCACATTTAATTCCGAAAAAGCGACGCCCATGCGGAACTGATCGAACCCCTTGCTCACAAGGAATGAGGCGAAGCTGGAAATGAACGGGATCTTACCGCAGGAAGCGAGACCGGCCGCGACACCGACCAGATTGGCTTCCTGGATCCCGACGTTAAAGAACCGTTCCGGGAACGCCTGGCTGAAGGGATAGGACTTCGTGGACTTGGAAAGATCCGCGTCCAGCACCACAACGTCCGGATTCGATTTCCCGATCTCGATAAGCGTCTCTCCGTAAGCGTCCCGCGTGGCCTTTCCGAATTTTCTTTCCATTATTCAAGTTCCTTCAAAGCTTTGAGGACTTCTTCGGGGGTAGGCGCGACACCGTGAAACTGGTTGTTGTTCTCCATGAACGAGATCCCCTTGCCCTTGATCGTATGCGCAACGATCATCGCTGGCGCGTCCTTGACCTTTTTCGCTTTTCCCACTGCGTGGAGGATCGCCTTGAAATCATGACCGTCGATCTCCTGAACGTTCCAGCGGAAAGCCCTCCACTTCTCAACCACAGGCTCCATATCACAGATCTTCTTCGTGGAATCGTCCAGCTGGAATTTGTTGTAATCAAGAAAAGCGATCAAATGATCGACCCTGTGATGGGCCGCCATAGCCGCCGCTTCCCAGGTCTGACCCTCGTTCATTTCCCCGTCGCTGGTGATCACATAAGTGTAATAGTCCCTGTCGTCCAGACGTCTCGCAAGCGCCATGCCGATCCCCATCGACAACCCCTGGCCCAAAGAACCGGTGGAAGCTTCGACGCCGGGAAGTCTCCGCCGGTCCGGATGGCCCTGGAGCGGACTTCCCAATTTACGGAAATCTTTGAGCGTCCCGGGATCAAAATATCCCGTTTCCGCCAGCGCGGCATAAAGCGCCGGCGAGGCATGCCCTTTGCTTAAAACGAGCCGGTCGCGGTCCGCCCATTGAGGGTCCTGGGGATTGTGCTGCATGAGGTTAAAATAGAGGGCCACCAGCATCTCGGTGGCGGAAAGAGAACCGCCCGGATGGCCTGACGCGGCGGCTCCCGTCATTTCAACGATGTGACGGCGAACGAGCTTCGCTTTGGCTTTAAGTTGCTCTATAGAAAAAATTTCCATCGAATTAAAACTATCCTAATTTGCACCATTTATGGAGGGATAAGACAGTGAAGTTTAACGGCTTTCAGGAAGCCCGTCAACGACTAAACTGGGTCAGCCGCTGTGGAACCCCGTTCAACCCCCGGGGTTGGACGGGTCGCCCGCCGGGCGGCTTCTGTCTTGAAGAAAGGGAGTGTTTTAGGGCCTTTTGCTCCCCGCGTTGCCCGTTGCACTCCAAACCCGCCGCGTGGTATCCTCTTTCAAACGGGAGTTCCCATGCCAGAAGATAATCTGCTAATGATCGACTCGAGCGAAGACAACGCGGACCTTTATTTCGCGACGCGTTTCATCGCTCCCGACTCTTTTGTCTTTGTCCGGATCCGCGGGAAAAAATACATCCTGATCAATGACCTCGAGATCGACCGCGCTAAAAAACAGGCCCGCGTCGACGCCGTGCTTTCAACCTCCAAACTGGCGCGCGCTTTCAAGGCAACGACCGGTCGGTCGCCTTCCCTCACCGACATCCTGGGCGCTTTTCTCAAAAAGAAAAAGGTGCGGGACCTTCTGGTACCGGCTAATTTCCAGGTCCAGTATTGCGAGCCGCTGAAACGCGCGGGATTCCGGATCCGCTACAAACCGCTCCCTTTCTGCGGAGGCCGGATACTCAAGGACCGCCGGGAGCTTGGAGCCATCCGGCAGGCGCTTGTCGCGACCGAACGGGCGGCGGGAAAAGCCGTTCAAACGCTGAAAAAGTCCGTGATCCGGGGGAACAAACTCTACTTTCACGGGAAACCTCTCACAAGCGAGTTCCTCAAAACAGTCATCCACCGGTCCCTTTTGGAGGACGGCTGCACCGGCGAGCACACGATCGTCTCGTGCGGCCCGCAAACGGTCGATCCCCATCACCGCGGTTCCGGCCCGCTTAAGGCGCATCAGCCGATCGTGATGGATATTTTCCCGCGCAATGACACGACGCGCTATTACGCCGACTTCACGCGCACCGTCGTCCGCGGGAAGGCGTCCCCGCGGCTCAAAAAAATATACGCGGCGGTCGAAGCGGGACAGGAGATCGCCTTCCGGATGATCCGCGACAGCATCGACGGCAAAAAAGTCCACGACGCCATTCAGGAATACTTCACGGGCCTCGGCTTCAGAACGGGCTTCATGGGGGGCCGCGCCCAGGGGTTCTTCCACAGCACCGGCCACGGGCTCGGGCTCGAAGTCCACGAATCGCCGCGTATCGGCCGCGGAAGCGACGTTTTAAAAGAGGGTCAAGTCGTCACCGTGGAACCGGGTCTTTATTACAAAGGAACGGGCGGCGTCCGGCTGGAGGATGTGGTCGTCGTGACGAAAAAAGGCTGCACGAACCTCACGAAATTTCCGAAGTTTTTAGAAATCTAAAACTCGTAACGAGTAACGTGTTACGCGTAACGAGGGTTTCCCCGTTGCTCGTTACTCATTACGCGTTACGCGCCGCTTTCTTTTTGCAGCGTCTCTTCTCTTTCTTGGGTTCGAAGCAATCAGTTCTTCCTTTTTTTTCCGTGAGAATTCTTTGACTGCGCACTCCCGGACAAGCGCCTGGGTGCGGCTCCCGCATTTTTCGTGGTAAAGAACCTCGACGGGCCGGCGGGTCCGGGTATAGCGCGAAGCCTTGCCGTCCTGGTGCATTTTGAAGCGGCGTTCGAGGTCTGTCGTGATCCCCGTGTAAAAAGAACCGTCGCGGCATTTCAGGATATAAAGCTCCCAAGAGTCCGGATCCCTGACCTTGGCCGGCAATGCCGCTTCTTTCTTCTGAAGCGATCTGAGCATTTTTTTATACGTGGGATGCATTTTTTAAGATCTGGGCTCGGAACCCGGGTTCTTTTTTTTAAACCGGTGATGGTATTTCATGGTAACAAAAACGACGCCGGTAAAAAAAACCGCGTTGCAAATCCCGAACAGACGGAGCGTCAGGTCGGAGGTCAGAAAAGAGATTGGCAGCATCAAGAGAATACAGGCCCACACGCCGAACAACCAGAAAAGGCTGATGTCGGCGGCGGATTTACGTTTGGCAATCCTGTAAATGAGAGGGATGTTAAAAAGTGGCATGACGGCACCGCCGATCATCCCGAGAAGGCTCAAAAGTTCTTTTGCTTCCAAGTTTTTTCCTTTACTCCAGTTGATCTTCCAGCTTCGCCGTAAGCGCCTCGATCTGCTTGAGCAGAAAATCAGGCACGAGATCTTCTTCTTTCAATTGCGTTTTGGCGCCGTTCAAAAAACCGATCAGCCGCCGCAGCACCGAATTCCGCTTCTGGTCTTTCGCCTCCGGCGTGTCCTTGGGCTTCTGCGCATCGAGGATCTTTTTCACTTGCGCGCGGATCTCCTTGGGTTCCTTCCCCTCGTTCAGGACCTCCTGCCGCAATTCCGCGAAGTCGTTCACGGGAATGTTCTTGTTGTCCTTGGCGAGCCGCAACAGGTTCACGGCCTCATAATCGGGGATCTTTCTTGGATTTTCTTCCTGGGAGAATTCGGGTTTAACGATGCGCGGCTCTTCCTTTTCAAGAAAAGAGTAGGATTTCAGAAGCTTAGAGGCCGTCGTATCCTTGATCCCGAGCTCTTTGCGGCAATAGGTCTCGAAAGCCTGGTAGCCCCATTCCTTGTAAAGCTTGTTCTTATAGATCGAAAAAAGATGCTGCCCGAGCTCGATCCAGGAAGATTTGTGTTTTTTCGCGATCTCCACGGTTTTAACGCGTAATTCGTCGTTGGCCATAAAACTCCTTGCGGAAAGTAATGGAAAACGTGTTACGGGTCCTGAGGTTCTCGCTACCCATCATGCGTAACACTATTTAATTAATGAATTCCAGATTAATTTTACCCGGGATGATCTTGTTTGAATACGCCATCTCAAAAAGGGCCCGGAACCCCGCCTCTCCGTCCTCTCCGATATCCACCGTCCGGTCGTTGACGTACATCCCGACAAAGCGGTCGTTCAGGTCCTCGGAGATCCCGCGGCCGAACCGGAGCGCGTATTCTAGGGCTTCCCGGCGGTGAGACAAGGCATATTCAATGCTTTCCCTGAACAGGCCCGCAAAAGACCTCATCACGTCCGCGCCGAGGTCCCGGCGGATAATATCGACCCCCAACGGCAGCGGCAGTCCCGTTTTTTCATGCCACCACACGCCAAGGTCCAGGACCTTTTCGAGCCCGTGTTTCGCATACGTGATCTGCCCCTCGTGGATCACGAGCCCGAGATCGACTTCCCCGGAGGTCACGGCCTCCAGCACTTTATCGAAAGGAATAAAAACCGGCTCGAAATCCTTCGCGTAAAGCTGCAGGACAAGATAAGCCGTCGTTAACTTCCCCGGAATGGCGAT
>CAIJDY010000195.1 GCA_903819565.1 Candidatus Omnitrophota bacterium | reverse complement strand
GTCACAGCAGGATTGGGATCGCGTCTGTCTTTTTGAGCACGAATACCGGGTGTTTTGCGGGAAATCTGCGCCAATCTGCGAAATCTGCGGGGAACGGATTTGCACCGGGATTTTTACCGCGGCTTTTCGCGGGGAAAAAACTGCAACCGCTAACTTCCGCTGACTTTTCGCTAACCCAGCCTTTTTAGCGGAACGTTGCGGTTGACTGGATTATAGCTTGTCGTGGTCAAGCAGAAAATCGAGAGCGGAGACAACGGGAACAGCCAGTTTCCTTCGGGGCTCCGCCAGCGTGATCACGCGGCACGCCACGTCCGGGTTTCGTTTGGCGTACCAGGCCAGCCCTTTCAATTCCCTTCCCTCGACCACGTCATCCGCGATGTCCATGCAGACTTGAATCGCCGCGAATGGGCGCTCGCCGTGGCGCGAGACCACAAAGTCGATCTCCGCTTTTTCCGTTCCGGCCAGATCATAGGACACGGAAAAACCCTGTCGCACGAGGTGCCAGTAGACGACAGCCTCAAGGCTCCGGGAAATCCGTTTCTCCGACCAACCGGTGACGGAGTTCGCCATCGCCCAGTCGCAGCAATAGATCTTCCGGTAGTTCTTGGCGACTCTTTTGGGCGACGGCGATTGTATTCCGGCGCTGCCAAGAAAATAGCTTTCTTCGGCCCATGTGAACCATTCGGAAACCGTTTTTGGGGCAAGCGGAAACCCCATGGATCGCAGATTGTTCAGTTCCTTCTTATGCGTGTACGGACAGGCGTTCTTCTGCAAGAGATCCCGCAGATACGCCTTGCAGGCTCCGGGGCTCTGAATGTCCCGGCCCAGGATGAAGTCCGAGGCCACAATCGAATTGAAGTAGTTCTGCAACAACTGACGGAGGATTTGGCGGTCAACCACCGTGGCGGCGGGGTATCCGCCTTTTTCCAGATAAAGGTCGAGAAGCCCCCGGGCGGCAGCGCGGTCGGCGGAAGACATCCTGTCGGGGGAAGAATTGAACCCGTTGAACCGGAGGAATTCCTTGAAGGAAAGCGGGTGGAGCCGGTTGGTGAAGGTCTTTCCGCGAAGCTGTCTCGCCACCTTGTCCTCTTCAAGATCCACGGTCGAACCGGTGACCATCACCAGCCAGTTCGGCCGTTTCTTCAGCCGCAGCACGAAATTCTCCCATCCTTGTACGCGGTGGATCTCGTCGAAGACGAAAAGCAGCGCCCCCTCCCGCTCCTCTTTCTCAAGCAGGGAGAGAAAGACCCGGTCGATGCCCGCGAGATCTTCCTGCCTCATGGCGGCGAGCGCCTCGTCGTCAAAGTGCAGGTAACACACGCGTCTCAGAGACTCGAGCCCGCCGGATTTCAGCAGATCGTCGATCACCTGGTACGTCAGATAGGTCTTCCCCGTCTTTCTCCCTCCCACGATGGTGGTGACCATATCCTTGACGTGCGCGACAGTCGCGTCCCGCCGGGTGTAGGCGGGGATCCCGGACTGATGGAAATCCAGGATGCGTTCCTTGAGCAGCGAGTCCATTTGATGCACCTCGCGTTATCTAAAAATGACATAATAATACACTTGCCGTGCATTACAATGCCGTTTATCCGGATAAAATCAAGCGGGGATTGGGGTCACGTCTGATTTTTTAGCACGGATAAGAAACGATCCTCCCATTCGCGTGCATTCGCGTTCATTAGCGGTTGAAAAAGAAACTCCTTGGCGGATCGGTTTTGGGTTATCCGCGAATAAACGCGAATGAACGCGAACAGGACGGAGGGTTTTCTCTCACGGAGGCACAGGG
>CAIJDY010000194.1 GCA_903819565.1 Candidatus Omnitrophota bacterium | reverse complement strand
GTTATTAAGGATAACACGGGAAAGGTCACCGGCTCTATCGGGATTGCGCGGAATATTTCGGACCGGAAAAAGGCGGAAGAAGCCCTGAATGCCAGCATGATGAAACTCGACATCGCGCTGAAGTCGGCCCACATGGGCGTGTGGCAATATGACATCCTTCAGAACAGGCGCATTTTTGACGAGCAGTCTTTTTCCCTTCTGGGTATCGATCCGTCAAAGTTCTCGGGAAAAAACGAGGATTTCTTTGCGGTGGTGCATCCCGAGGACCGTGAACGGGTGAGGGGGGCGCTGCGGGCCACGATCGAACACGGGGTGCCCTATGAGCCGGAGTATCGCGTCGTATGGCCCGACGGGAGCGTCCATTATCTCGCTGCCCGCGCGAAAATGATACGGGACAGTGACGGGAAGCCGCAAATGGTCAACGGCATTCTTTGGGACGTCTCCGGCCGCAAAGAACAGGAAGAAAAGGATAAGAAGCAGGTGCGGGAGCTCGAAGTGTTTTACAAGGCAAGCATCGGGCGGGAGTCGCGCATCGTCGAGCTCAAGAAAGAGGTCGAAAATCTGAAGAAGGAGCTGGGACGATAGCTTTCAGCGGTCAGCTGTCAGCGATGATAACCGGAGTCAAGAAAAAGCTGGGAGATGAAAGCTGTCGGCATTAAACATTACACATGACACCTTGCACAAATAAGGGCGGTGAATTATGAAAAAGCTGTTCGGGTGCATTGCCGTTTTTTTATTCATCGCGGGTTTCGCGGCGACGGGACACGGCGGGCCGGCGAAACTTCGGGTATTCGTCGTGGACAGCTATCATCGTGAGTACCTCTGGTCGCAGGATACGGGCAAGGGGCTTTGTGCCGCGTTTAGGGAATTCAAGTTCCTGGACAATGATGCGCAGATGGCGGAGTTTGAGAAGAACGATTTTGTGGAAACGGACACGACGGTGATCAAGCGGGCCTGGATGGATACCAAGCGCAAGAACAAGAAGGATGAGATTGCGGCGACCACCGCGGCCATCATGACCGAGATCGGGGTGTTCCATCCCGATCTTGTCTTGCTCGGCGACGATAACGCGACGAATTTCATCGGGGCGCATTTGTACAATACGGGAGTTCCCGTCATTTTCTGGGGCGTGGATTTTAATCCGCTGGCTTACGGGTATATAGATGCCAAGGAGCATCCCGGGCACAACGTGACCGGAGTCTACCAATCAGGCTATTTTAAAGAAGCCCTGGAGAACCTGGAAAAGCTGTTTCCCGGCATCAAGACGTTCGCCGTTCTTTCGGATAATTCCGAAACGGGACGGGCAAAGTCCAAGGTGATCGCCCGGCTCGCGGAGGAGGGAAAGCTGCCCCTGCAGCTGGTCGACCGGGTCGAGACCAACTCGTTCTCCGAGTGGAAAGACCGGGCACTGGAACTTCAGGACAAGGTGGACGCCTTTTTCGTCGTGAATCATTCAACGCTTAAAGATGACGACGGAACGACCGTCGATCCGCTGCAGGCCGCGGCGTGGTACCTGGCCCATATCAAGAAGCCCGAAGCGTCTCCGGAGAAACAGTTCGTTCAGGAGGGAATGCTCCTTTCCGTGGACGATTCCGGTTTTAGGCAGGCCTACGAGGCCGGGCGGATGGCGGATGAGATCCTGCACCAAAAGAAAAATCCGGCAGAAATCGCCGTCATTTCACCGAAGCGCGGTGCCTTTATGGTGAACCGCCAGCGGGCCGCGATGCTTGGGCTGGATGTCTCGAATAAGGATTTTATCGAAGAGGTCATTGATAAAGCCACGGCTTTGGAAAAGCATCCCCATTAGAGATTTTTTCGTAAGGGGAAGTGAGCACGGTGGGTGAGGTGAAAGTCCCCCTCCCAGCCCTCCCTTGGTGGGAGGGGTAAGGGGCGGGGGGAAGTATCCACAATAACGGGAGTATTCATTGATGCGAGAGTTTTTTTTGGGCCAGCTTGATTACGTTTTTTTCGTCTACGGCCTCGCCTTTATCCTGCTGTCATCGGTCTGCGTTGTCCTCTACAAAAAGGACAAGGCACTGCTTCCCTGGTATTGGCTCGGGGCTTTCGGTCTTATTCACGGGCTCAACGAGTGGATGGACATGCTGGCCCTCAGCCTGGGGGACAGTGCCCCGTTCAATTGGGTCCGTATCGCCGTGATGGGCGTGTCGTTCGTCTGTCTTTTCGAATTCGGCCGTTCCGTGTGCGGGCGTTTCAAATATGTCCGGATCAGGCGATGGATCTATATGCCGCTATTCCTCGCCGTCTTTTTTGCGGTTCCGGCGGGAATGGCGGGTGTGAACGCGGCTGTCCGGTATTCCTTCGGGCTGTCCGGCGGATTGCTGACCGCGTTTGCGCTGTGGAAGTTTTCGGAAGAAAACAAGGAACGCTTCCGGCCCCTCGCTGTCGCGGCGATCGCTATGGCCGTGTATACCGTCGCGGCGGGGCTCATCGTTCCCAAGGCCGCACTGCTGGCGGCGGGTTTTATCAATCACGACGCTTTTCTTCAGGCGGCCGGTTTCCCCGTTCAGATCCTTTGCGCTTTCGCCGCCTGTGTTTTTACCGCGGCGATCTGGCGTTCCGTTGACGAGAGCCGCGGGGGGCACAGCGTTCCCCGGAAGGCCGGTCTTCTGAAGGATCCGATGACCGGAGCGATCCTGGTGGCTGTCGTCATGCTCGCCACAGGCTGGATCTGGACGCAGCAACTGGGGCAGAGGGAGGCTGTTTTGCAGCGGGCACAGCTCCTCAGCGACGCGCAGCAGTCCGTGAGCGCCGTGGATTCCGGGCTTGTCAGTAGCTTATTCGGTTCTGCAGCGGATATCTCGAGTCCCATGTACCAGGTGGTGAAATCCCGGCTTCAAAATCTGCGCAAGGTCATGGCTTCGGTCCGGTTCATTTACCTTATGCGCAAAACGGACGGGAAGATCATTTTTCTTGCGGATTCCGAGCAGGCAGGCAGCAAGGACGAGTCGCCTCCGGGGCAGGTTTATGACGACGTGACGCCAAAGCTCGAGGAGGTTTTTGCAACGGGCAAAGGGGGCGTCGATGAACCGGCGACGGACCCTTGGGGCCGCTGGATCTCCGCGTACGCACCGATCAACGACGGCCGCACGGGAGAGATGATCGCCCTTCTTGGCGTCGACCAGAGCGCTCATGATTTCGTTCAGGCGGTCGCGCGCGCGCGTTTTCACGGAATTGTTCCGGTGGCGGTCTTTTGCTTCGGGGTCCTTTTTGTGTTTGTCTATTGGCGAAGATTTAAGGAGGCCCTGGAGCAGGGGCAGGAAGGGCAGCCCGTGGACCTGTGGGTCCGCTACGGGATGGCCGTGATCGTCGCGGGATTTGGGCTGATATTAACGGGGGTCTTTTTTTTCGAGCTGCGATACGATGCCGAACGCAATTTTAGAACGATCTTCTTACAGCGTTCCATCGTAAGAATGCACGCCGTTTCCGAGGAGCTGGAGCGTCAGATCGACAGGCTGGACGGGTTGCGCCGGTTCCTCGATTCCCAGGAGTCTGTGGACAGGAATGAATTCAGCGACTACGTGGGCCCGCTTCTGAAAGATATTCCGATCCAGGCGGTCGAATGGGTCCCGCGGGTGAGCCGGGGGGAACGCGTGTTTTATGAGAGCAGTGCGAAGCAGGATGGTATGGATGGGTTCGGGTTCTACGAAAAGGACGCGAGCGGCCGCCGGGTTCCCGCTTCGGACCGTGAAGAATATTTTCCCGTCTATTATCTGGAGCCTTTAAAAAATAATGAGGTGGCGTTGGGCTATGACCTGAGTACGGAGCCTGTCCGTCGCGCGGCGATGGAAAAATGCCGGGACCTGGGACT
The DNA here is from genome assembly GCA_903819565.1 of Candidatus Omnitrophota bacterium. Classification (GTDB taxonomy): domain Bacteria; phylum Omnitrophota; class Omnitrophia; order Omnitrophales; family Aquincolibacteriaceae; genus Pegaeibacterium. The sequence goes on along the minus strand of CAIJDY010000194.1, from coordinate 411 downwards.
TCCGGTGGCGACGCCGCCGCTTGAGCTTGTGCAAAAAGGAAATAAACGGACCGGCATCATTGTTTTTATGCCGGTGTATGCCAAGGACGTGCCGCGGGGCACGGTGGAGCACCGGCGCAAGGGGCTGAAAGGTTTCGTCCTCGAGGTCTACAACGCGGATGATTTTATAAAGGGGATTTATTCGAAGATGCCGCCGGAGGGACTGGCCTGCCTGATCGAAGATCAAGCGGCGCCGCCGGACAGGCGTGTTTTGTACCGTCATGCGGTCAGGGAAGGCACGGTGGATTGGGACCGTCCGCTCCTGAAGTATGAAATGCCTCTGGAGATCCCGGACCGTCAATGGCGCGCGACCCTGGTGCCCAGCACGGCGTTCATTGAAAGGAATTTATCCCGCGCGTATTGGTGGGTGTT